>NZ_AP011952.1:1145000-1445000 GCF_000828575.1 Methanothermobacter sp. CaT2 | reverse complement strand
TCGCGGCTTCAGGGCCTGAATCAGGCTCCTGAGCTCCAGCTCCCACCAGGAGAAAACCCAAAGAATGATATATAAATGTGGATAAAGTTATCCCATGGAAGTCCAGGTATGGCTCAGATGGTACACACGTATACTTGATGACTTTGGATTTGACAGGAGGGCTGATGAGGAGTCAGCATCATACCTCGACGCCTTCCTCAGGGAACACGGATGCCTGCGGGTTGATGACATTGATGTCCCATCCAGTGACTTCATTGTATTCGGGGCTGGACCATCACTCAGATCCCACCTCAAAAGGTTCAGGGCCCTTGATGAGCCCATGACAGTCATCTCGGCAGATGGTGCCACCACTGCACTCCTCGAGGAGGATGTGCTGCCTGACATAATAGTAACCGACCTCGATGGTAAGATGGAGGATATAATCGAGGCAAACCGGCAGGGGGCGGTGGTGGTGGTCCACGCCCATGGAAACAACCTCCCTGCCCTCAGGAGGTACCTCCCACTCCTCCAGAACATCATCGGGACAACCCAGAGCATCCCCCATGGCTGTCTCCACAATTTTGGTGGATTCACAGATGGTGACCGCGCTGTTTTCCTTGCCGCAGCCCTCGGCGCCGGTCGTATAGTGCTGGCAGGCATGGACTTCGGTGAGGTTGTGACAAGGTACTCAAGGCCTGATATGGACTCTGAGCTTGGACCGGCCGATCCCGTTAAAAGGCTCAAACTTGAGTACGCCAGCAGACTAATAGACTGGCTTGAGAGGAACGGGGATGTCATGATAGAGAAATGGTGAATTCAATAAAATGAACGTGAAGGACCATGAAAGGCGATAAGAGGCGCGATATAAGGGATATACTCCTGCATGATGAGACTCTCTTCAGGAACATGAACGCCTTTGACCCCGACTATGTTCCTGAGAACTACAGGTACAGGGAGTCCCAGATGGAGGCCCTTGCAGTGTGTATAAGGCCCGCCCTGAGGAATGGGAGGCCCGTCAATGCGGTTATACTGGGATCTTGTGCAACAGGTAAGACAACCGCCATCAAGAAGATATTTGAAATGGTTGAATCAACATCAGAGGGCGTTGTATGCTGCTACATAAACTGTCAGCTCCACACCACAAGATTCGGGATCTTTTCACAGATCTACAGCAAGATATTCGGGCACCAGCCCCCTGAAACCGGAGTACCATTCTCAAGGATATATCAGACCATAATGCAGCACCTTGCCACCGAGAAGAGGGCCCTGGTGGTTGCCCTTGATGACATCAACCACCTCTTCTACAGTAAAAATGCGAACAAGGTACTCTACGATATACTTAGGGCCCATGAAGTATTTGAGGGTGTGAGGACCGGGGTATTCGCTGTTCTCTCAGACATCGAGTTCAGGTACGCCCTTGATAAAAATGTTGACTCCATATTCATACCCCAGGAGATCGTATTCCCTCCCTACACCCGTGAGGAGGTGTTCAACATACTCAGGGATCGTGTCAGGGTCGGATTCTACCCGGGTGTCATTTCCGATGAGCTCCTTGAGAGGATAACTGACCATACAATGGATACCGGGGATCTCCGCTACGGTATAGACCTCCTCAGGGTCTGTGGAAACCTTGCAGAGGCGGATGCATCGCCGGTGATAGGAGAGGAGCACCTTGAAAGGGCCCTGAAGAGCACAGGACCCGTGAATCTCATACACACGGTGCGAACCCTGAACGAAAATGAGAGGGAGTTTCTGAGGATACTTGCAGACGCCGGCGAGGATATGACAGCCGGGGCCCTCTACGAGCTCTTCAGGGAGAGCACAGGTTCAAGCTACTCATCCTTCAACAGGATCATTGAGAAACTGGAATTTTTAAGGTTGATTGACACAAGGCTCACCGGTAAGGGTGTTCGTGGTAACTCCCGGATTTTGATTCCACGTTTCAGCAGGGAGGACCTCCGAAGGTGCCCTGGCTTCTAATTCAGATACCCGCAGGATAATTTGAGTTTCCTCCCGCTGCGACGCTGATAACGCCCCACAGGAGGGCCATGAGAACCATTGAGATGATTAAACATGACCTCACATCCACCACAACAGCAAGGTGCCCGAGACGTCTCCATATACTGTTTGATTTCCTCAGACTGTGCATAATAATCCACTCCACTACCATGTTCATGTGGAGATTATTTAAGAAAAGAGATAGAGAGCACCTGAAAAGTAAAGAGTAAAGCACATACCGGGGATAGAGAACCCCCTCAATAACTCAGTGTATGTGCATCTTAAGTTCATGATCAATGTCACCTGCTGCACACCGGGAGGGAGACCATGAAAGGGTTTGAATTCTTTGATGTCACTGCAGATGCTGGATTCTGGGCCTATGGACATGACCTCGAGGAGGTCTTTGAGAACGCAGCCCTTGCAATGTTCGAGGTTATGACCGACACCTCACTGGTTGAGGCTGCTGAGGAGAGGAGAGTTGAAATCACATCAGAGGATAGGGTTTCGCTTCTCTATGACTGGCTGGATGAACTGCTCTTCATACATGACACTGAATTTATTTTATTCAGTAAATTCAAAGTTAAGATAGATGAGAAAGATGATGGCCTCCACCTCACCGGCACCGCCATGGGTGAAGAGATAAAGGAAAGCCATGAGCGGCGTGACGAGGTGAAGGCCGTGACATTCCATATGATGGAAATCCTGGATGAAGATGGGCTGATAAAGGCTAGGGTAATTCTGGACCTCTAATTGATGAGAAGAAATGATGGAGGATGGTTTGCATGAGTATACATGAAGAACTGGTTAAGGTGAGAGAATCCGTATGGGAAGTTCCAACATCATACAAGAAGGGGATGAGGGTGCCCGGGAGGATCTTCCTGAGGGAGGAGGCCCTCAGGGACCTTGAGAAGGGGGCCATCGATCAGGTGGCCAACGTTGCCTGTCTCCCGGGTATCCAGAAGTTCTCCATTGGACTGCCAGATATTCACTTCGGTTACGGCTTCAGCATTGGAGGTGTGGGTGCCTTCAGCGCCCGAACAGGAGTTATAAGCCCTGGAGGTGTTGGATTCGATATAAACTGTGGTGTGAGGATGGTCAGGACAAACCTTGACCATGAGGATGTCAGGCCAAAGATAAAGGAGCTCATAAACACGCTCTTCACCAATGTCCCCTCCGGTGTTGGGAGTAAGGGGAAGATACGCCTGAAACCCGGGGAGATCGATGAGGTGCTTGAAAACGGGGCTGAATGGGCCGTTGAAAACGGATACGGCTGGGACCAGGACCTCAGGCGCCTTGAAGAAAACGGTAAAATGGAGGAGGCCAGCTCAGAAAAGGTCAGTGAAAAGGCCAAGAAGAGGGGCATACCCCAGCTCGGATCCCTTGGCTCAGGTAACCACTTCCTTGAGGTCCAGATGGTTGATGAGATCTTCGATGAGGAAGCAGCCAGGGTCTACGGTGTGAGCCCCGGAAAGGTCGCCGTCATGATACACTCAGGTTCACGTGGCTGCGGCCACCAGGTCTGCTCAGATTACCTCAGGCTCATGGACAAGGCATACAGGAGGTACAAGATAAACATACCTGACAGGCAGCTTGCATGCGCCCCTGTGGACTCGGATGAGGCCCTGGATTACTTCCAGGCCATGGCAGCAGCTGCAAATTATGCCTGGGCCAACCGTCAGATGATAGTCCACTGGGTCAGGGAATCCTTTGAGGCCGTCTTCGGTATGACTGCAGAGGACATGGAGATGGAAATCGTCTATGACGTGGCCCACAACATAGCCAAGAAGGAGGTCCACACCATAAAGGGTCGTGAAACAGAGGTATTCGTCCACAGGAAGGGGGCTACAAGGGCCTTTGGACCGGGAAGGGATGAGATACCTCAGGAGTACCGGAAAATCGGTCAACCGGTGATAATACCAGGGACAATGGGAACATCATCCTACCTTCTCCACGGAACAGAGGTTGCCATGGAGGAGACCTTCGGTTCAACCGCCCACGGCGCCGGGCGTAAGATGAGCCGTGCAGGTGCCAAGAAGACCTACCGCGGCGAGGAGGTCCAGAGGAAACTTGAAAGTGAGGGCATCTATGTCAGGGCCACCTCCATGCCTGTGGTTGCAGAGGAGGCCCCGGGGGCCTACAAGGACGTGGACGTCGTTGTGAGAACCGCCCATGAAACAGGAATATCCCGCCTTGTGGCGAGGATGCTCCCCCTCGGCGTTGCCAAGGGATAGCCGGGGTGAAGCAATGATAGGGATCATTGGAGGTACCGGCATATATGAGATGGCTGAATACGGGAGGCTGGAGAGAAGGGAGTCCCTCATCACCCCCTACGGCAAAACACCTGAAATATCCGTATTCAAACTCCACGGGCGGAGGGTCGCCTTCATACCAAGGCACTCACCGGGCCATGATAAACCCCCGCACATGGTAAACTACCGGGCGAACATATGGGCCCTCAAAGAGCTGGGGGTCAGACAGATAATAGCAACAAATGCTGTGGGGTCTCTTAAAAGGTCCATAGGACCCGGGGACTTTGTTGTGCCCCATGACTTCCTCGACTTCACAAGGTCCCGTCCATCAACCTTCTATGATGAGAAAACAGTGCATGTAGACATGACAGAGCCCTACTGCAGGAATATACGTTCCGCCCTCAGCGGATCATCAGGTGTGGTTGATGGGGGGGTGTACGTGTGCACTGAGGGCCCCAGGTTTGAAACACCCTCAGAGATAAGGATGTTCCAGACCCTTGGGGGCACCGTGGTTGGCATGACAGGACTGCCAGAGGCCGTCCTTGCAAGGGAGCTTGAGATGTGCTATGCAAGCATATGCCTCGTATCCAACTATGCGGCGTCCATTTCACCCAGCAAGCTCACCATAGATGAGGTCTTCGAGATTATGGATGAGAAGAAGAATGATCTCATAGACATCATTGATGCTGCAATCAGGGACCTCAAAACAGAGCAATCATGTCCATGTCAGCATGCACTCAGAGGTGCCGACGTTAATAATCATGAGGAGGAATTATATGAAGGTTTTAATGATATCTGCAAGCCCGAGAAAGAAGAGCAACACCATGATGGTCCTTGAGCACTGCAGGGATGCTATAGAGAGCCATGGTGTTGAAACAGATATAATATCACTCCGTGGGATGAAAATCGAATCCTGCAGGGCCTGTCTGAGCTGTGCGAAGAAGCACCGCTGCAGGATAGATGACGGCCTCAACGATATAATCGACAGGATACGTGACTCCGAGGGCTTCATAGTTGCAACCCCTGTCTACTTTGGAACCGCCAGGGGCGACCTGATGGCGGCGCTGCAGCGGATCGGGATGGTTTCAAGGGCCTCAGACGGATTCCTGAGCTGGAAGGTCGGTGGCCCCATTGCGGTTGCAAGGCGCGGAGGCCACACCGCGACCATACAGGAGCTCCTGATGTTCTACTTCATAAACGACATGATAGTACCGGGTTCAACCTACTGGAACATGGTATTTGGATGGGCCCCCGGCGAGGTTGAAGATGACAGTGAGGGAATTGAGACCATAAGACGTTTCGGAGAAAACGTGGCTGAGCTTATAAAAAGGATAAATGGCGGTTCTTAAGATGAGGATAGCACTGGCCTCCTCCAGTGGGGAGGAGGTTGACCTCCATTTCGGGAGGGCCTCCCAGTTCCTTGTGTATGAATACAGTGGGGGTAAACCAAGATTTCTTGAGAAGCGGACCGTTGAAATCTCTGAAACCGGGAAACATCAGTGGATGAAAGCCCTTGATGCCATCAGAGACTGTGATGTTGTAATAGCTGTCCAGGCCGGCCTCAGGGGTAAGGTCGGGATTGAGGATGCCGGTATAAAATTCGTGGCCGATGAGGGCCCGGTTGAGGAAGTGCTTGAAAGGTGGATCAGGCACACCGAATTCATGAAGTCAGTGTAACCCGCATAACCCCATTTTCATGGTACTGTATGTATGGCTGTTCATATTCATGACCACACAGCACCCCAAACCACCATGTCAAGATTTAAATACTCCCTTATCCTATTATAGAGTATTCCATACTGGCGGTGTATGTAACTCTAAATCATGGTTAACCAGTTAAATATGAATTTTTTGAATTTATGTTAAATCCAGCTGTTTTTACGGTGTTAAAGATTAAGGTGATATAATGGCAAAGGCTCGAAGAAGGAGAGTACGTGATACATGGAAAGAAAAGAAATGGTATGTGATAAAAAGTCCTAAACTGTTTGGAGAAAACGAGATAGGAACAACACCCTCAAGGGACCCTGACTTCCTCCTCAAGAGGAGGGTTGAAGCCACCATGAGGGAACTGACCGGAGACTTCTCAAAGCAGTACGTTAAGCTGAAGTTCCAGATAGACAGCGTCGCCGGCAGTGAGGCCACAACCAGGTTCATAGGCCACCAGGTCACGACGGACTACGTCAGGAGCATGATAAGGAGGGGTACGAGCAGGGTCGATGCCCCGGTTATAGTTGAAACAAAGGATGGTTACAAACTTAAGGTCCATCCCCTGGCCATAACAATCCGGAGGGCGAAGTCCTCACAGCAGAAGTACATGAGGCAGAGCATAGAGGAACACCTCAGGGAAATCGCCTCAGAGAAGACCTTTGAGGAACTCGTGGAGGGTATTGTAACAGGAAAAATAGCCTCAGAAATATACCACCAGGCCAAGAAGATCTACCCCCTCAAGAGGGTTGAAATAATAAAGAGCAGGGTTCTGGAGGAACCAGCCTAATCAAATGGATCGGGACCCCTCATGATAGACCTCAACATTGGATACGTACTCCTGTGCGTATTCATTGGATTCTTAACCTACTATAGAGGTGCCCTCGATGTATGGGGGTCCCTTTTCATGATCCTTATGGGTCTTCTCATAATATTATCCGCCGGTTTTAACTGGCTCCTTCTTATTTTTATTTTCCTCGTTCTTGGCCTCCTATCAACAAAGTACAGACATGAATACAAGAAGGAGCTTGGTGTCTTTGAGGGAACCAGAAGCGCCAAGAACGTTATATCGAATGGGATAGTGCCCTTCATAATGGCTGCCTTTGGATACTATGACGGTTTTGTTGGGGGCTTCATAGGATCCGTTGCAACCGCCACCGCCGATACCATGGCGAGTGAGATCGGAGTTCTGCAGACACCGCGACTCATAACAACACTTAAGAGGGTGGAACCCGGGACCGATGGAGGCATATCATCCCTTGGAACCGCTGCCGGTATAGCGGGAGCCGGTATAATTGGTTTATCAGCATTTTTACTTGGTGTATGCCCTGATCCCATCAAATCAATGAAGGTGGCTGTGATTGCAGGGACTGTGGGTTGCTTCATGGACAGTCTTCTGGGTGCAGTCCTTGAAAGAAGGAAGTACCTCACCAATGAACATGTGAACCTCCTTGCAACAGTTACAGGGGCAGTTATAGGAATTATTTTAGGATAGAGATCATAAATCTAGGAAGGTGGGTTAATCATGAAAGGGGTAATAATGATAATAGACGGGATGGCTGACCGCCCGCTTGAGAAACTCTCAGGCAGAACACCTCTCGAGGCCGCCAGCACCCCCAATATGGACAGGATAGCAGAGTCAGGTATTAACGGTATAATGGACCCCATAAAACCCGGTGTGAGGGCAGGGAGCGACACATCGCACCTTTCAATCCTCGGATATGATCCATACAGGGTTTACACCGGAAGGGGACCCTTTGAGGCCGCTGGTGTTGGTCTTGACGTGAAACCAGGGGACATCGCATTCAGGTGCAACTTCGCGACTGCAGACGAGGATATGATAATAACAGACAGGAGGGCCGGACGTATAAGGTCAGGGACCTCAAGTATAGCCCGGACGATAAATTCAATGACCATTGAGGGCTTTGAGGATGTTGAAATAATATTCAGGGAATCAACAGGTCACAGGGCAGTCCTTGTACTGAGGGGACCCGGACTCGGGGATAAGGTCTCAGATGCAGACCCCAAGGTGGAGGGAAAACCTCCGAAGAAGATAAAGGCACTTGATGGATCCCCTGAATCCCTGAAGACAGCTGAGGTTCTCAACAGGATCGTTAAGGAATCCTATGAAATCCTGAGGGACCACCCGGTCAACACCGGGAGGATCGAAAGGGGTGAGGCCCCTGCAAACATAATACTCCCACGGGGGGCGGGTGCCGTTCCACGTGTTGAGAAATTCCAGGAACGCTACGGTCTGAAGGCGGCGTGCATAGCCGAAACAGGACTAATAAAGGGCATAGGGCACCTCACAGGCATGGATGTGATAGACGTTGAGGGGGCCACCGGGGGAATAGACACAGACCTTGAGAGCATAAAGAACGCCATATACAGTGCAATTGCCGCTGATTACGAGTTCCTCCTCATAAACATCGATGGTGCTGATGAGGCTGGACACGACGGCGACCTCGAGGGGAAGGTCCGTTTCATTGAGAGGGTCGACTCCATCCTCGGGGACCTGATGGGGGATGATATCTACTTCATACTAACGGCGGACCACTCAACACCTGTATCTGTCATGGACCACACAGGTGACCCTGTGCCCATCGCCATAACCGGGCCGGAGGTCCGTGTTGATGATGTCACATCCTTCAGTGAGAGGGCTGCCGCGGCTGGTGGTCTCTGCCGGATAAGGGGATCCGATGTCATGGACATACTCCTTGACCTCATGAACAAAAAGGAAAAATTCGGGGCTTAAGATGAAGGAGAAAAAACCGCGACTCTTCGGTACATCAGGTATAAGGGGCCGCTTCGGAGAGAAGGTCACACTGGAACTTGCAGCTGACACCGGAAGGGCCCTGGCAACCCACCTCGGTGGTGATGGGGAGGTTGTTGTGGGCTACGATACAAGGACATCCAGCCAGCTTCTGGAGAATGCCCTGATCGCCGGGATAGTAGAATGTGGCTGTGATGTTACACGCCTTGGAATGGTCCCCACACCCCTTGTGGGTTACGCAGCATCCCGTCTGGGTGCAGCTGCTGGTGTGATGATAACCGCATCCCATAACCCCGCCCCCTACAACGGGATAAAGCTCTGGAACCCTGACGGGATGGCCTACAGACCATCACAGGAGAGGGTCATAGAGGCCATAATACACAGCAGAGACTTCAAAAGGAAGGCCTGGGATGAACTGGGGTCCATGACCACAGTTGATATGAGGGATGACTATGTCAGGGCGGTACTCGAAACCGTGGAGATTAAAAAACCCCTCAAGGTCGTCATTGACTCCGGGTGCGGCGCAGCATCCCACCTGTCTCCCCTCATATTCAGGAAGGCCGGCTGCAGGGTCATAACCCTTAACTCTCAGCCTGATGGTTTCTTCCCGGGGCGTGACCCTGAACCGGTCCCTGAGAACCTCTCGGAGCTGATGGAGACTGTGAGGTCAACCGGGGCTGATCTGGGCATAGCCCACGATGGTGACGCAGACCGGATGGTTGCAATCGACGACCAGGGACGATTCGCAAGCTTCGATAAGCTCCTGGCCCTCATGGCAAGGGAGATTGGAGGTAAGATAATAACAACCGTTGATGCGTCCCTCTGTGTTGATGAATGCCTGGGGGACCGGGGCGAGGTCATAAGGACCCGTGTGGGTGATGTGCATGTGGCCAACACCATTGCAGAGGAGGGGGCCAGGTTCGGAGGTGAGCCCTCAGGTACCTGGCTGCACCCTGATTTCTGCATGTGCCCCGACGGGATACTCTCAGCCCTCAGGGTGGCGGAACTTGTATCAGCAAGGGGGCCCCTCTCAGAGCTGCTTGAGGAGGTGCCATCCTACCCCAACATAAGGGACAAGGTCCCGTGCCCCGACGAGAAGAAGGATATCATAATGGAGAGGGTGGCTGCTGAGCTCAGTGGCAAGTTCAGCGAGACATCAGACATTAACACCATCGACGGCGTCAGGATATCCCTGGATGATGGGAGCTGGGTTCTTGTGAGGCCATCAGGGACAGAGCCCTACATCAGGATCACCCTGGAGGGAAAGACAGAGGAGAAGGCCAGGTATATACATGAAAGGACCCGTGATTACCTTGAAAATGTGATAGGGTGATGGAATGCAGGCAGTTATTCTAACAGCAGGTGAGGGGACCAGGATGCGACCCCTCACCCTTACAAGGCCCAAGACAATGCTGCCAGTTGCAGGTAAACCCATACTGAAGTACAGTGTGGATGCCCTCAGGGACAACGGTGTCCATGATATCGTGATGATAACAGGCTATCATGAGGAGGCCGTCAGGTCCCACTTCGGCGACGGATCCGGATCAGGAGTCAATATAACCTACGTAAGGCAGGAGGAACGCCTTGGAACGGCTCATGCCATAGGTCAGGCCTCAGAGCTCATAGACGATGAATTCATTGTACTTAACGGGGACATCATCACGGATCCGGGGCTCATGGGCGACCTGATTGGGTCATACCATGAGAGGAAACCCGAAACACTGATGGTCCTCAGGGAGGTCCCGGACCCCACCTCCTTCGGGGTCGTTAAGGTTGAGGGGGACCGTGTAAGGGAGATCATAGAGAAACCAGGCCCCGATGCAGGGGCAGGGAACCTCATAAACACAGGCATATACGTGTTCAGCCCGGCCGTCTTTGATTATATAGAGAGAACCCCCCTATCCAGCAGGGGAGAATACGAGATAACAGACACCATAATGATGCAGGTGAGGGATGACCTCCCTGTGAGGGCCATAATATCAGACAGGGACTGGATAGATGTTGGCAGGCCATGGGAACTCCTTGAGGCAAGTGAAAGGCTCATGAAGGACCTTGAGGATTCCGTGGAGGGTGATGTGGAGGATGGTGTGACCATACATGGACCGGTTGCCATTGGCGAGGGCACCATTATAAGGTCAGGCACCTACATCCAGGGACCGGTCTACATAGGCAGAAACTGCGATATAGGCCCCAACTCCTACCTCAGGGCCCATACCTGTATAGGGGACGGTGTAAGTATAGGGAACGCCGTCGAAGTCAAGAATTCAATCATAATGGACGGTACAAACATCAACCACCTCAGCTATGTGGGGGATTCCGTTATAGGGATGAACTGTAACATAGCTGCAGGTACCAACATAGCCAATCTGCGATTTGATGATGGCCCCGTCAGGATGGTGGTAAAGGATGATGTCGTGGAAACCGGCCGGAGGAAACTGGGGGCTGTGTTCGGTGATGGTGTCAAGACAGGTATAAACTCAAGTTTCAACCCCGGTGTCAAGGTGGGGAAGGATTCCTGCATAGGTGCCGGCTGTGTGATATCGAGGGATGTGCCCTCAGACAGACTGGTGATACTCAGGCAGGAACACACTACAATTGAGTACAGGTGATAGGATGGGCTTCAGAGTCCTTGAGGGTGCCAGGATAGTGGGGGATGTGAGGATAGGTGATGGTTCCTCTGTATGGTACAATGCCGTCCTGCGGGGCGACCTTGAACCCATCGAGATAGGGCGCTGCTCAAACATCCAGGACAACTGCGTCGTCCATACAAGTCGCGGATACCCTGTCAGGGTTGGTGACTGCGTATCTGTGGGGCACGCCGCGGTCCTCCATGGGTGCATTGTGGCAGATAATGTCCTCATAGGTATGAACTCCACCATCCTCAACGGTGCAGTTATAGGGGAGAACTCCATCGTCGGGGCCGGGGCGGTGGTAACCTCAGGTAAGGAATTTCCCCCTGGAAGCCTGATAATCGGGACTCCTGCAAGGGCTGTGAGAGAACTCAGTGATGAGGAGATAGAGTCAATAAGGGATAATGCCCGGAGGTATGCTCTGCTGGCACGTGAATAACTCTCCAATGACCTGAGTTAACCGAGATTGTATGAAACTTAAGAGTGGTTCTATGGTAAAGATTCGGAATAAGATCAATGATATTGAACCCTATGTACCTGGAAGATCCATAAAGGAAATTGCAGATGCCTATGGTCTGAAAGAGGATGAGATAATTAAACTTGGATCCAATGAGAACCCCCTGGGCCCATCACCCGCCGCGGTGGAGGCCATGGAGCGTGAACTTGAATCGGTTCACAGATACCCCGAGTCAGCCCTGACCGACCTCAGGGAAGCCATAGCAGACTACGCAGGGGTTGGGATGGATCAGGTTATAGTGGGTGGTGATGGTGCCGATGAGATAATCGATGTCCTGGGGAGGACCTTCCTTGAACCGGGGGAGTCCTTCGTCGTGCCCATGCCATCCTACATGTACTATGAGTACACGCTCCAGGCCCATGATGCAAGGGCTGTCCATGCACGGTGGGACGTCAATGAGAACCGCCTCGACCTTGAATCGGTCCTGGATGCTGTTGATGAATCAACCCGCCTCGTCTTTCTCTGCACACCCAACAATCCCACAGGGGGCCTCATAGATAAGAAGGACATCCGGGCTGTTCTGGAGTCAACAGATGCCCTGGTGGTTGTTGATGAGGCCTACACCGAATTCGCAGGTGTGGACAACACTGACCTCCTCCCTGACCATGAAAACCTCTTTATACTGAGGACATTCTCAAAGGTGATGGGACTTGCAGGTATGAGGATAGGTTATGGTCTCGGGGACCCCCGGATAATAGAGTACATGCACCGTGTAAAGCCGGTTTTCAGCCTCACGAGGCTATCCCATGCAGCTGCCCTTGCAACCATCAGGGACAGGGATTACATAAAAAAATCCACCGAGTACTCAATAAAAAGCAGGGAGTACCTCTACTCCGGGTTGAAGAAATTGCCGGAACTGAGGGTTTTCAGATCATATGCAAACTACATACTGATTGACGTGAGGGGGACAGGTAGGACCGCTGCTGAACTCTCAGAAGAACTCTTAAGGAAGGGTATAATCGTGAGGGACTGCACTTCCTTCGCAGGACTTGATGAATACTGGATACGTGTCAGTGTCGGCACCCTTGAAGAGGATAGAAAGTTCCTTGAGGTCCTGGGTGAACTGGTTCAGTGATTCCAATGAAGATTGGTTCAATGGCAGTTTCAACCCTCGACTATCCCGGAAAAACCTCACTCGTTATATTCACTGCCGGCTGCAACTTCAGGTGCCCCTACTGCCACAACCCTGAACTCATAGATGGGGGTGATGAAGTTGACCTCGAAACTGTCCTTGATGATGTGGAGAGGTACTCAGAATTCGTTGAAGCCCTGGTGGTGAGTGGGGGTGAACCCCTCCTCCAGGTCAATGCCCTCGAAACTGTCCTTGAACATGCACGTTCCCTGGGACTTGCAACGAAACTGGATACCAATGGCTCATATCCTGAAGCCCTTGAAAGGCTACTACCCCACCTTGACTATGTTGCAATTGATGTGAAGGCCCCCCTCCACAGGTACCCTGAACTTGCCGGTGCCGGTGCCGGGGGTGTGATGAGGAGCCTTGAGATCCTCAGGGATTCGGGTGTCACAGTGGAGTGCCGCACAACCTTCGTGCCGGGTCTAATGGGGGAAGAGGACGTAGAGATGATTGCAGATTCAATCGAGTGTGATGTCTATGTCCTGCAGCAGTTCAGGAACAGGGCCGTCCTTGATGAGTCACTCAGAGAAACAGAGCCTCCATCACCCCGGAGACTCAGGGAGATTGCAATGAGGGTCAGAGACAGGTTCAGAATGGTTAAAATACGTACAGAGGAATTCGGGGAAGAAGAGATCTAGATGATAACCCTCTAAGAGAATCCAGGAGGTGGAGACCCGTTGCCCATACTCTCATTCAGCAGCAGGGACATTGACCTTGTAACAGGCAAAAGGACCATGACTATAAGGCGCAAGTGGAAGAGACCCCTCAGGGTCGGCGACCGGCTCCACTGCTACTGGAACCTCGTCTCAAAGGACCGTGAAAAGGTCTTCGAAGCGGTGGTGACAGACGTTGAAACCGTGAGTTTCAGGGAACTCAGAGAGAACGATGAGCTGGCCAGGGAGGATGGTTTCAGGGACGCCAGACAGCTCGAAGAGGAATTCCAGAGGATGTACCAGGGTGAACTCACGGATGATACCGAGTTCCAGGTGATAAGGTTCAGAAAACTCCCTGTGGATGAATGGGAAGGTAAAAGAATCGATGAGAAGGCCATGATAACAAGAAGGGCGGACATACTCTTTGATTCAGGTAAATTCAGTAAATCAGAGCTATGTTACACCGCAGCCCTCAGGATAGACCCCAACGACGTCTACATACTCAACAGACTCGGTGACAACCTCACAAGGCTTGGGAGATTCGATGAGGCCCTTGAATGCTACAGGAGGGCCATAATGATAGAACCTGAGAACCCCTACATATGGAATAACATGGCCATAACCCTTCTGAACGCCGGGAGGGTGGATGAGGCCCTTGAGGCTAGTAAAAGGGCTCTGAAAATAAAACACGACCCGGACCTCCTCTACTGGAGGGGTGTGATGCTTGAGGTTGCAGGAAACCCCCTGGAGGCCCTTGAATCCTATGAGCAGTCCCTTGAAATTGACCCCCGGAACGCCGAGGTCTGGACAGCCAGGGGAAACCTGCTATCTGACCTCGGGCGGATGGAAGAAGCCATAGAATCATACAACAGTGCCCTTGAGCTTGCCCTTGAGGATGAACAGGACCCCAATGTCTGGAACCGTAAGGGTAACGCCCTCCTTGAGCTTGAAAGATTCGATGAGGCCCTTGAATGCTACAGGAGAGCCATTGAAATGGAACCAGAGAACGATGTCTACTGGACCAACATGGGGGTTGCCCTCCTTGAGCTTGAAAGATTCGATGATGCCCTTGAGGCCTTCAACAGGGCCCTGATGATAAACCCGAAAAATGAGGATGCCGGGATACTCCGTGAGGAGTGCCTTGAGAACCTCTAAACAGCTATTTTAGTTTTTCCATGGCCCTCTCGACCAGGGATATGCCCCAGCGGGCCATTTCATCCGCCTGCTCCTGTGTCTCTGACTCTGCGAAGCATCTGAATATTGGCTCGGTCCCTGAGGGTCTTATTATGACCCATCCGGCTTCACTGAATATTTTAACACCGTCTGTAGTATCTATGTCCCTTACACCCTCCTCATCTGCCAGCATCTTACTTACCAGGTCCATCACATCCCCTTTAATTTCATCGGGACATTCTATTTTCCTCTTACTGGAGTAATATGCGGGTAGTTCCGATACAAGCTCTGATAGTGGCCTGTCCTCATGGGCCATTATCTCGAGTATCGTGGCGGCTGTGAGGGCTGCGTCCCTCCCGTATACAAAGTCGGGGAATATTAATCCACCGTTTTCCTCGCCTCCAAATAGTCCGCCTGTCTCTTTAAGTTTTCTTGCCACCAGGAGGTCCCCTACAGCTGTTGTTATTACCTCTCCGTTGTTCTCTGATGCTATATCGTATATTGCTGAGGATGTTGCGACGGTGGTGACTATTATGCCTCCACCCTTCTCCTGGAGCATCCTCTTCTCAACAAGGGCGAAGGTCTTATCGCCGAGGACAAATTCTCCCCTCTCATCGATACATATTGTCCTGTCTGCGTCACCATCGTGGGCTATGCCCAGATCAGCCCCGGTTGACCTCACAGTCTCCATCAGCTCCGAGAGGTTCTCAGGGACAGGTTCAGGGTCACGCCCCGGGAAGAAACCATCAGGCTGAGAGTTAAGTGCTATCACCTGACATCCGAGTCTCCTGAGGATGTAGGGCATGGTGTAGGATGCTGCTCCACAGCCACAGTCAACCACCACCCTGAATTTCCTTCTGCGGATGGCCTCTGCATCGACCCTCGCTATGACACCGTCCTGGTACTCCCTGATTATGGAGGAGTTTGATGTGAGGTTCCCGATTTTATCCCAGGAGGCCCTCCTGAAATCTTCGCTGAAGAATATCCTTTCTATTTCCTCCTCCAGGTCATCAGGGATGCCTATGCCGTCTGAGTCAACGAATTTTATACCGTTGTACTGTGGGGGGTTGTGGGACGCCGTTACGATAACCCCTCCATCATAATATTTTCTGACCGCATACTGAACGGCTGGCGTTGGGAGTATTCCCAGGTCAACAACATCACATCCGCTTGAAAGAAGGCCGGATATGACAGCATTCTTTATCATTACAGTGGATGTCCTTGTATCTCCTCCAACAGCTATTTTACCTTCTACAGTTGAACCGTATGCTGCCGCAAGCTTTGATGCGAATTCAGGTGTTAAAACCTCATTTGCAAGTCTTCTAACTCCGAATGTGCCAAATAGTTTCTTCATCTTTTAACAGCCCCATTCACTGGATATTTGAATTGTTAATCACCAGTATGAATAAAGTCAGACATTCACTCCGTATGAATTTTTAATCACATTTACCTATTTATGATAAAGTCAGACATTCACTCTGTAAACAGAAAAGTCCCGGTTCCTGTAAACAAGTCTGGAGTAGGGGGGAGTCCTCTCCTCATTATCCAGGATTATGTATCCCACACGATCCCTCATTATATCATGCTTCGTATAGTTAAAGCTGCTGATATATTTTTCCACGTTGATTGAACGGATGGTTCCTGGCGCATAGCCGCCCGCCGATACCGGTTGCCCTGAAATCGCAACTATGGCGGGTTGGATGTGGTAGTCAGACACAACAACAGTTGCATGGTCTCCGTTATACCTGAACCACTCTGCAATATCGAGTTCAGAATCTGAAACCTCGAGTTTTATGGAGCTTGCAAGGGAGTAACCATCATAGATGCAGTAAAGGGATATAAGCAAAATAATGGCGTAAAAGGACCATTTGCCATTATTTATTCGTATTGAATTGAAAAGATCTGCACTCAGTGTTGCCATCGGGAAGAGGGCGAAGTACAGTATCCTGTCCGAGAGGACCTTCAAACCCAGAAGGTAGGCAGCTGTAAGTGCCAGGACGAATACAGTCCAGACAGCCATTATAACATCTTTTTTCTCCCTCCGCCCAGCCGCATGAACAATTCCTGCCAGTGAAAGGATGGTGAGCAGAACCCCCAGATGGGTGATGTATCCCTTTAAAGGCAGGGAACTGGTCGGCGGTGACCTGAATACAAAACCATATTTAACTATAAGGGGTGCATACCAGACCGATGCAAGTAAAAGACCGGACCCGAGGATTATTAGTAGATTCCATGGTCTGATATCATATTTTCCAATGTAAAGGACAATGGTTGAGAGAGTAACCACTGCTAAAATTATGGAGGCAGAAAGGATATGGGTCATTAACATTAACCCCAGGAGCAAGCCGGTTAAAACCGGATAAAGCCTTGAGCAACCTTCCATGGACCTGTAGTATCCATAAACAAAGAGGGGGATGGATATCATCGCAAGTGACTCAGGGATCGGGAAAATCATCCTCATGAAGAATAGACTTGAAAATAGGAAAATTCCCGTTAAGAATCCTCCCAGAGGTCCGTAGAGTTTTCCTGAGACATATGAAAATGACAGAACAATGAGAAATGCAAACACTGGCTGCATGAATCTGGAGACTGTGAAAAACCCCAGGCCGGTTATTTTACTGAGAAAAAGCATCATTATGTGAAAGAGGGGTGGATAATATATGGGTCTCCCATGGGGGGCGGAGGTTAGAGGATCCCAGAACACGATGCCCCGCCCCATATAAAGGGTGGCATTATGTATATGATAATAGATATCCCATGTCAGCGGAACAGTGTACCGGAAGGTGGGTGTTAAAGCGATAAGGCAAGCAAGGAGCGGAGGTAACAATATCAATATAAAATTGAGCTTTACTCTGTTAATCCGCATGTTAATCCACCAACACTCTCAGTTACTATAACTCTGTTAACGAGGCTCTTAAATATATCTCTAGGGGTTATTACTCTAGATTCAAATCCAGGGGCCAATGATATATAATCCAGAAATACCCGAGCTTGAGTGAATCAGAAAAAAGAACCTTTGACCCTGAAGTTTAGCAGGCGAGTGTCCTTAAATTGGAGGGCTCTTCGACAATAATCTCCAGTGATCCCTTGTACTCATTTACTTTCCCAGTAACTCGCACTTTCATGCCCCGAAGTAGATGAGGGTCCAGGCCATTCTTTTTTATTTCAGCCGATGTCGATTCAAATATAACAGCCGTTATAACACCGCTGCCATCGTTTATAACTAAAAAAAGAGTCCCTGAATGTTCTGATTCACGAAAATCCTCAACTGTACCCTCTACAGTCACCTTCCTGTCCACCATTCCATGATTTATGCTGGATACACTAACCTCAGGCGGAGTAACTGTATCTGCTGATATTATCATTCCAATGAAGCCTGAAAGTCCAAGAAAAAGGGATATTAGGAGGAGACTTCTATCATCCAGGTAAGCCATGAACTTTTTTAATACATATGTCTATTTAAATATTACTAATTTGTGTTTACGCGACAAGGCGGAGAATCCGGAAAAAATAGAATGAAATAGATTAAATGATGTTACCTAATCTTCCTCTCCTTTTATCTGCTCATCGATCTTTTTTTTAATATCCTCAGTCTTCTTACCACGAATCTGCTCCTCAACCTCATCCCTAATATCCTCAGTCTTCTTACCACGAATCTGCTCCTCAACCCTTTCCTTTCTTGACATGGAAACCTCCCCATTTGATTTTAATTGGAATAATTATTGTTTTTTTTATTAGAAATAATTTTCTCTTTAGTTATCTATAATTTCCATCTCAGCACTCCTAATTGAGCCAACTCATTGATTAAACTAAAGAAGCTGAGTGTATTTGTAGATTTTATAATATGAATTTTTCGATTGAATGATTTTGGAAAGATTAATTAAATATCATGATTTAAAATGTTGAATGTAAAAAAAGGAGGTGCAAAAATGGGATCATCTTTTAAATCGCCTGCAGATACGGCAAAAGCCTGTTCTGCAATAGCTGAATTAAAAGAAAAAGCGCCTTTAGGGAAAGTTATAGTTCTTAGCTTCCTTGCTGGTGCTTACATAGCCTTTGGAGGCTTGCTTGCTGAAGTTGTTACTGGGGGAATGGCCAAGGCAGGTTATCCTGCAGGCCTTGTGAAATTAGTTTTTGGTGCAGTTTTCCCAGTCGGGCTCATGCTTGTTGTAATAGCAGGTTCTGAGCTCTTTACCGGAAACTGTATGTACATGCCATTGGGAATTCTGGATAAAAGGGCCTCTATAATGGGCTTAATAAGGAACTGGGTCACAAGCTGGGTATTCAACCTCGTTGGTGCAGTATTTGTTGCATATTTCCTTGCTGTTGCAACAGGTATACTCACTGCAGACCCATGGCAGGCTGGCGCATTAACAGTTGCAAAAACCAAAGCACTTGGAGGTGCTTCCTTTATTGCAGCAGGTAAGGTTACAAAGTCTCTTACATGGGCGCAAGCTTTCTGGAGAGCTGTCGGTTGTAACTGGCTTGTCTGTCTAGCAGTATACCTTGCAATTGCCTCAGATGATATCATTGGTAAAATATGGGGAATATGGTTCCCTATATTCGCATTCGTGGCTATCGGATTCGAACACAGTGTGGCAAACATGTTCTTCATACCAGTCGGCATATTCCTTGGAGGAGTTACCTGGAGCCAGTTCTTTATGAATAACCTGATTCCAGTTACCCTTGGTAACATAGTCGGTGGTGCTATCTTCGTTGCATGTCTGTACTGGTACACCTATCTTAAAGAGTGATTTAAAATCTTAATTTATTTTTTAGGGAGTGAGTAATATGAAGCTTGAATATATTCCTACAGTATGTCCTTACTGTGGTTGTGGTTGTGGATTGAACGTGGTTACCATCGATGGAAAGGTTGAAGGTGTGGAACCCTGGAAGAGACATCCTCTGAACGAAGGAAAACTCTGTCCAAAGGGAAATTTTTCCTACCAGTTCGTAGGAAGAGATGATCGCCTGACGAAACCCCTTATAAAAGAAAATGGTGAATTCAGAGAGGCTTCCTGGGACGAAGCCACAAGCCTGATAGCATCCAAATTAGAAGAATACAGAGGCGAAGATCCTGACTCACTTGCATTTCTTGCATCTGCAAGATGTACAAACGAAGAAAACTATCTTCTCCAGAAATTTGCAAGGGCTGTCATAGGGACACAGAACGTCGACCACTGCGCAAGGTTATGTCATGGTCCATCCGTCGCCGGGCTTGCCAAGACCTTTGGTTCAGGTGCAATGACAAACTCTATTTCAGACATCGAGGAATCCTCATGTATATTCATAATCGGATCAAACACAGCTGAACAGCACCCCCTTATATGGAGAAGAGTCCTCCGTGCTAAGGCCAACGGTGCCAAGCTAATAGTCGCCGATCCAAGGGTTAGCCCAACTGCAAAAATGGCAGATATATATCTCCCATTCAAGCCAGGAACCGATGTTCCTCTCATGAATGCTATGATGAACGTTATAATAGAGGAGGGCCTGGAAGACAGGGAGTTCATAGAGAAAAGAACAAAGGACTTTGAAAAACTTAAAGAAACTGTTAAAAACTATAAACCAGAAGAAGCTGAAAAGATCACCCTGACACCCGCCGATAAAATCAGAGAAGCAGCAATAGAATATGCAAAGGCAGATAGTGCTGCAATACTCTTTGCCATGGGTATAACCCAGCATATTACAGGAACAGATAATGTTGTGTCAACTGCAAATCTTGCAATGCTAACAGGTAACGTCGGTAAAAGAGGTGCTGGAGTTAATCCACTGAGGGGTCAGAATAACGTTCAGGGAGCCTGTGACATGGGTGCCCTTCCTGCATTCTATCCAGGATATCAGAAGGTCATTGAAGAGGATGCGACCGAAAAGATGTCTTGTGCATGGGGCTGCAGTGATCTGAAGTGCACCCCTGGGCTGACAGTTGTTGAAATGATGAACGCTGCAGCAGAGGGTAAACTTAAGGCCATGTACATCATGGGTGAAAACCCGATGGTATCAGACCCCGACATTCAGCACGTTAAAGAATCCCTTGAAAATCTTGAGTTCCTTGTTGTTCAGGACATATTCCTCACAGAAACAGCTGAACTGGCAGACGTTGTTCTCCCTGCAAGTGCATGGTCTGAGAAAAACGGCACATATACAAGTACAGAAAGGCGTGTTCAGTATATAAGAAAAGCTGCTGATGCTCCTGGAGAAGCAAAGGATGACTGGCAGATAATATGTGAAATAGCGAATAAGATGGGTGCTGATGGTTTTAAATTCAGCTCAGCAGAGGATATATTTGAAGAGATACGGGAAGTGACACCACAGTATGCTGGAATGAACCCTGAGAGACTGGTAAAACCCGAAGGCCTTCACTGGCCATGCCCCGATGAAACCCATCCTGGAACTCCCATATTACACACAGAACAGTTTGCAACACCAGATGGTCTTGGTATATTCTTCCCGGTAGAATACAGAGAACCTGCAGAGACACCAGATTCTGAATATCCGTTCATACTGACAACAGGTCGAATAATTTTCCACTACCACACAGGTACCATGACACGAAGATCAGAGACCCTTGATAGGGAAGTTCCAACTGGATTCGTTGAGATAAATGATGAAGATGCCCTTGAACTTGGAATCAAAAATGGAGATATGGTCAAAGTAAAAACCAGACGCGGAGAGATTGAAATAACAGCCAGAGTAACCCCAGAGATTATGAAGGGAGTTCTATTTATTCCATTCCACTTCGCTGAGTGCGCAGCTAACATGTTAACAAGTGCAGATGAACTTGACCCTGAAGCCAAGATGCCTGAACTAAAGGTCTCCGCGGCAAGCATATCAAAATAGGGGGGCTGTAAATGGTTGAAGTTAACGACATGTACTATGCTTTCTCAAAAAATGAAGAAATTGCAGAGAAAGGAGAATATGGGGGTGCTGTAACTTCCCTTCTTAAATTCCTTCTGGAAGAAGGAATGGTGGATGCTGTACTTGCAGTTAAGAAGGGTTCGGATCTTTATGATGCCGTCCCAACCCTTATAACGGAGCCTGAAAAGGTTATAGAATCTGCAGGTTCACTTCACTGCGGTACACTGAACATAGCAAAGGTTATAACTCGCTACCTGAACGGGGCAAAGGACATCAAAATAGCCGTTACAACGAAACCCTGCGATGCAATGACAATAGTCGAGGTTGCAAAGAGGGGCAAGATAGACCTTGACAATGTTATAATGGTCGGTGTAAACTGCGGTGGAACACTCCCACCTGTTAAAACACGCGCCATGATAGAAGAAGTATATGAAATGGACCCTGATGATGTTGTCAAGGAAGAAATAGCCAAAGGAAAACTCATAATTGAAACTTCAGACGCTGAAAAAGGGATAAGCGTCGATGAAGTTGAAGAGATGGGTTACGGTAGGAGAACAAACTGCAGGAGATGCGAAAAGAATATTCCAAGAATGGCGGATCTTGCACTTGGTAACTGGGGAGTTATAGGTCCACTGGCAGGTAAGGCAACCTTCGTTGAGGTTACATCCGAGAAAGGTGCAGATTTACTTGAAAAAGCCGTATCTGCGGGTGTCATCGAAATAGAGGATCCCATACCCAAGGGCATTGAGATACGTGAAAAAATAGATCAGGCCATGGTAAACCTTGCAAAGAAATGGCAGAAAAATGATTTCAATGAGGAAACCGGTGCCGAGATTCTCATGAATCTCGATAGATATATGGACGAACTCAACAAGTGTATCAAGTGTTACAGCTGCAGGGAAGCATGCCCAATATGTTACTGTGAAGAGTGCTCACTTGAGACAAAAACGCCTGAATGGATCGAGAAAGGTAAAATTCCACCATCACCTCTCTTCCATCTCGAAAGAATGCTACATATGGTTGACTCATGCACCAACTGTGGTCAGTGCGAGGAATTATGCCCAGCAGAGATACCCCTCGCAAAGATATGGCATGAAATCAACTGCAGAGTTCAGGAAACCTTTGGATACAAAACGGGCTTTGAAACCGGTCAGGAACCTCCACTAACACATCCCTAGATCCCACTTTATTCTCTTTTTAAGGTGATGCCATGATACTGGATGACGTGCTGATTAAGAACCAGGAATTTGTAAAGAATTTCCACGCTGAAAAACTAAGTCACAAACCAAAAAAGAAACTCGCAATCGTAACATGCATGGACACAAGGTTAGCAGGATTTCTGGAATCCGCCATGGGGCTTGAAAGAGGAGATGCAAAGATTATAAAAAATGCGGGTAACCGTATAACAGAAGACGCTTTGAGGTCCCTTGTCGTCGCAATTTATTCTCTGGGTGCAGAGGAAGTGATGGTGGTCGGTCATACCGACTGTGGAATGGCAAACGTCAACTTTGATAAAATCAGGGAATCAATGAAAACAATGGGGATAAGTGAAGACGTTATAGAAAAACTTAACCTGGAGGAGTGGATTGGGGCAATCGATGATGAAGAGAAAAATGTGATTGAAGGCGTTAAAAAAATAAAAAATGCTGAATTCATCCCTGAAATACCTGTTCATGGTCTGATTGTAGATATTAACAGCGGCGCTATCAAGGTCCTGCATAATGATTCATGAGATCCCCATTTAGGATTTAAGGCCCTCTAAAAAATTTTATCAAGGTCCTATATAATGATTCATGAGAAACCCTGCTTAAAGAGTGATATCACGCGACCAAGGGTATCAATATCATCGGGGCTCAAATCATCTCTTATACGTTTAACAACAGGGAACCTTAGGGAATACCCGCTTTCATATTCTGGGCTCCTGACTATTTCACTGTAAGCGACTTCCAGTATTATTTCAGGCTTTACCCTGATTTTTCTACCCCTTCTTTCAACTTTTAGATTCTCCATTCTTTCAGAAAGGTCTTGAAGTGTCTGGTCATCAAGTCCCGTGGCCACATGTGCTATTGTCTTGAGTTCCCCACTCTTCTCATCCCTTACAGCAAGGAGATAGGATCCCACCAGATGTGCCCTTTTACCCCTGCCATAGGTGCCACCGACCACAATGAGGTCCAGGGTCTCGGGTTCTGCCTTAAACTTAAGCATCTTTTTACCCCTTATACCGGGTATATACGGCGCTTCCGTATCCTTTATCATTATACCCTCATGTCCCTCTCTTATTGACTCCTTGAAGAGCCATAAAGCATCATCCAGGTTATCCGGGCCCACATCAACCATGCGACTCGCCTCAACCCTTCCAGGTATTTCTGAGAGTATTGACTCAAGGACCTCCCTCCTGTGCCAGAGGGGCTCATCGATGAGGGGTCCTCTGTGGTAGAGGACATCAAAGAGGAACAGTGAGAGGGGAACCTCCCTTGTAAGCCTATCCACATCATATTTTCTTCTGACGCGCTGGAGTATGTACTGGAAGGAGGCTGGCCTCCCATCCATGGTGACTATTATTTCGCCCTCAACTATGTAGTCATCGGCTGGAAGGGCCTCCTCAACACCCTCAAGTATCTCGGGGACCGCCGCGGTGATGTTCTCAAGCCTCCTGGTGAAGATGGATACCTCATCCCCGCATCTGTGTATCTGAACACGTATACCATCATATTTGGTTTCACAGAAGGCCCTTCCAAGCTCCGTTATGGCCGATTCTATGCTGCTGGCAAGCTGTGCCAGCATTGGTTTCACGGGTCTTCCCGGTTCAAGGTTGAGTCTTCCAAGTCCAGGCTCGCCCTCCTCCCTTGCAACTGCGGCCACCATTCCCAGGTCATTTGTGAGCATGTGGGCCCTTTCAACGAGTGCCGGGTCAACCTCAAAGGCCCGGGCAATGGCGTCCCTTATGATTCCCTCTGCAACACCAACCCTCAGTTCCTCAAGGACCGTCCTTGTTATATAGCGTGCCTCCAGTGGCTTTGCCTGGGACAGGACCTCAACAAGTATGTTTATCTTCTTTGACTGTGCCCTATCACCAGAAGCTGATGCCAGGGCCTTCAGTCTGCTGTAAACAAATTCCACTGTCAGGGGTTGTGAAAAAAAGGTTGTTTGAGTTTTTCTGGAGAATAGTTTTTCACTTGCAAGACCTATATCACCCTGTTCCCTTATTTCGTCCTCGATTTCATCCATCGAAACCCCCACAACCAGGGATATTGCCTTCATGAGCAGCTTTATGCCAACCCCAAGTTCCTCCTCACTCCAGATTGGAAACACTCTGCCAAGCATCAGTATTGTTACATCGGGCAGAAGTTCCTTATCAACACTCCTCAGGAGTTCCGCAAGTATTTCGGTCTTTTCAAGGCGTTTTGTGGTTGATTCAAGTCTGTGGTATACCTCTGCAAGTTCCATATAGAGCAATTCCTTCATCCCCTAAGTAATCTGAACCGTTAAACTCCCATCGACCTTAAAAACATTCTTCAGTACCTACAATTCACAGTCATCCTTGTCTGCTGGCGCTTCCGCCATGTCCCTGAAGTGTTTGAAGAGTTTCCAGGCCCATCCAACGGCCTCTTCATCCCTTGAAAAGAGGAATCTCACGGGATCATAGAGACCATCAGACATGAACAGAGAAAGGGCCATTGCCGTCTCCGTTATTATGAGGCTGAACCTCAGTTCAGAATCGATGGTGCTGATCTTAACATTTTCCGTAGCTTCAACATGTTCAATTGCATCCACAACATTCTCTGAGAGGATCATCTCGGTCTTTATCCCCGCTTTCAGGAGGTCCCCGTAGAAGGGGTGGTGAACGCCTGAAAGGATCCAGACCCTCCCGGAGTTCATGACATTCTTTGTAACTACCTCATATGGCTCTGTGAGGTTCTCGGGTTTTGCCTCGAGGAGTGATACTCCCTCAAGGGATTCTATGCTGTAGAGGAGTGATTCGGGTATGGATCCAAGGTCATGGTCAAGCAGAAAATCCGAGAGTTCCCTGATCACCGAGATTGTCCTTATAATCCCCTGAACCTTCAGAGATATTATCCTGCCGGTTGATGACAGTTCATACTTACGGTTGACCCTGCAAACCAGCCCCTTGTCCTCGAGCTGGTATATGGCATGGAGAATAGTTGATGAACTTGATTTTATGATGGACCTCATCTTAGAGAGTTCCATTGGACCGTCCATGAGGGCCATTAAAACCCTGAGCCTTATCTCGGATGAGAAAAGAAATTTGATATCCTTTCTGACTTCAGTGAAGGCTTCCAGCAAGGTAATGCACTCCTCTATTCAATGAAAACATGGAATTTTCCTGCCACGCCACAGATGGGGCAGGGTTCCGGAGGGATCTTCCTTGCGCAGAGATAACCACAGATGCGACACCTCAGCACAGGTATGTCAAGGCCGGCTGGTGCCCTGCCAGGACCTCTACTCTTTCCCCGCCTCTCGGGTATGGATCTGAACTCAACGTCCTCATCCCTGACATAGAGTCCACAGTAGCATGTCCCGTATTCCTCAATATCATCATCCCTGTAATCACAGGGGCACACTATATCCCTGTCCTCCTCGGGGTTGCCTGATGCGAGTCTGCAGGGGCAGGAGTCATAGCCATATCTTTTCCTGTTAACCAGCATCCCCCTGAGCAGTTCCATGACGAATTCCCTGTCAGGATTAAGCTTATAACCTGATTTCTCTGCTGATTCCCTAACCTCTCTGTATAGTTCCTGGAGTTCATCCTTCATGATGATCCCTACCTGAGGGATGATTTTATTGAGAGTGGATCGAATCCCACCACCACTTCCTCATCGTTTATTACAAGTGTGGGGAATGAGAGGGATGGGTTCCACCTCTTAAGCTCCTC
The DNA here is from genome assembly GCF_000828575.1 of Methanothermobacter sp. CaT2. Taxonomy (GTDB): domain Archaea; phylum Methanobacteriota; class Methanobacteria; order Methanobacteriales; family Methanothermobacteraceae; genus Methanothermobacter. The sequence goes on along the minus strand of NZ_AP011952.1, from coordinate 1,418,440 downwards.
AATTACATTCTCACGTTCCTCACCCTCAAGGAGGTCGACGTATATATAATCGTAGGCCACCCCAAGTTCCTCCAGCAGCTCCCGTGTCCTTTTGCACCATCCACATGTGCTGAGTGCAAATAGCCTTACACTGCCCCTTTCAGTACCTTCAACATGCTCGAATCCCATAGGACCACCACTTTAATTATGGTTCTGATCTCTATTAACCCTTACCGGCATGTTAAGGATCGAGGATGTGATTCATCTGTCTTCACGCAGTATCCTGAGGGCGCAGTATTCGCCACACATTGAGCACATCTCTGAATCCTCAATTGGGCACTGCATCCTGTATTCATATGGTTTTTTTGAGTCAAAGGCCAGTTTGAACTGTTTATCCCAGTCAAAGGACCTTCTTGCATCAGCCATCTCAAGTTCAGATTCCCATGCGCCCGGTAATTTTCTGGCGGCGTCTGCAGCCTGGGCAGCTATCCTTGATGCAATGACACCCTCAATAACATCCTGAACCCCCGGTATCGCCAGGTGCTCTGCCGGTGTGACGTAACAGAGGAAGTCCGCCCCGTTCATTGCAGCGACGGCCCCGCCTATGGCTGCGCTTATATGGTCATAACCCGGTGCCATGTCTGTGACTATGGGTCCAAGGACATAGAAGGGTGCGCCGTCGCAGACCTCCTTCTGTATCTTCATGTTGGCGGCTATCTGGTCAAGGGGCATGTGACCGGGCCCCTCAACCATGCACTGAACATCTGCATCACGTGCCCTCTCAACGAGTTCTGCAAGTGTGAGGAGCTCACTGATCTGGGGTATATCAGAAGCGTCTGCCAGGCACCCCGGCCTGAGGCCATCCCCGAGGCTGAGTGTGACATCATACTCGTAGGCCACTTCAAGGAGGTACTCATAGTTGCTGTAGAGAGGATTCTCCTCCTGATTCTGCATTATCCAGGCTGCAAGGAACGCTCCTCCCCGGCTAACTATTCCCATTATCCTCCCTGATCTCTGAGCCCTTTCAACGGTTTCCAGGGTGATTCCTGAGTGCACGGTCATGAAGTCAACCCCATCCCGGGCCTGGTTCTCTATGGCCCTGAACATGTCATCCTCATCCATGTCCACCACAGCTCCATCTGACATGAAGGCCTCGACACCGGCCTCGTAGATGGGTACCGTGCCCACAGGAACGTCAACAGCCTCCAGGACCGCTTTCCTGACATCCCTCAGCATGGGGCCTGTGCTGAGGTCCATGACAGCATCTGCACCGTATTCGACAGCTGCAAGTGCCTTATCAACCTCCAGTTCAATGTCCTCCATTTTTGAGGATGAACCGATATTTGCATTGATCTTTGTTGAAAGATTTTCCCCTATGCCGCAGGGTGATGATTCCCGATTAATATTGGAGGGTATCACAATTCGACCGTTTGCAATACCCCTAATAAGCATCTGAATGTCCAGATTTTCTTTCCGGGCAACCTCCTCCATCTCAGGGGTTATATTGCCCTTTCTTGCTTCTTCCATCTGAGTCACTTTGGATCCCTCAATCTTAATATATGAATATCCATAAAAATAATTTCATGATCAGGAAGCTCCGTGCAAGGGATATAATGCTCCGTGATGTTATTGTTTCCCACCCCGATGACCTTGTCGCAGCAGCCAACCTCAAGATGGTCCGTGCGAACGTGGGTGGTGTCCCTGTTGTGGAGGGTGATAAACTTGTTGGGCTCATAACCCACAGGGACATTCTGCTTGCCGGTGGCGAGGCCCTGAAGCTTCGGGTGAAGGACATAATGAGCCAGGACCTTGTTGTGATTGATGAGGAAACTCCTATAAGCAGGATAAGCCGTATAATGGCAGATACCGGATATCAGAGGATACCGGTTGTCAGGGATGGTAGACTGGTTGGACTGATAACCCAGAGCTGCATAATAAAGGCCCTTGCAGATTATCTCTAGTTTCATACCAGTGGTTGCGGGGAGCCTGAACCTTTCCCTGAATCCTTTATACCACCCATCCTTTTAATTCTGAGTTCAATGAATCTTTTACCATTCTTTGTGCATGCATATACCGGTATGGCTGATCCTACCTTCAGCAGCGCCCTTCTATCAGCTATTCTCCTTATGTATTTTGATGCGCATGATGTTACAACATCGGCTGTGTTAATCACTTTCTCGGCGCCCCTGTAGTCTATCCCGGTCAGGTGAACGGCGAATATGTAGATTTCGCCTCCATCCATTTCCCTCAGCCTCTCTGCCTCTGCCGGGTCAGCCACGGTGACAGCAACCCTATCATAGCCCATCTCAAAGGCCCTTTCAACACCCTTAACCTGGTCTATCGTGGCTTTTTCGGGGTCAAGGACCTTTTCTGGTCCTATGGATCCTATAACCTCATCCTCGGGTGATGTTTCCACCACTCCTGATATCCTGCCCCCGATTCCCTGTGCAAGTTCGGGTTCGGTGACTATGACTGTGCCTGCACCATCACATACCATGACTGCTGCGTCCACCTCACCCTCCTCGATGAGTGTTGAGATTATCTCAGAAATGCCAAATGATAGAAAATCCCTCATTCTTAATTCACGATTACCTGTACACATGCCAAAATCTTTAATGCGAAACTCAATATTTTGACGGATAGCCTCAGATGTGATTTTTTCAATGCCCCGGTACTTATGAAAGAGGGGACAGTAATCGATAAGTGGCTCGGATACATCAACCACCCTTCCATTCCTCACGGTGACACGACTTTTTCCCAGGGCCTCTATTACATGTTCACCCACAGCGAACACCTCAACAGCTTAGGGGTACGGAAACCCATCGGCAGGGTCCGGTTTCAGGATGAGGGAAGCATCGGATCTCAGGAGTGCATTGACGGTTGCACTGAATGAGCAGAGCGTTCCTATACCACATCCAACCCTCCTATCACCAGATAGGATATCCACAGTTATATAATCTTCCATCCTTACATGTTCCCTCACACCGACCCTGGTCATCCTCTGAAGTATCCTGTTTCCAAGGGCACCCATGGATTTCCCGAGCCAGAAATGTTTCAGGGGACAGAGGTCACAGTAATTCTTAAAGATACGGTTCCACTTGCTGCTTCCAAATCCAGCATCTATCTCCGCCCTCACCGTTGCATAGGCTATGCAGCACCCCCAGTTCCTGCCGATGACCTCCCCATTCTCAAGGAGGGATACATGGATCCTGTTCCTCCTCCAGGCGACCCTGCCGGTCACCCCCCTCTCATACTTTTCCATTCCCGTGTTTCTGGATTTCCTGGATGCCATCCTCCTCCTGATTGATGGCACCCTTGAAGCTGCGATGTTTACTGCACAGACCGGGCAGAAACCTGATGCTGCAGATACAATTTCATCACCTTCTGCAGAGTATAGTATGACCTCTATGCCAGGGCCGTCCCTTCTGACCTCAACTGAACCCCCAGCCGACCAGATATCAGATATTATCATGGAGGCTGTGTTAACAACCCTCCCGTAGCCAGACATCTCTGAAACCCGTATCTGGTCTCTCCTGCCTGTCAGGAAGGGCGAGATTTTATCTGCAGCTTCGTCATCCAGAAATCCTGCATTGATCTCGGCCTCGAGTATCGCCGGGGCCCAGGTTATATCCGAACCCTCCCCCACAGAATCCCCTGATGGGTCAGTTATCCAGGCCCTGACACCCTCAGGGTACTCTGCTGTTTCAACCATGAAGCCTGTCCTAGAGATATCTGCGAGGACTGCATGACATATCCCACAGGCCCCCTCTGAGAAATCAAGATCATCAGGCACATTAAACCCCCCTCAAAGAAAATTCATATATAATTATGGTGGCATTTCATAATAATGATTGCACCCCTGACAGAAAAGTTTAAATTTGATGAAAACTGATCTTGTATAAGTCATGCCGGGGTGGCTCAGCTGGTTAGAGCGCACGGCTCATAGGGTATTAAGCAGTGCTCTGACTTTTTCCTGGGATACCGTGAGGCCGCGGGTTCGAATCCCGCCCCCGGCACTTTAACCCCCCATTTTTGCATTCAAAAAAACTTTTTTTATCCTTAAAACAGAAAAGATGAATTCTTCTGAAAAACAAAAATCACGTTTCTTTAAATTGGAGATAATCAAACCCCTTCACTGAACCGAACTGTTTTTCTATTTCAGAATGGCTCCAGAGGACCCCCCCCAGACATCTGCTTTTCACTGATCTGAAGAATCTTCCCCACATGATCTCCAGTGATAGGCTCATGCTGCAAGCAGATATAACTGTGGTCCTACAGGATGACCCCCTCATGACTTCAGCTACCAGCCACCTCTCAAACCCCAACATGATTTATATCAACACACACATAGTTATTATGCAAGAACGTGAAAGAGGGTTTGAATGCCTGAGAGATATGAGGGTATGGCTTACTGGGAGATGGTCAGCCGGCAGATGGGTTTACTTTCAAGGGCAGACCAGTTAAAGCTCAAGGATTCCACTGTCTCTGTGATCGGCTGCGGGGGTATAGGTGGCGCTGCAGTTGAGATGCTTGCACGGATGGGTGTGGGCAGTCTCAGAATAATTGACAGTGACGTCTTTGACGTCTCGAACATCAACAGGCAGCTCATGAGCAGCTTCAGGGACCTCCGGATCCCCAAGGTTGATGTTGCAGCGGAGCGTATTCGCACCGTAAACCCCTTCAGCAGGGTCAAGGTTTATCATGAAATCTTCGATGAAGAAAATGCAGCTGAAATAATAACTGGCAGCGATGCCGTGGTTGATGCCCTTGATAACATAACATCAAGGGTGATTGCATCAAGGAGGTGCACATCAGAGGGAACACCCTTCATCCACGGCGCCATACATGGCTCCATGGGTCAGGTAACTGTGTTCAGGGAGGGATCACCATCCTATGAGGAACTCTTCCGTTTGCCATCTGTGGGCCTTGAGCTCACAGCTGATGTGAAGGCGAAGCTCAGAGATCTATCATCAAAAACACCTCCGGTAATAGGTCCCGTGGCAAATATCACCGGCTGCCTCCAGGCAGCGGAGGTTCTCAAGTTGATCACAGGGAGGGGTGATGTGATAGCCGCCCCCCGAATGTTAAAGTTTGATCTCTTTCAGGGCGAACCATTTAAAATTGTTGAACTATCCTGAACAAAAAATATATAAACCAGTAGAAGGAAAGTTACTTCCGGTGAAGTTAAGCTCATGCCATGGAGGCATAACCCATGTCAGATAAGATTGGAAGAATAATAGCTAAAATGGATGAATGCGGCGTTAAATTCGTCCGCCTTCAGTTTGTGGACATACACGGAAAACCAAAGAATATGGCAATACCCCTGGTAAGGCCAGACCAGATAGAGGACATAATAAAGGACGGTCTCCTCTTTGATGGGTCATCAGTTGAGGGGTTCGTGGATATAAACGAGAGCGACCTCGTCCTGAAACCTGACCCCGACACCTTCTCAACACTCCCATGGAGGCCAGAGGAAAAGGGTGTGTGCAGATTCATCTGTGACATATACTGGCCAGATGGAAAACCCTTCGAGGGGGACCCGAGGTACGTCCTCAAGAGGGCCCTCGACAAGTACGCCCACCTTGGATATGAATACAATGTCGGACCGGAACCAGAGTTCTTCATCCTCGACCAGGACGAGGATGGCAACATAATACCCCACGACTGCGGTGCATACTTCGATGTTGAACCGGTGGACCAGGGAACCGACTTCAGGAGAAAACTCGTCATGGACCTTGAGGCCCTTAACTTCGACGTTGAGGTCAGCCACCACGAGGTTGCCCCTGGACAGCACGAAATAGACTTCAAATTCGACAAGGCCCTGAAGACAGCAGACGCAGTTATAACCTTCAAACAGGCCATAAAGGCCATAGTCGACAAGATGGGGTACATGGTAACATTCATGCCAAAGCCATTCTTTGGTGAAAACGGTAGCGGTATGCACTGCCACCAGTCCCTTTTCAAGGATGGTGAAAACGTCTTCTATGACCCTGACACAGAGACACAGCTCTCAGAGGAGGCCCTGTACTTCATAGGGGGGCTTCTGAAACACGCCCCTGCGCTCACAGCTGTCTGTGCTCCAACAGTCAACTCCTACAAGAGACTTGTCCCTGGCTATGAAGCACCGGTCTACATTGCCTACGGCCTTAAAAACAGGTCAACCCTCATCAGGATCCCTGCATCACGTGGAAAGGGTACACGTGTCGAGTTAAGGATGCCTGACCCATCATGCAACCCATACCTTGCATTTGCAGCCATGCTGGAGGCAGGTATGAACGGTATACAGAACAAGATCGACCCCGGTGAACCAACCGAGATCGACGTTTATGAAAAATCAATGAGTGAGCTCAGGGAGATGGGCATCGAGACACTCCCATCAAGCCTCTGGGAGGCATACCATGCCCTCGAGGAGGATGATGTCATCAAGGGCGCCCTTGGTGGTCACGTCTACGAGAAGTTCATGGAGATCAAGCACAGGGAATGGGACGACTACCGTGTGAGGGTCTTCAAGTACGAACTTGAAAGGTACCTTGACATCTAAGCCTCAAAATTTACTTCCTTTTTTTCTTAACCTTTAAATAAACCCTCCCCCTACTTTTTATATGGTGTTTCTGATGGCTGATGAGACCAACCAGAAGATGATGGAGATTTTAAGGATCCTTGCAGAGCATGATGATGTCCTCGGGGCAAAGATAATAGCATCTGAACTCAGGAAGAAAGGGTACAACCTCGGGGAACGGGCCGTCAGATACCACATGCGCATACTTGACGAAAAGGGCTTCACAGAAAGGGTTGGTTATGCTGGAAGGAAAATAACAGAGAAGGGGCTGCAGGAGATAAACCGTGGCCTCGTCTATGACCAGGTCGATTTCATATTCTCAAAGTTTGAGAGCATGATATACAATACAAGCTTCAACCCTGACACCCTCGAGGGGAAGGTTGTCGTTAACACGTCAAGGATATCCCCCCGGTCCATTGAGACCCTCAAACATGTTATGAGAAATGGGCTCTGCCTCAGCCCAAGGGTTAAGCTTGAAAGGGATGGTGATGGGTGCATAATAAGCACCATATGCGGGACAACCGTCGACGGCATCCTGCTCGCCAGTGGCATACCTGTCATACCCCAGTTCGGGGGCCTTGTGAGATTTGAGGACCATCAGCCAGTGAACTTCACAGAGCTCATAGCCTACAAGAAAACATCGATGACACCCCTGGAGGCCTTCACCTCAGAGAACATGACCTCGGTTCTCAGTGTCATTGAGGAGGGGGATGGGCTGGTACCGGCAAATCTCCGCCTCATACCCGGAACCGGAAGGGAGGACGCCGTGAAAATTCTGAGGAAACTTGAGGGAATCGGGATATCAGGGGTGCTCAAGGTTGGAGAACCCGGAGAGGACGTCCTAGGTGTCCCGGTTGCAGATGGAATGGTGGGTGTTGCAATCATAGGGGGTATAACTCCCCTCTGCGCCATCCAGGAGGCCGGCTACCGTGCAGAAATTAAACTGGCAGAGAACCTCATAGAATTCCAGAGCCTGAAGCCCCTTGTAAAGCCTGAGAGAAAGTTAATGGTTTCTGCACCTGAAAGGGGTGTCAAGGTCCGCTTCCTCCTGTCAAAGGCCTGGAACCTCATAAACAGAGTGGATTTAAATCCAGAGGACCTTTCAGGGAGGGTTATAGCCAACATATCCCTCATAAGCAGGGATGATCTGGATTATGCCCTTGAAGTCATAGGTCAGGTCCTCAGTGAGAGGCCAGAATTCTCCACCCTCCCCATGATAGGAGTCACCGATGAGGGGGGCATGGCTGGAATTGCAACTGTATGCAGTCTCACACTGGATGGTGTACTGATAAAGAGCGGTATCATGTCCACACCAAAGTACGGGGGTCTGCTTGAGGCCGGCGGCAGGGAGCCCCGCTTTGTTGAGCTCACAGCCTACAGTGGTTCCTCCCTTGACCCCCATGAGATCTACGTATCAAAGAATATGACTGCGGTCCTTGAAGCCCTCAATGGACAGGGCAGGGTCCTTGCGAGTCTGAAGGAGGTCCCGTACCTTGCAAGGGACCATGCTGAGGGCCTGATTGAAGAACTCTCTGAAGCAGGGTTCAGTGTGCTCAAAATCGGCGCCCCCGGTGAGATACTGTACAATGCCCGCGTGGAGAAGTATCACGCAGGTATAGTCACACCCGGCGGCCTGAACCCCCTTGCAGCTGTCAGAGAGGCGGGTGTTGAGATAAGGATGAAGGCCATCGAGAGACTCATGGATCTCAGGGAATTCAGATATGTGGATGAAGTGTAAACCTTATTTTTATAAGCACCATAGGTGCATATAATCCAGTGGAAGGTGATCTCTTTGAAAAAGGAAAATAGAATAGCAACCTGTGAGGAACTCTGCAGGTACATAAAGGAGGAGGTGAAGCCAGGGGATACCGTGAGACTATCCCTCGGCCGTGTGTATATACCCGGAAAGGTCGTCACCAACAACGCAGGGGTTCTGCAGATAAAGATCGACAGTGATATGATAAAGGGCCTTACAACAATTGATGTTGAGAAGCTGAAGGAGTACCTCATCGAACTTGAACATGAATGTGAAGGTGGGGTATGCCTGATCGAGGCAGTTGATGAATGAGGTGATACTGTGAATGCAGCCATTCAGATAGTTTCACTCATAGTGGCGGGATTTATACTTGTGAGTCTCATGGCACATTTCATGAACAGAAATCCCATAGAATAAATTTTTTTATATACGACCAGTAAGGTAATTTTTTTCCAGATAGGCTCTTTTGTTAAAATAAAGCAATATAAAAAAATAAATTCAGGATTAGACCTACTTAGAGGCCTTATACTCCCTTACCTTCTCAAGAAGTTTCTCGAGGATCTCCCTGTCTGAGAGGAGGTCTGTGTCAACGACCTTCTTCATCCTTATAGGGACACCCTCCATACGGTAGGCGGTACCCTCTGCCTCCATACCCACGATGGCCGGTGGAATTATGATATCAGCCATCTCGGTTGTTGGGGTCCTGTGGGGTTCAATGGCAATCACAGGGATTTCAGCCATCCTCTCAAGGGCCCTCTGCGGGAAGTGGGCTCCCGGGTCAGAGGCTATCACCATCATGGAGTCAGCTTCCCTGTTCTGGAGGAGGTCGTTTGCACCTGTCTCACCCGGGTTGTACCTGGGTTCGCCCTCTGAGAAGTCAACACAGTATGGGTATCCACTCTCCCAGGTGCAGACCTGGTTGAACCCTGTAACGTTGTAGTGACCCCTCATGGGTATGAGTGTCCACTTGGCGTAGTCATTGAGATCCTCCACCATCATAATGGCTGTGTCGATGTTCCTGTGCTTACCTCTGCTGTGGGTTATACCCATACCGAAGAAGAGTATACCGAACTGTGCGTTTTTGAGTACCTCAACTGCCTCCTCGATCTGTTCCCTTGGAACACCTGCCACCTCATCGTAGAGTATCTCATGTCCAAGCAGGCATGCCCTCATTGCATCGAGGAGTTCATAGTCATGGTCAAAGTCGAGCTGCAGGTGTATATCTGCAAGCTTTGCACTGTCGGTTTTCCTCGGATCCACCACTATGAGTGTCCTGTCTGATCTTCCCCTTTCCCTGAAGAATCCGCGGGCGAAGACGTTCCTTGACATGTGCCTGGGGTGGGCGTGCATCGGGTTGCATCCCCAGTATACCACAACATCTGCCCTGTTTTTGACCTCACCGAAGGTACAGATGGGGTAACCCACGTCCTGGAGGGCGAGGACTGATGGTCCATGGCATACTGATGCTGTGTTGTCGATTACTGCGCCGGCCTCCTCTGCAAGTTCAACCCCGACGGCCTGTGCCTCGCACTCGGTACAGCTCCATCCATACATCAATGGCCTTTTTGATTCTGCAAGAATCTTTGCTGCCTTGTCTATGGCCTCGTCGTAGCTAACCTCGACGAATTCTCCGTTCTTTCTTATGAGTGGTTTGGTGTACCTCATTGCACCCTCTGCATGCACGAACTTACTGTGACCTATCCTGCATGCGTTGATGGTTCCAACGATCTCGTTGCCCTCAACCTTACATATGATGTCGTCACAGAGGGTTCCGCAGAAGGGGCAGACCACATTTTTCACATATTCCATGATAATTACCTCCAAGAAAGTTTAGGGTTCTATGTGGCCGTTGCATCCGACAGCCGCATAGACCATACCCTTAGCTCCTTTAATTGCGTGATCTCCTTCAAACTTGTAGTATGCTCCAGGGAAGGTTTCCCCGTTAACCTCTATGTCCTTTTCAACACCGAGGTACTTGAATCCTGGGAGGAATTCCTCTATCATTCCCTTGACGACTATTGTCCCGCCTGCCATTTCACCGCCGACCCTTGCAACGGCGTTGCCCTCGATTATTATGAGGCCGTTGTTCATGTGTATTCCAGGCATTATGTTAACATCACCCTTGATGATGATTTTGCCGCCGTTCATGTACTCTCCGATCTCGTTTCCAGCGTTTCCATGTACGGTTATGACTCCACCGCTCATACCTCTCCAATCACCACGGTAGGAGGATCCGACGTAGTCGCCCGCATCTCCGAGGATTTCGAGTTCTCCCCCTCTCATGTCCTGTCCTGCCCAGGATTTTGCGTTGCCTTCCACTGTGATCTTACCGCCCTTCATACCTGCGCCGACGTACATGTTCACGTTACCCTTCACCAGGATTTCACCGGCGGTCATATCCTGGCCTATCCTCTTGGTGTTGTAGACATCGCCGTCGATTATGATTTTTATGTCGGCTGCTGAGTCTGCTGGTTCACCGCTGACCTCGAAGAAGTCTTCGAGCTTAACTACCTCGTTACCGTGCATTATCTGGATGTTCCTGATCTCATCTATTGACTTTCCTGCGAAGACATCAGGTTTGATGTTTGGTGCCTCCAGTGGCACTTCGGGTTGTTCCTTTGGAGTTAGTATTATTTCACTCATAACATCACCCCTTTAACTGGAGCAGATTTTGGCAGGTACTCGTCCTGCACAGGGTAGTTTGCAAAGTTGACAGAGTAGTACTGTTTGAATTTGCTCGCAACACTGGCGAGAACCTCGTTGTAGAGGGACTCATCCACCTGGGTGTCAATCCAGTAGGTCCTTCCGTGTGGTGAGGCCACAACTTCTCCGTCCTTAACAACTATTTCTCCGTCCTTGAGGACGTATGCTGCCCTTGAGAATCCTTCCTCAATGGCCATGTAATCTGCTGATGGATCGACTGTTTCAGGGTTGATGTTGTAGACTGCTATATCTGCATCTGCACCTGCACCGAGGTGTCCCTTGGTTTCACTGAGACCCAGGACCTTTGCAGATGTTACCCTTGTGATCTGTGCTATCTCTGAGAATGTGTACTCCCTGTCAATTGTTGCTATTGTACTCTTCCTCTGGGCCCACTTGTGCAGTTCTCCCTCAATGAGGTTCATCCTGTACTTGTTGCTCATGAGCCATGCGATGACCCTCGGGTACCGTGTGAATGGCCCTGCATTTGGACTGTCTGTTGTGAGGCACACCTTGGAGGGGTCGTCTATGAGGAGGAAGAGTTCCATTCCGATTGCCCACTGGACCGCTGGGACCGGTGCCCTTGCAGAGTATATGAATGGTACAACACCTGAACCTGTTTCGAGTTCCACGTCACAGTTTGCCCATTTGAGGCCGTTGAGTGAGTGGAGGTCGTATTCCATTGGACCGTCTGCGGTCATGGTGGTTGTCTCATCCAGGGTTATCTGACCAACGTCTATCACAACATGATCGTTCCTGTTTATATAGTCAGCAACCTTTGGTGCCTCTGACACGAAGTCCCTCCAGGTTGTTCCGCCGTAGCTGTGGAACTGGACATGGGTTGCATAGAGTACTGTGTCTCTTTCACCGGTTGCAGGGTCTGGTTTTATGTTCTTTGGCACGTCAAAGGATGCCAGGGTTGTCTCGTAGTTTCCAGGGTGTCCAAGGTCGTTACAGTGGAGGTGTATTGAGTGTGGTAGCTGGAGTTTCTCGTTGACCTCTGCGAGTCCCTTTATGATCTCTGCGGGTGTTATATCAAAGTAGGGTGCGGGGTCATAGATTCCGTGGACGTTTCCACCCCATCCCCATGCCTCTGTACCGGCAGGGTTAACTATCTTTATTGCGTAACCTTTGGTGGCCCTGAGGAGCCATGATGCGTAGGCTGCACAGGCATCCACGTCGCCATCCTTCAGGTACTCCATCACGAACCAGTTGTTACCGAAAAGTGGGTATGCTGCGTGGTCTATTATCGGTGTGTCGTGGAATTCCTCATGGGTGTGCCTTGCAAGCAGTGGTGGCATGGCTGCCTCCATTGCTGTGGTGTAACCCATCTGGGCGTACCTGTAACCTGTCATGAAGGTTGAGGGTACTGAGAAACCGCTTCCAGCCCTTCCAGCCCTGAATTTTTCAGCGTCCCTGCGGCTGTCCTCTGGCCTGTACATCCTTCCCACGTTGACCTTTGCACCGGCTATGTGGGCGTGAGGGTCAACACCTCCGGGCATCACCATTTTTCCAGATGCGTCAATGACCTTTGCGCTGTCACTGACACTTTCAACTATTTTACCATCCTTGACGCAGATGTCCATCTTTTCTCCATCGACGTTGTTAAGAGGACAGTAAACAAATCCGTTTTTGATTATGTATTCCATTTGAATCCTCCCGCTGAGCTTTAGATCTGACCTACCTTACCGTAGACCTTCATGAGGGTTGGCATGTCAGGAACCTCTTCATCGGTGGGTATGATCTCCACCGGTATGTTCTTAAAGCTGGGTGTTGCTGTTGAATCAGTATCTGGCCTTATAACCCTGTTGGCCCAGGGCCCCATTGGTATGTAAACCATTCCCTCTGGGAGTGGCTCCTTAGCTTCAACAGCCTTTACAACGACATCCCCATATTCTGAGATGACCTTCACGTTGTCTCCTTCGCTTATTCCGAGCTGCTTCATCATGTCAGGGTTCATCTGAATTATGGCAGCTGCATCGACGTACATCTTAAGGTCCTTACCGGACTCTATAGCCTGTCCCTGCCAGATGGTCCTTCCTGTGTTTAGTATGACTCTCATTCTAATTCCTCCAGCCTGATTGCATCAACAGGGCAGCTTTCAACACATGTGCCGCACTTTCCACAGAGATCAGGGTTCTTTATGTTAACAACCCCGTCCTCAACTATCATGATGATCTCCACATCATCTGTTGGCCCCTTTCCACCTGCAACCTCGGGGCTTCTGAGGGCGTTCACTGGACATGCGATCACGCAGTTTCCACATCCATGGCAGAGTTCAGGGTATGCCTTAAGTCCTATTGCCATCTGATTACCTCCATTTATTTGAGTAATGATTCAAAGGCGTTCTTCCAGGCCTTTGATTTGATTGGAGTGGTATTTATCCTGCTCCTCTTAACCTCTATTGCGTCAACGGGACATGACCTCTCACATGCACCGCAGTATATGCAGAACCTTTCGTCCTTGTAGAGCTTGGCTGGTTTTTCACCTGGTTTTTCTGGTTTAGGGAATGATAAAACGTTGCATGGGCATGCCATCACACAGGTTTCACAGGCCTGGCAGGTGTCCTCGTCGATAATGAGTTCTCCCTCGAAGGGCTTTGTCACCGTTGCAGCGTCAACAGGACATATCTCCTGGCACCATCCACAGTTCACACAGAGTTCAGGGTCGATGTAGGATGTTCCTGTGACCTCCGGGACCTTGATCTCGTATTCACCGTATGGGCATATCCTGCAGACCTGAGTTATGGCGTCAACAGGGCATATCCTCTTACATATACCGCAGTGGACACATTTATCCTCATCGACTCGTATGTCAGTCGCGACTGCTGGACTTGAGGAGGTCGGCACCTGGTGGTCTATCTCTATCGCATCAACCGGACACATCTCCTCACACATTCCACAGTAGATACAGGTTTCCTTGTCTATCTCGATCTCACCTGTTATGAGGTCCTTCCTTTCGGGCAGGTCCCTTGTTATGGTTATGGCATCCTGTGGACATGCTGTTTCACAGGCCTTGCACTGTATACATGTTTCATCATCTATCTCAGCTGATTTGATGATTTTTGGGTATTCTGCAAGTTCCTTTATTGATGTTCCGTCAATCTGAAGGTCCAGTGCCTGGAATGGGCAGATTGAACTGCACATACCGCAGAGGACACATTTGTTCTCATCGATGCATATCTTTGACTCGTCCTGTTCGGTTCTCACCATTGCGCCTGTCGGGTTGACTTCAATGGCGTTCACAGGACAGATTTCACCGCAGAGTCCGCAAACAGCGCAGAGGCAATCCTGGAAGATTAACTTTCTGTCTTCTTCACCGGTTCGCTCCACGGTAATGTTCTTACCTTCAATTACTTCGGTTGTTTCCATCAAGTTCTACCTCCTTTATTTCTATAGAATCAGTTGGACACATATCAACACAGATGAGACACCCGCAGCACCATTCGGATTCTATATGTGCCTTGAGGTCTCTTAAACTTATGGCCTTCATAAGGCATGTGTCCACACATAGCCCGCACCCAATACATGAGTTCCTGACCTTTCCCTGAAATTTCTGCTTCTGGCACGTTTTTATGATGGTCCTTGTCATCTCTGTGTTCTGTGTAAGGGAGTGGGTGAGAAGAAGGAAGTCCCTTGGACACATCTCTGTTATTACCTTTGCAACCTCTATTGACCTCCAGGAGAGGTTCCTGCCGTTGAGGTAGTGAGAAACAGTTGATCTGTTCATGTTGAGAGCCTTAGCTATCTCTCTCTGTGAATGGCCCTGCTTTGTCAGATTTACAGCTGCTATGTATTTGAGTCCAGAAACTATATGTTTCGGCATAGGGTCACCATGTGTGTTAATCACACATTTGACCGCCGCCCATATAATAATTTTCTACAAAAATCAAATAGAAAAATATATATAGAGGTGTGTGGCTACCCCACAGGCTTTATGGTGACGGGTGTGAATTTCAGTTCAGGCATCCCTGATGCCGGGTCACGCCCTCCCCCGGTGAGGAGATTTGCCGGGGTCTCTGCAAAGTGGAATGTCATGAAGACAACACCCTCCATGACCTCCCCTGCAACCCTTGCCCTCACCTCCAGAGACCCCCTCTCTGATTTCACGAGGACCGTGTCACCATCCTCAACTCCGAGGTCTGCTGCATCCAGAGGGTTAATGAGAAGTTCCTCACTCTCAGAGAATGAATCAAGTTCCGGCACGCGCCCTGTCATGGATCTTGTATGGTACTGGTAGAGGTTGCGACCGGTTACAAGGACATATGGATACTCCTCTGAGACATCCCTTTCCTGATACTCTGGCAGGATAAATGAAGCCCTGCCTGTGGGTGTTGAGAATCTCTCAGAATGCAGGTACTGTGTGCCCTCATGCTCATCAGATGTGCAGGGCCACTGTATGCCACCATCCTGAAGCCGCTCATATGATATGCCGGCATATGATGGCACGAGTGCTGCTATCTCACTGAATATCTCCGAGGATGATCCATAATCAAAGCCCTCAGCCCCCATCTTCTCTGCCAGCATACAGAGTATCTCCCAGTCAGTCCTTGCTTCCCCGGGGGCATCGAGGGCCTTCCTGAGCAGCTGAACCCTCCTCTCGGTGTTGGTGAATGTCCCATCCTTCTCTGCCCATGCACATGCCGGAAGAACGACATCAGCAAGCTCAGCAGTCTCTGTCAGGAATATGTCCTGGACAACAAGAAAATCAAGACTTTCAAGGGCCTTCCGGGTCTTCTCAGCATCAGGTTCACTGATCAGGGGATTCTCACCCATTATGTACATGGCCCTCAAACGTCCCTCCAGGGCGGCGTCAAACATCTCAGGTAGCGTCATCCCGGGTCCCGGTATGGGTGAACCCCATCTATCAGAGAACCTCGATGACCCATCCAGTCCCTGGTAGCCGGGGAGTAGATCCGGAAGTGCCCCCATATCACAGGCTCCCTGGACATTGTTCTGGCCCCTGAGCGGGTTTATGCCTGCAGATGGTTTACCGAGGTTACCTGTAAGGAGGGCGAGGTTGCTAAGTGCAATCACATTGGCGGTACCATCAACGTGCTGGGTGATGCCCATTGAGTATATGATGGAGGCCGGCTGGTTTGATGCGTAGGTGATTGCAGCCCTTCTTATATCCTCGGCTTCAACACCGGTGAGGTTTTCAACCTCCTCCAGGTCCAGGGCCATGACCGCATCCCTGAATTCATCAAAGCCTTCTGTCCTTGACTCCACGAATACCCTGTCATGGAGGCCTTCCTCAATGATGAAACGACACATTGCCATGATCAATGGAATGTCAGACCCGGGCCTGTTCTGGAGGTGGATGTCTGCAAGCTCCGAGATCCTCGTCCTCCTTGGGTCAATGACCACCAGCTTTGCACCTGAGCTGATGGCCCTGATTACACTGTAGGCCGTTATGGGGTGTGTCTCGGTGGGGTTGGTCCCCACCGCCAGGATGCATGCTGAATCTTCAAGTTCAGCTATTGAGTTTGTCATTGCACCGCTACCCAGCGTCATGCTGAGGCCCCTTATGGAGGGTGCATGGCAGAGCCTTGCACAGTGGTCGATGTTACCGGATAACATCACGGTCCTCGTAAACTTCTGAAGGATATAGTTCTCCTCATTGGTGCACTTTGCAGATGCAACTGCAGCAAACTCATCACCCCTGTACTCTGATAACCTCTCGGCCACTTTGGATAAGGCTTCCTCCCACTCCACCTCAATGAAGCTGTCACCGACCTTTATGAGTGGCTTTTTAAGTCTTTCAGGGCTGTTTACAAAATTCAATGCGAATCTACCCTTAACACATAGTTTACCTCTGTTAACCGGATTATCAGGGTCTCCCCTTGAACTCACAACCCGGTCCCCCCTCACACCAAGGTAGATGCCGCAGCCAGCACCACAGTAGGGGCATACCGTCTTCACCTCGGTGAAGGGTTTCTCTCTCCTTGAAACAAGGGCCCCCACAGGGCAGACCTCCACGCATTCCCCGCAGGACACACAGCTTGATTCGATGATGGCCCTGTCCATGAAGGTGGATATCCTGGTGTCATGTCCCCTGTAGGCAAAATCTATGGCCTCTGCACCGGTAGCCTTGCAGACCCTTACGCATAAACCGCAAAGAATGCACTTATCATGGTTTCTAACGAAAAAGGGGTTTGATTCATCTGGTTCTGCTTCAGGTAAATCGGGTCTGAGTCTCGAAAGGTCATCCTCTGTCAGATTAAGATAGGATGAGACCTCCTGGAGACGGCAGTCCCCTGATGAGGGGCATGAAAGGCAGTCCCTGCTGTGCTCTGATATCAGAAGGGATAGCACAGTTCTCCTGATACTATTTATCCTCTCTGATTCAGATACGAAGTTCGCACCATCCTCTACAGGAGTTTCACAGGCCGTTACAAGACGTCCCTCATCGTTTTCCACCAGACACAGCCTGCATCCCCCAAAGGGTTCGATACCCTCCCTGAAGCAGAGGTGGGGGATGTATATGTCATTTGCAAGGGCCGCCTCAAGGACGGTCATGCCATGTTCAGCCTCAAGTTCCCTTCCATCTATTCTAAAATTAACAGTCCACTTCATATCATTTTCAGCTGATTTTATTTATGATTAGGAATTTATCAAGAGATATAGATAAAAGTTATGAGTAGAGAGGGTGAGGTGAAGAGGATGAAGATCATCGGCGTTACCGGTACAAAGGACACTGGAAAGACCACACTTGTGGAAAAACTCGTGAGAAAACTCACTGATGAGGGCTACAGGGTCGCGACACTTAAACATACCCATACCGGCTTTGATTTCCCTGGGAAGGATACTGATAAGCACAGGAGGGCCGGTGCAGAGATCGTCGCCGGGAGTGGGAGGGAAACCTTCTTCCTCCTTGAAAGGGAGATGGGCCTTGAGGAGATAGCTGGCACCCTTGAGATCCTTGATGACCTGGACTTCCTCATAGTTGAAGGCTTCAAGGAGATGGAGTATGCCAGCGTATCAACCTCCACGCCCGGCGACTTCACAGTGAAGGTTGTTGATCCATTCACCCTGGAGGATGTGGATGAGCTCATTGATCTCCTGAAAAGGAGGAGTTATGGTCTGCTGCAGGACCTCAACTGCAAGAAATGCGGTTTCAGCTCATGCAGAGAGTTCAGAGAGGCCAAGATCCGTGGAGAGGCTGATGATGTTGACTGCAGGAGTCAGCCCGAGAGGGTTCTCCTCAGGATCGATGGAAAACCTGTCCCTCTAAACCCCTTCGTCCAGGAGTTCATATCAAAGACTGTGAGGGGTATGATTGATGCCCTCGAAACAGAAAGCCTTAAGAATGGAAGGGTTGATCTCATCATAAAATAGTCCACATGGAGCTCAGTCATGGGCAGGTGACTGAAACCATATAATGGCATCCACCCAATTTCAGAGGTAAAAAATGCATGTCCAAGACAGACACGGAAGACCGGTTATGTCACTGCGGCTATCCATAACAGTTCGCTGCAACGTTAACTGTATCTACTGCCACAAGGACGGAATGATCTCATCCAGGGAAGAGCTGTCGGCTGCAGATATAGAGAAGCTCTGCAGGGTTGCCTCCGACCTCGGTGTGGGGAAGATACGTCTCTCAGGTGGAGAGCCCCTCATACGGGATGATATAGTTGAAATAGTTGAGAGGATAAATAACATCGGATTCCGGGACATATCCATAACAACCAACGGCACCCTCCTTGAAGGGTACAGCGCTGCTTTGAGCGAAGCTGGACTTGACAGGGTCAACGTGAGCTTTGACACCCTCAACCCTGAGACCTACCGCTTCATAACCCGGAAGGATTACCTTGAAAGGGTTAAGTCTGGTATAAGCAGTGCCGTTGATTTGGGGCTTGATCCGGTCAAGATAAACATGGTGATCCTCAGGGGTGTGAACCACCACGAGATATGGGACATGTTTGAATTCTGCCGTGAGAAGGGCGCTGTGCTCCAGATAATTGAACTCCTCAAAACAGAAAGTTGCCATGATGACGCCGTCGAAAGATACCACTGCGACATCACCCCCATCGAGGCGGAACTTGCAGAGAGGGCGGACCGGATCAGAACCAGAAAATTCATGCAGGACCGCAAGAAGTACTATATAGATGGGGGGGAAATCGAGGTTGTGAGGCCCATGGACAACACAAGGTTCTGTGCAAACTGCACAAGGCTCAGGGTAACCCCTGATGGGAAGCTGAAACCCTGCCTCCTCAGAAACGACAACCTCGTGGATACCAGGGACGCCCTGAGGGAAAACGATACTGACAGACTTCGTGAACTATTCTTTGAGGCCATAAGAAGGAGATCCCCCTACTACACTCCATGAACTGTTTCTGAGAACAGGATATGCTGTTTGAGGATCATCTAAATATACTAACTTAGTGTGGCCTGAAGGCTGCAGCTGAAGTGTACCCTGCCGCCCATCTTCCTTCTCATGAATCCTTGCTGAATAGGTTTTCCTGGCGGTAGGGGCCGGGAACCCTCCTGACAGCATCCTTTTTACATATATCAAGACATGACCCGCACTTGAGGCACTCATCCTGGTCTATAACATGCACCTCGTCCCTTGAACCCTTTATGGCCTCCGCCGGGCATGTCCGGATGCAGGCCATGCATCCATCACATTTTTCAGGGTCTATGATGTAGTGCATCAGTTCACTGCATGCTGCGGCTGTGCACCTGCCGTTTATGTGGTCACGATACTCGTCCTCAAAGTATCTGAGTGTCGTCAGAACCGGGTTTGGTGATGTCTGGCCGAGGCCGCATAGTGAGGCTGCCCTGACACCTTCAGCTACATCCCTGAGGATCTCCGGGTCTTCAAGTCTTCCCGAACCCTCCACGATATCATTGAGTATCATGAGCATCTGCCTTGTCCCCACGCGGCAGGGTACGCATTTTCCACAGGACTCCCTCTGTGTGAACTCAAGGAAGTACCTTGCAAGTTCAACCATGCATGTGCGGTCCGATAGAACAACAAGGCCACCTGAACCCATTATTGCCCCTGCAGATGTGAGGGAGTCATAGTCTATACCGGTATCGATAAGTTCAGCAGGGAGGCATCCCCCTGAAGGTCCCCCGATCTGTACCGCTTTCAGCTCTCCATCCACAACTCCCCCTCCAATATCGAAGATGACCTCCCTCAGGGTTGTGCCCAGTGGGACCTCAATGAGGCCGGTTCTTCTGACATCGCCCACAAGGGAGAAGGTCTTGGTTCCCCTGCTTTCAGGGGTTCCCATGGAGTTGAAGTAGTCTGCACCGTGCTGCATTATCATTGAAACAGCTGCAAGGGTCTCAACATTGTTTATAACGGTGGGTTTGCCCCAGAGGCCCCTTGTTGTTGGGAATGGGGGTCTTGTCCTTGGCATTCCCCTCTTACCCTCAATTGAGGATATCAGGGCTGTTTCCTCTCCACAGACAAATGCCCCTGCACCCTCCTTTATCTTTATATCCAGGTCGAAACCTGACCCGAGGATATCCTTACCGAGGAGTCCCAGATTTCTCAGATCAGATATGGCTCCCCTGAGTCTCTCAAGGGCAAGTGGGTACTCTGCCCTGCAGTAGATGTAGGCCTCCCTGGCACCCACTGCATATGAGGCTATGAGTATCCCCTCAAGCAGGGCATGTGGATCCCCCTCTATGAGTGAACGGTTCATGAAGGCCCCCGGGTCTCCCTCATCGGCGTTGCAAATGAGGTACTTCATTTCTGAGGCCTCCTGGCGACAGAGACTCCATTTGAGCCATGTCGGGAATCCTGCGCCTCCGCGGCCCCTGAGGCCGGAGCCCCTAATCTCCTCAATTACCTCATCAGGTTCCATTTCAAGGGCCCTCATGAGGCCCCTGTAGCCTCCGGTTGCAAGGTAGTGTCCCAGGTTTTCAGGGTCTATAAGGCCGCATCTTCGGAGTATCCTCCTTGACTGTCCCTCCATGAATTCCAGAGTGTAAACCGGTTCAAATGAGTCGCCATTGAAGGCGATGTCCACAGAACCTATGGGTCCAGCCTCCCCCGCCTCCACCAGGTGCTCCTGGATTATCCTCTTTGCGAGTTTACGGTTCACCGGGCCGTAGATGTAACCACGGCTATCCCCGTTGAACACGACCACCATGGGCTCGGCGTAGCAGAGGCCCATGCAGCCTGTGTGTATGATCCTGCACTCAACTGAGAGTTCTGCTGCCCTCTGCCTCATTATCTCCTCTATCTTCTGGGCCCCTGCAGACCTTCCACAGGTGGCTGAACCTATAAGTATGGTAGCTTCGCCCCTGAAGAGGGACATGTATTCCTTCAGGGAGTCCCCTGCAATTTTTTCGATCATTTAAGACACTCTAAGACTTTTTTGGGAATATTTTACCTGCCCTTGATGGTTTTATGCGTGATACAACCTCATCGTTCACCATTGCACAGGGTGCAAGGGAGCAGCACCCTATACAGCCCACGGATTCGAGTGAGTATTCCATGTCATCTGTAACGTCCCCCTCCTCTATGCCGAGGTGCCTCTCAAGTGCATCGAGAACCTGTTCCGCTCCGCTGACATGACATGCCGTTCCTGTGCAGACCATTATGTGCTTTCTCCCCCTTGGTTTGAACCTGAACTGGGCATAGAAGGTGGCGACCCCGTATACATGGGTCCTGCTAACCCCTGTGAAGCGAGCTGCTTCTTCCAGGGCATCCTCTGGAAGATAACCGTATGCATCCTGTATATCCTGCAGTATGGGTATGATTTCAGATTTATGGCCATTGTAACCCGCAAATATTCTGTTTAATTCCTCATCCATTCAAAACCTCCAGGTTAGAGAGTCATGAACTCAAATCTATTATAGATTAAGGACAAAAGATTGTTTAACTGTTAAGCAAAGATGGATATATGTTTTTAGATGTGAGGTGGTGGGTGCATGTCACTGTACAGAGAGGTTGATGCTTTCCGTGTGGACGATGAAAGGAGAAGGGTCCTTGAAAAAGTCGTTAATGACATTGAGGTGCGTATAAGGATAAATGGTGGTATGGATCAGCGCTTCACTGCAAGCCCCCAGGCCCTTGAGGAGTTTGCAACAGGTTACCTCCTTGGTGAGGGTCTGGTGGACTCCGTCGATGATATATTATCCATTGAAATCAGTGATAACATAATCGATGCTGAGATAGAATCAGGAGATCTTGATATACGAAGGGAGCTTGTGATGGGCTCCGACTGTTTCGGTGGCTGGAGGCAGAGGGTGGAAATGGTGGAACCCGTTGATTCAGACTTCAGGGTCAGGGCTGATGACATATTCAGGGCATTCAAGCGTATGGTGAACTCTGCGGTTGTCTGGAGGATGACCGGAGGTACCCATGTGGCTGCACTTGTAACAGGTGATGAATTCAGGGTTTTTGAGGATGTCAGCAGGCATGTGGCTGTCGATAAGGTGATAGGCTCCGGTGCGATGGATGGTGTTAATTTCGGGGAGAGTTTCATTGTCTATAGTGGTAGAATGCCCGCGGATATGCTCATAAAGGTCGTCCGTGCAGGGGTACCGATCATAGCGTCCAACGCCGCCCCAACATCCTCAGGGTATGATGCTGCCCAGCGGACGGGTCTTACAATGCTCGGTTTCGTCCGCGGGAAGAGATTCAATATATACAGCCACCCTGAGAGGATAATTTAGGGATCGGTTCTCAGAATAGAGAGATTGGACACCCTGGTAATACCAGACTGAACAGATAAACAGATAATAAAAATTAACTGAACCGGGACATCCTGAAAAACCTGAGTTTCTGAATCCGATGCCCCGTGGCCTGTTAATGATGCTCCATTTCACTGTTCTGCCATGATGGCTAATCAAAGGAGCTGTGCCTGTGGTGCAGATCCTCCTCCCTCTTATCAAACCTCTCCATGAGTTCAGCTATGATGCCGTCCAGGAATACCAGGGCTGATATCTCAAAGAGTGTTCCAAGGGGTGTTCTTGAGTGATGGTTGCCCCTCATCTGCCTCTTCATGTAATCCTTCTCACCGTCAATCTTTGTCCTTCCTTTTATGGTCACAGTAAGATCTGCCAGCCCTGCGAGGTCAGAGTCAGGGTATGATGTTACTGCCACGACCTTTGCACCCCTCTCCCGGGCGATGGATGCTGCATTCACGATGTAACTTGTCCTGCCCGAACCTGATATTGCTATCAGGACGTCACCCTCATTTATTGCAGGGGTTATGGTCTCGCCCACCACAAAGGCGTTTATTTCAAGGTGCATAAGTCTCATGGCAAATGCCCTGGCAACGAGGCCCGATCTCCCAAGTCCCAGGACAAAGACGTTGGCTGCAGACGTCAGGATTTCTATGAAATTATCAAGGGTTCTCTCATCAATATCCCTCTCCATCTTCTCCAGATTATGGATTATGTCCCTGATAGCCTCTTTTATTATCATCGCAACACCTATATCAATATATACTCTGTATGATATAAAAACAGTGGGGAACGGACCATGAGACCTTATTCCAATCCAGATGAAATGTATTACTATGATCATAAAATGTACTGAACCCATAGGACCCCGGGCTACCCCTGAACCCATGACTGAAGAAGGATCTGAGAAACCCAGGCCACGGTAAAGGGCCTGGAATATGCTCCGGTTGATTATGAAACCCTGAAGCCACAGAAATATCATAGGTGCTCAGGAAAGGTGTCAATATGGATATGAAGCCCCTCCCTGGAATGGAAATCAATGGGCACAGATTTGATCACAGGTTCTTTGAGACCCTAAGGGTTATAGGAGAGACCTTCTCACAGAGAAGGGCCGCCATGGTTCTCGGGATATCACCACAGGTGCTCAACAGGAGGGTGCTCAGGGCCGAGTCCCTCCTTGGTGTGAAACTTGTGAGAAGCAGTGGGGCTGGATCAGAACTCACACCGGAGGCCATGGAAATCCTGGGAGCCTACATGCGCCAGATTAAAATACTGGAGGGTTCAGGGCCCCTGATGATAGCTGCTGGTTACATATCCTCAAACCTTGTAGAGGCCGCCATTGAGGGTCTGGGGGTGTCAGCATCCCTGTTTTCATGCTGTGATGAGGATTCATTCCATCTAGCAGAGAGGAGCATGCTTGATGCCGTATTCCTGGATGATCCCCTCCAGGCATACCGGAGGGACCTGGATTTTGTTCCTGTCGCCTATGACCACCTGGTCCTTGTTGGCAGGGGTATCAGTGATATCAGGGCCCTTGATGGCTCCTGCTTTGTGGGGGTTTCGGGTTCTGCCCAGAGGCTGGCATGGGAGGTCCTCTCAGAGGCTGGTGTGGAATTTGAGGTTGTCAGGGAGGTGAGATCCCCATATCATGCCCACAGAATTGTCATGAATGACCCGGAGCTGCTTACGTTCTTAAGTGCGAGTCAGTTCAGTGGCTCGGACATCCTGAGGGAGGAGACAAGGCACGTTATAAGTGCAGTGAGGTGCCGTGATAGAGAGTGGGTCGATGAACTGATTGAGTTTATCACTGGTGAGGGCCAGGCCCTGGTTGCTGAATCCGGCTTTGAGCCGCTTCACTGAGCATGAAACCCCGCTGAAAAACCATTTCTGGGATCAGTTCCCTGCATGAAATTTGAGGACCACATTTTTATAACAATCACCTTAATCCGCCTCAAATTATAAAGCCCCAACCAATAAAGGATGCTCAACAGAACTAGGCCCAATCCATCTATAACGAATAATCCAATCACATTATAAACCAACCCCAACAGAATTAACCCCATATTTTTCAGGTGATCATATGAGTGAAGACAGAGACCTTCTTGCTGTTGGACATACCGCCTTCGATTACATAATACATCTGGATGAATTTCCAGAACCAAACACATCAACAGCCATAAAACGCATGAGGAACCTTCATGGGGGAGCAGCCGCAAATGTCGCCCTGGTGGGATCAAGGCTTGGTCTTAGAACATCCCTTGTATCCGCGGTTGGAGGCGACTTTGAGGGTTCAGAGTACAGGGAGCTCCTGGAGTCAAGTGGTATAGATATTGAATCCATGATCCTGGTGGCGGATGAAAGCACCCCAACAGCCTTTGTGATGACCGATTCTGATCACAACCAGATAAGCTACTTCTACTGGGGCGCTGCAAGGTACTTCAAAGACGCCGAGACACCTGAGGATGCCATAAAATCTGCCCGTGCAGTGCACCTTGCAACCGGTGACCCATCCTTCAACTGCAGGTGCGGTGAATTTGCAAGGTCCCTCGGTAAGATAATAAGCTTTGACCCGGGGCAGGACCTCCACATGTACTCCCGCAGCCAGCTTGAAAGGGCCGTTGGTGTATGCGACATACTATTTGGGAACCACCATGAAATAGATCGCATATGCAGCAAACTGTCGGTGGATATCCATGGACTCCGGGAGATGGGACCGGGGGTGGTGGTTAAGACCTACGGGAAAGAGGGGAGCATCATATACTCCGATGATGTGATAAAGATAGACGCAATACCCCGGGAGGCGGTTGACCCCACAGGGGCCGGGGACTCCTACCGGGCAGGCTTCATGAGGGCCTACCTCCGGGGCGCGGACCTCAAAACCTGTGGGCGGTTCGCATCTGCAGTTGCATCATTCATAGTCGAGGATGAGGGTACCCAGACAAACATCCCTGACACAGGAAAGGCCGTGAAACGCTTCACTGCACAGTGGGGCTATGAACCCCCGATATGAGGGGGCCCACCCAGACTCTGACAAACATGATACACCAGGCGTAGCAGGCAGCAAGCCATGGTCCCGGCGATAGGGGAGACATCAAAGACTCCTTAAGAGTATTAACGGGGACTGAAACAGTAGTTTTTATAACTGGATGGAACCAATCAATATGATATCCATATATCTCATTTCCGCTGATCCAGATCATACCCTCACGGGTTAAGGGTCAAACCAGAAGGGTGATTACATGACTCAAATGGATGAAGCTAAAAAAGGTGTTATAACAGATGAAATGAAAGCGGTGGCGGAGGCAGAGAACGTCACCCCAGAGTTTGTGAGAAGAGGAGTTGCCAGTGGTAAAATAGCCATCCCAAGCAACCTTAACCGTGAAGAGGTTGCAGCTGTCGGTATAGGCGCCGGTCTGAGGACCAAGGTCAACGCCACCATAGGAACATCCACAGACATCGTCGACTTTGATATGGAGGAGGAGAAGGCCCGCATTGCAATTGAAAACAGGGCAGACACCCTCATGGAGCTCTCAGTTGGCGGGGACCTGGATGAGATAAGGAGAAGAATCCTTGACATCTCACCCATACCCGTTGGAAGCGTACCTGTCTACCAGGCAGCCATTGAGACCATAAGGGAAAAGGGAGCCTCCATATACATGGACGAGGACGTTATGTTCAGGGCCATCGAGAAACAGGCAAAGGATGGTATAGACTTCATGGCCATCCACTGCAGTGTCAACAGGGAAACCCTGAGGAGGCTCAAAAGGCAGGGCCGTGAGGGTGGCCTTGTGAGCAGGGGAGGCGCATTTGTATCCGCCTGGATGGTTGAGAATGGACTGGAAAACCCCCTCTATGAGAACTTCGATTACATACTGGAGATTGCAAAGGAACATGACTTTGTGCTCTCCATGGCCAACGCCATGCGCGCCGGTGCCATCGCAGACTCAACCGACAGGGCCCAGGTACAGGAGCTCATAGTACTCGGTGAACTAATTGACAGGGCAAGGGAGGCCGGTGTCCAGACCATCGTTGAGGGCCCGGGCCACATACCCCTCAATGAGATAAAGGCCAATGTGATACTCCAGAAGAAACTCTGCAGGGGAGCCCCATTCTACATGCTGGGACCCATAGTCACGGATATAGGGGCCGGTTATGACCACATAGTGTCATCCATAGGGGCTGCCGCATCAGCTGCTGCAGGTGCAGACTTCATATGCTACGTCACACCGGCGGAGCACCTTGCCCTCCCATACCCGGATGATGTGAAGGAGGGTGTCATAGCAACAAGGATAGGTGCCTATGTGGGGGACATGGTCAAGGGTATCCACAACGGGGAGAAGGACCTCGAAATGGCCAACGCCCGTAAGAAGCTCAACTGGGAGGCCCAGTTCGATGCCGCGATGTGCCCTGCTGAAGCCAGGCGTATAAGGGATGAGAGGCCCCCTGAGGACCCTGATACCTGTACAATGTGTGGGGAATACTGCGCGGTCAAGATCGTTAACGAGTGGCTTGACAGTGCAGATACAAGGATCTTCGACTGAACCACCCACTCCTTTTTTTAGAGAAGATTAATATATTTTGAAGTTCACACACTTTTTTGTTGCACTGATTCTATCACGTTTTTTACAGGTGATCTCTTTGAAGCACTGGATTGAAAGGATAGCTGATGAACTGAAGGAGAGAGATGTTGAAGAGCACGTTGTTGCCAGCGGAACATCCATATCCGGCTCAATACACATAGGTAATTCCTGCGACGTTTTCATAGCAAGCTCCATAGCCAAATCCCTCAAAAAGGACGGGTTCAAATCAAGGACCGTCTGGATAGCCGACGACCACGACCCCCTCAGAAAGGTACCCTACCCCCTCCCTGAAAGCTACGAGAAGTACCTCGGGGTGCCCTACTCCATGATACCCTGCCCTGAGGGCTGCTGTGAGAGCTTCGTCGAACACTTCCAGAGGCCCTTCCTGGAGGCCCTTGGAAGGTTCAGGATAGGCGTCGAACACTACTCCGGGGCCCGTATGTACACCGAGGGCCTCTACAATGACTACATAAGAACATCCCTTGAAAGGGCCCCTGAGATAAGGGAGATATTCAACAGGTTCAGGGACAGGCCCCTGCGGGATGACTGGCTACCCTACAACCCGATCTGTGAGAAGTGTGGCCGCGTGAACACGACGGAGGCCTATGACTTTAGTGGGGATACCGTCTGGTACCGGTGCGAATGCGGCTTCGATGGGGAGATGGATATAAAATCGGGGCTCGGTAAACTCACCTGGAGAGTTGAGTGGGCTGCAAGGTGGAAGATCCTCGGCGTCACCTGTGAACCCTTCGGTAAGGACCATGCAGCAAGTGGCGGTTCCTATGACGTCAGCAGCATCATATCCGAGGAGATATTTGACTATCCTGCACCCTACCCTGTTCCCTACGAGTGGATAACCCTCCGGGGTGAGGCCATGTCCAAGTCAAGGGGTGTCTTCTTCACACCGGGCCAGTGGCTTGAGATAGGACCTCCTGAGAGCCTCAACTACTTCATATTCAGGAGCAAGCCCATGAAGCACAAGGATTTCAACCCGGACATGCCCTTCCTTGACCTGATGGACCAGTTCGACCGGACAGAGAGGATCTACTATGGGATGGAGGATGCTGCATCAGAGAAGGAGGAGCAGAAGCTCAGGAACATCTACAGGGTTTCAATGATAGAGGAATTCGATCTACCCCTCCGGCCCTCCTACCGCTTCATGACGGTTGCCTGCCAGATCGCGGGTGATGACCCTGAAAGGCTCTATGATATCCTCAGGAGAAACTCACAGCTTCCAGAGGAGTTAATGGACCTTGAACTGGATCAGCTCACAGATAAACAGCTCGAACAGCTGAATGAGCGTATAGAGAACGTTAAAAACTGGTTGAGACTCTATGCTCCTGAATTCGTCAAGTTCCAGGTTCGGGAGGAGCTCCCTGATGTTGAATTATCAGAGCCGCAGCTGAAATTCCTTCAGGACGTTGCGGACCTCATGGAGTCCAGGGAGATGACCGCCGAGGAACTCCACGACGAGATGTACAGCATACTCCGAAGGCATGGACTTAAACCCCAGAAGGCATTCCAGGCAATATACAGGGTCCTCATAGGTAAGAAGATGGGGCCAAGGGCGGCTTCATTCCTCCTCTCACTTGAGAGGGACTTCGTGATAAGGAGGCTAAGACTGGAGGCCTGAAATGAAGGTCAGGATTGTTGAAAGGGATGTGATGGACCCTCTGGCAGATACATGCATGGATGAGATGCCTGTCAACGGGGTGGGTGATGTTAAGACAGTCACCCTCCTCGACAACACCAAACCCGGGGCCAGGACCATACTTGAGGCTGTTGAGTCCTCCCTTGAAGGTTTAAGGTTCCTGTGGTCTGAGAAACCCGCCGGTGCGCCTGCATCAGAGGACCAGATAAACAGGGCCGGGGAGGGGGACCTCTGCATACTCGCCCTGGGTGACTGCGGCTCCTGCACAACCTGGGTGATCCTTGACGCGATTCGTCTGGAGGGCATGGGGGTTCCAACAATCTCCATCTGTTCAGACACTTTCAGGGAATATGCAGAGAAACTTGCAGCCGCCCATGGGATGCCGGGCCTCCGGATAGTTGAGATAGAACATCCCGTGGCTGGACTGGAAACTGAGGAGATCCTCAGGAAGGCCAGGAAGATTATGCCCGCCATAGTGGACCATCTGAGGTGATAGTTTGGTTAAAATTGACAAATCCTGCGGATGCCTCATAGATGACCTCCTGGATGATAACAGGCTCTGCGGTTCATCAGAGGAGGATATGAAGGTCATGGTAGACCCCGACCCTGAGAGGGTCAGCCTTGAGTTCTATGAGAAGAGGATGACCGATGGTCTCCCCATCATACCCCCCACAAGGGGACGTGTGGAGAAATTCTACAGATACACAGCCAGAAAACCCGGGGATGTCATAGCGACGTTACCCCCCCGGATGGGGATTGCGACTGTGGAGAAGGTGGCTGTTAATGCTGTCATGGCTGGCTGCATACCCCAGATGATGCCGCTCCTTGAATCATGCATTGAGGGTATCGGAAGGGATGAATTCAACCTTGCAGGTATAAACGCCACAACCCATCCTGTATCAGTCGCGGTGGTGGTCAACGGACCCGTGGTCAGGGATCTGAACTTCAATCCAGGGGCAGGGTGCCTTGGACCTGGAAACCTTCCAGGTGCAAGCCTTGGGCGTGCACTGAGGCTCTGCCTCATGAACATAGCCGGGGCTGTGCCCGGTGTTGGGGACCATGCCACCATGGGTTCCCCTGCAAAGTACACCTACTGCCTTGCAGAGAATGAGGAGGAGAGCCCCTGGGAACCTTTACACGTTGAGAGGGGCCTATCAGGTGAAGATAGTGCGGTGACCCTCCTGGGGGTTGAGGCTCCCCATAACGTGAATGACCACCGTAGCCAGAGACCCGAGGACCTCCTTGACACCATAATCCATACAGCTTCCACCGCCGGCTGTAACAACAGCCACGTCCCTGGGGAGCTCCTTGTGATTATGAGCCCGGAACATGCAGAGACACTTGCATCCCATGGATGGACACGGGATGATGTTAAAAACTATATCCATGAGGGAGCTGTTGTACCTGCAGAGATGGCTGACCGTGGGGGGAGGAAGCTGGATGAGGGTCTCATTGTGGATGGCATGGTCCATATAACCAGGAGCCCCGCTGATGTTGTTCTCGTTGTGGCAGGCGATGCAGGAAGGCACACCATGATAGCACATGGATTCGGTGGCTCATCAGAGTCCCAGACCGTTCCTGTGAGGTTTCCCTGAAGATTGAATCCTCCCAGTGGTTCTCCAGCTTCTCTCCTATTTTTTTATTCTGTCACGGTCAGGATAGACACCAAAGCACTTGAAAAAGAACATCAGCTTCTCTTCTATTTTTTATTCTGTCACGGCTGGCTACCTTCTAATATTGAAAATTGAGGCACTGGTTTGTTCTCTGTCATTCAACTGAGAAATTAGCTATTGGCATACCGGCAAAAATAAAAGAGATTCAGTTAGTGGCTGAAACCATATTAAACTCAGAGGTCTATTCTTCGTCTATCAAGAAGTTCCTGCTGTTTACCCCTGTTCCAGCCACCGCTTGAGGACTTGGCACGGCCCACCTGCTGTACGTAACCTGTGATCCTGTCATACCACTCAACCTCATCCCTCTCGCCGCAACGTGCACAGGAATCCTGCAGACCCCTCATGAGGGTCTTGCACCTCAGACAGAAGCTCAGGGCATTGCTGTACGCCCAGAATCCTATGTCACTCCTCCTGCAGATCCTCCTGGTGAGGCCCTCAAGGGCTGCTGGGTCAGGTTTCGCCTCACCCAGCCATGCATTGAATATGTGCCCGCCAGGTGTCAATGGGTGGTACTTCTCCTCGATCCTTATCTTCTCAACAAGGTCCACCTCTGCATTCACAGGTGTGTGGCTGGAGTTGGTGTAGTAGTATGCCCCCTCGGTGCCCTGGAGCACAGCCTCCTCAGGGTAATGCTCATGGTCCAGCATTGCGAATCTGTGGGCTGTGGACTCCGCAGGTGTCTGGAGGACACTCCACCGCCATCCTGTCTCCTTTTTGAGTTCAGCTGCACGTTCATTTATGTGCTCTATGACCCTCAGGCCGAACCTGTTGGCTTCAGGGCTCTGTATACCTGCCCCGAGGTGGTACTCGAGCATCTCATTGAGTCCCGTGAATCCGAAGCTCATTGTCGCATTCTCTATACGGTAGTACCTCTCACCGTCTATCTCCTGGGAGAGGAATGGGAGCAGGTGGTAGTCGTCCAGGCATCTCTGAGCCTGGCTCCTCCTTATCCTGAGCACCTCAACCGCCATGTCAATGTACTCATCAAGGTACTCGAATAGTTCATCATCATCCCGTGACTGGTAGGCTATCCTGGGGAGGTTGAGGGTTATGTAGGCAAGGTTTCCTGTCCTGAGGCAGTCCTTCTCCCAGTCACCTGTCCAGTTATCTGCAAGGCTCGTACGGCAGCCCATGTAGTTTGCCATCTTGCCCCTGTAATCCGCCAGCATGTTTATGAAGTAGGCTGTCCCGTACTTGGATGCCAGTTCATGGACCAGGCTCAGTTCCTCATCGAATTCCCCCCTGAAGGTCTCCCTCCGGAGGGAGTATATGGTGTTGGGGAAGAGGTGGGGCTTCCCATCGGCATCACCCTCCAGGAGGACCTCAGTGAAGGCCCTTGTGAGCAGCCTTGCCTCCTCAGCGAAGTCACCGTATACACCAGCATACTCCCCGCGGGGCCCATAGGCTGGTTCGTCCTCAAGGAACTCAGGGACCCCGAACTCCAGGTTTATGCTTGTGAATGGTACCTGACTTCCCCTTGCAGCGTAGGCCATGTTGAGGTTGAATATGAACATCTGGACCGCCTGTTTGATCTTCTCATAGGGCAGCCCTGAGGCGAAGGGTGCCACGAAGACGTTCCAGAGGCTCATGGCCTGGCCGCCGGACATGTTCTGCTGGGATGCAAGCATTATCTCCCCTGCATGGTTCATTAGGGTCTCCAGGTGCTTTGGTGGTCCTGCAACTGATGTGTGATCCCCTGTACCATCAACCCGGAGCCCGTGCCTTATGAATAGCCGGAGATCGTGCTGCAGGCAGTTAAGTGGCCGTGCAGCGAAGAATTCGAGGTCATGGATGTGTATGTCGCCTGACATGTGGGCGTCTGCGAGCCTGGAGGGGAGTATGTGGAGCAGTGAGTACTGTTTGAGGGCCTCATCAGCCACGTACTTGTGGACGGTTTCAGGGTTATGGATCATGTTGGCGTTGTCCCTGGAGCCGTTCTCTATGAGGTTTGTGATGTTGTAGACCGGGATCCCGAGACGTGTGTACCTCTTCCTGAGGGTCTCAAGGCCGTGCTCTATGAGCTTTGTGTTAACAACCTCCCTTATCATGGGGGCTGTGAGGTATTCCACGTTCAGTTTCTTGAGCTCCCTCCAGACCTCGGTGGCGATTTCCCTTGCAACATCCTCTGAGGCGCCAGTCTCCCTTATGAGGTTGTCCTCTATCTTCTTCTGGTCAAAGGTCTCTATCTTATCCCTTGATGTCCTCACCCTGAGCCTGTTGGCTGCAAGGTAACGATCTGCCAGTTCCTCATCCACCTTCCTGAGGGAGTCGTAGACCAGGATCTTTATCTCCTTGGTGGTTATTCCATTGTAGACAGACCTTGCAACCTCTGAGGCCACATTCTCGGAGGTCCATAAACTGGCCCCCAGGTTCAGGAGGGATTTTACAAGCTTTTCATGGCTGAATTTTTCCCTTACACCATTATTTTTCAGTACACATGTTTCTGCCTTTGTTGGCATTGCAGCCAGAAGACGTGAATCATCAATCACAGGATCACCACATAACTCCTTATAAAATCTAATGTCTAAGTAATTTTATGTCCAGCATCCATATTAAATGTGACCCCTTGAAAAGCATCGGCTGCCTGGTAACACCTTTATAAGGGTTTAAATGTATGTTATATATTATTCATTTAATAAGGCATTCATATTGGGGACTGTTCGTATGGGGGAAATTAAGGGTCTCTGCATCACCCGGTCTGTTTTTGGCAGAAAGAAAAATTAATTGGGAATAAAACCTCTATTCGAGCCTTATCTGAACTGCACCTATCCTTGGTGCCAGTACATTGTAGAAGAGGGCTGTGACTGCATATGCTATGAATGCCCAGATGAATGCGCCGACTGTTAAAGCCACAAGTATGAGGATACCTGCAGTGTACTCTCCTGCAATGGCTAAAATGATCAGTGCTATTAGCCCCACTATTAAACCAAGGACCGCGGCGATTGACCCGGTTATGAGTCCAAGTGGTATGGCCTCTATCCCATCTATACTCACAAGGCCCTCACCGAACTCGCTGAGTTTCAGTTTTATGGGTGTTATCCGGGGTGCCAGGAAGTTGTAGAGGAGGAGGCCTATGGCAATTATCACGAAGGATGCTATGAATGTCATTACCGGTGTTAACACGATGTTTATGACAGTCCCGAGTGCCGTTGCAGATCCAACCGCAGCCATGCTTGATACAGCAGATGGTTCAACTGTCTTTGCAATGTTAGCCACGGTGTTGAAGAATATCCACTGGAGAGGGGCTGCTAAAAGCTGGTATATGAAGTTCAGAAGCGCTGCCACCGCGGAGAGTATCAGTGATGTGCTCACGATGTCAAAGGACTCCACCTTCTCCATAGCTATCAGAGCAAGCTTGATGCCTCCAAGGCGTGGTGTCAGTCCATTGTAAATGTATGCCCACAGAAAAGATTCCACGATGCTGAGCAGAAATACACCCACCGGCAGGACCACCAGTCCAACGACGGATATGCCAGTAATTATCCCCCCAAGAGACCTTACTTCAGCTGGAAGGGCAGATGAAATTGCCCCAGCGAATATAAGGATCAGGAGAGCGAATATGAATGCCCATATCGCCCCTATGGAGGAGTTCATTATTGTGTAGGGAACAACCCTCACAGACTTTATTTCTTTTAAATCCATCTTATCACCATATTAATTTATGGTGGCAGGACATATAAAAATTTATGAGAAGATTTTTTGAGGTATTAAGAAGAATATGTGTCTTCCAGACCGATCAGAGCCATTTTTCTGATTCCTCAAGGACCCTCTCAACCATCCTCCTGGCTGATCCGATGTAGGTCTCAGGGTTCATTATCTCCTCAAGGTCCTCCACTGTAAGGTAATCCATGATCTCGGATCTCTCAAGGACCACATCCCTGAGGCTTCTTCCTGTCCTGCTGGCCTCAATGGCACACTGGCGTACAGCTGCATATGCTGTCTGCCGACCCATGCCCCTCCTTGTTAGCTCAGCCATGAGCCTCTCCGCCATTATCAGGCCTCCTGTGAATTCAAGGTTCCTCTTAATATTCTCAGGGTAGAAGACGAGGTTGCAGAGGACATCCAGTGTCAGTTTAAGTATGTAGTCCGTGAGGATGCATGCCTCAGGAAGGATTATGCGTTCGGATGATGAATTTGTGAGGTCCCTCTCATGCCATAATGGGTTGTTCTCCAGGGCCGCGACAACATAGGACCTTATAACACGCGCAAT
This sequence comes from Methanothermobacter sp. CaT2, assembly GCF_000828575.1. Taxonomy (GTDB): domain Archaea; phylum Methanobacteriota; class Methanobacteria; order Methanobacteriales; family Methanothermobacteraceae; genus Methanothermobacter. Next base: position 1,383,684 of record NZ_AP011952.1, on the reverse strand, counting down.
ACCACATATCCTCTCTGCAGTTATTGGGTTCATCTTATGAGGCATGGTACTGCTGCCCACCTGTTTCTCAGGGTCAAATTTCTCTCCAACCTCCATTATCTCTGTCCTCTGAAGGTTCCTGATCTCGAGGGCTATCTTATCAAGGGTTGTGGCTATGTTGGCAAGGACCATTATGAACTCTGCATGGTTATCCCTCTGGACGACCTGGTTGGATATCAGGACCGGTCTGAGTCCCAGTATCTCTGAGACCCTCTCATGGACCTCCAGGCCCTCCTCCCCCAGGGCCGCTGTGGTCCCGACGGCCCCTGTCATCATCCCGACACAGAGCCTTTCACTGCACGCATCAAGGCGCTCCAGCTGCCGGTGGATCTCATCTGCCCAGATGGCGAATTTCATGCCATAGGTGGTTGGGAGGGCGTGCTGTCCATGGGTCCTTCCGATGCAGACCCTGTCCCTGTTTTCATCCGCCAGATCAAGGAGAACCTCAAGTACCCTGGTGAGTTTATCCCTGAGAACCGAGATTGAGTCCCTGAGAAGCAGAGAATTGGATGTGTCAACAATGTCATTGGATGTTGCACCGAAGTGCACATATTCCCCTGCGTCACCCTCACACTGCTCTGCAAGGGCCTTTACAAGGGATGCTATATCATGCTTTGTGTCCCTCTCAATCTCATTAACCCTTTCAAGGGTTACAAATTCTGTGCTGGCCTTCCTGACTATCTCAGAGGCCGCTTCAGCAGGTATAATTCCAAGTTCGCCCTCTGCCTGTGCAAGGGCCGCCTCAACGTCGAGCATCTTCTGGAGCTTATTTTCAGCCTCCCAGATAACCCTCATTTCGGGTGTCCCGTACCTGAATTCAACTGGATGAATGGCCATCTTAACACTCCTTGATCATCCCGAAAATCTGAGTACAAGGCAGAACACTGCCAGTATTATGCTCATCACAACTACCTGTTCCGGTGTGAGTTTCGGTCCCTTTGTCTCCTCTTCAAAGTACCTTACAAGACCTGCACCGCTGGGTGGAAGTGTCTTCTTATCCTTCTTTGCCATGAAAAATCACCATAAGTTTGATGTATAAAACTTATTATATCTCTGCAGATACCATATAATATAAGTTTCACTAGCTGAAACTGAAGGACATCCACAGATTATTGAAAGACAATTCAATGGAGTTCAGGTTTACGTGTGATGTATCATGATGGACTACTTCAATGAGCTTGAAAGGGAGACAGAACGCCTCTATGAGATCGCAAGAAAGGCGAGGTCCAGGGGGCTTGATGTAAGCACCACCCCTGAGATACCGCTTGCCAAGGATCTTGCTGAACGTGTTGAGGGGCTTGTTGGTCCCGAGGGAATAGCCAGGAGAATAAAGGAACTTGAAGCTGACAGGGGACGTGAGGAGGTTGCATTCCAGATCGCGGCTGAGATAGCCTCCCAGGCTGTTCCCGACGATGACCCCGAGGAGAGGGAAAAACTGGCAGATCAGGCCCTGAGGACCGCCCTTGCAATACTCACTGAGGGCGTGGTTGCAGCGCCCCTTGAGGGTATAGCCAAAGTCAGGATAAAGGAAAACTTCGACAAATCCAGGTACCTGGCAGTGTACTTCGCAGGGCCCATCAGGAGCGCAGGGGGTACAGCCGCCGCCCTCTCAGTCCTCATAGCAGATTACATACGCCTGGCTGTGGGTCTGGACAGGTACAAACCAGTAGAGAGGGAGATTGAAAGGTACGTTGAGGAGGTTGAACTCTATGAATCAGAGGTCACGAACCTCCAGTACTCACCGAAGCCCGATGAGGTGCGCCTTGCAGCCAGCAAAATCCCTGTTGAGGTGACAGGGGAACCCACGGATAAGGTGGAGGTGTCCCACAGGGACCTTGAAAGGGTTGAAACAAACAACATCCGTGGGGGCGCCCTCCTGGCCATGGTTGAGGGGGTTATACAGAAGGCACCCAAGGTCCTCAAGTATGCCAAGCAGCTGAAACTTGAGGGCTGGGACTGGCTTGAAAAGTTCTCAAAGGCACCCAAGAAGGGTGAAGGAGAGGAAAAGGTTGTTGTGAAGGCAGACAGCAAATACGTTGAGGATATAATAGGTGGAAGACCCGTCCTTGCCTACCCCTCAGAGAAGGGTGCCTTCCGTTTGAGGTACGGGAGGGCCCGTAACACCGGCCTTGCAGCCATGGGGGTGCACCCTGCCACAATGGAGCTCCTCCAGTTTCTGGCCGTCGGGACCCAGATGAAAATCGAAAGGCCAGGTAAGGGTAACTGTGTGGTCCCGGTCGACACAATAGATGGACCCGTGGTCAAACTCAGGAACGGTGACGTTATACGGATTGAGGATGCTGAAACCGCGTCCCGGGTCAGGTCAGAGGTTGAGGAGATACTCTTCCTCGGTGATATGCTGGTGGCCTTCGGTGAATTTTTAAGGAACAACCACGTCCTGATGCCGGCGGGCTGGTGCGAGGAGTGGTGGATGCAGACCATCCTCTCATCCCCTAAATATCCCGGGGACGACCCCCTCAACCTATCATACTACAGGACCCGCTGGAATGAACTGGAGGTGAGTGCCGGGGATGCCTTCAGGATTTCAGAGGAATACGATGTACCCCTGCATCCACGCTACACCTACTTCTATCATGATGTGACCGTCAGGGAACTCAACATGCTCAGGGAGTGGCTTAACACCTCACAGCTGGAGGATGAACTAGTTCTTGAGCTCAGACCAGAGAAGAGGATACTGGAGATCCTTGGGGTCCCTCACAGGGTGAAGGATTCCAGGGTAGTTATAGGGTATGATGACGCCCATGCACTTATAAAGACCCTCAGGAAGCCCCTTGAGGATTCATCTGATACTGTGGAGGCACTGAACAGGGTCTCCCCGGTCAGAATAATGAAGAAGGCCCCCACCTACATCGGCACACGTGTCGGGCGGCCTGAAAAGACCAAGGAGAGAAAGATGAGACCAGCCCCCCATGTCCTCTTCCCCATCGGAAAGTATGGGGGTAGCCGGCGTAACATACCCGACGCTGCAAAGAAGGGTTCCATTACCGTTGAAATAGGACGTGCCACCTGTCCATCATGCAGGGTCAGCTCCATGCAGTCCATCTGCCCGAGCTGCGGCTCAAGGACCGTGATAGGAGAGCCAGGTAAGAGAAATATCAACCTGGCGGCCCTTCTGAAAAGGGCGGCTGAAAATGTTTCTGTGCGTAAGTTAGATGAAATAAAGGGGGTTGAGGGTATGATATCCAGCGAAAAATTCCCTGAACCCCTCGAAAAGGGTATACTGAGGGCCAAAAATGATGTTTACACCTTCAAGGATGCCACGATACGCCATGATTCCACAGACCTCCCCCTGACACACTTCACGCCCCGTGAGGTGGGTGTGAGTGTTGAAAGGCTCAGGGAGCTTGGCTACACCAGGGACTGCTATGGAGATGAACTTGAGGATGAGGACCAGATACTTGAACTGAGGGTCCAGGATGTTGTCATCTCCGAGGACTGTGCAGACTACCTGTTGAGGGTTGCAAACTTCGTCGATGACCTCCTCGAGAGGTTCTATGACCTTGAAAGGTTCTACAATGTTAAAACAAGGGAGGACCTTGTGGGTCACCTGATAGCCGGCCTAGCACCCCACACCTCTGCAGCTGTCCTTGGAAGAATCATAGGATTTACAGGTGCATCTGCATGCTACGCCCACCCCTACTTCCATTCAGCCAAGAGGAGGAACTGCGACAGTGATGAGGACTCGGTGATGCTCCTACTGGACGCCCTCCTCAACTTTTCAAAGTCCTATCTACCCAGTTCAAGGGGTGGCAGCATGGACGCCCCCCTTGTTTTATCCACCAGGATAGATCCAGAGGAAATCGATGATGAATCCCACAACATAGACGCCATGGACATGATACCCCTGGAGGTCTATGAAAGGAGTTTTGACCACCCGAGGCCATCGGAAGTGCTTGATGTTATAGACAACGTTGAGAAGCGCCTCGGGAAGCCTGAACAGTACACTGGCCTCATGTTCTCTCATAACACTTCCCGGATAGATGAGGGCCCGAAGGTGTGCCTCTACAAGCTGCTACCGACCATGAAGGAGAAGGTGGAATCACAGATAACCCTTGCAGAGAAGATAAGGGCCGTTGATCAGCGGAGTGTTGTTGAGGGAGTCCTCATGTCACACTTCCTCCCTGACATGATGGGTAACATAAGGGCCTTCTCACGCCAGAAGGTCCGGTGCACAAAGTGCAACCGGAAGTACCGTCGCATACCCCTCAGCGGGGAGTGCAGATGCGGGGGTAACCTTGTGCTCACCGTCTCCAAGGGTTCCGTCATAAAGTACCTTGAGATATCAAAGGAACTCGCATCAAGGTACCCCATAGATCCTTACCTGATGCAGCGCATCGAGATACTGGAGTACGGTGTCAACTCCCTCTTTGAAAGTGACCGCTCAAAACAGAGCTCACTCGACGTATTCCTCTAACGATTTACGCTCCAGCTCCTGAGATTAACCTTCTCCCTGCCTCTCCCTCAACCTTCTTGCAGGTGGGGTGTATCCCCTGAGGGTGAGTGAGAGGGATACCACTGTCACTGAACTGAGGGCCATTGCCAGACCCGCGTATTCTGGTCTGAATACGATTCCCAGGGGGTAAAGGGCTCCGGCAGCCAGTGGAATCAGCACAACGTTGTAGGCGAAGGCCCAGAAGATGTTCTGCCGGATCCTTGATATGACCTTCCCTGCCAGCTGGAGGGCCGCTGGAACATCAAGGGGGTCATCTCCCATGAGGACCACCTCACCGGCCTCCCTGGCTATGTCTGTTCCGCTACCAACCGCCACTCCGAGGTCGGCCTCTGCAAGTGCGGGGGCATCGTTTATACCGTCCCCGACAAAGGCGACTCCTTCACCCCTCTCTCGAAGCTCGGCCACCCTTGTTGCCTTATCCTGTGGGAGGACCTCTGCAATCACGGTCCCTATCCCCACCTCACGGGCCACAGCCTCCGCGGTTTTCCTGTTGTCCCCGGTTATCATTGCAGTGCCTATTCCCATCCTCTCCAGTTCCCTGACAGCCCGCGCTGAACCAGGCTTTATCTCATCTGAGACCGCTATGATCCCCTTCACCTCGCCATCCACTGCGACTATGACCACCGTCTTCCCATCTGATTCAAATTTTTCAGGGTCCCAGTGCTCCAGGGGGATGCCGTATTTCTCCATGAGGGCCCGGTTACCTGCAAGTACATGGTGTGAGTCCACCCTTCCCTCAAGTCCCATGCCGGGTATGGCCCGGAAGTCCTCGGCCTCCGGGACGTCAACCCCCTCCTCCTCGGCCCTCTCAGTTACTGCAGCTGCAATGGGGTGCCTGGATTTTCTCTCAAGAGCCGCTGCCAGGCCCAGCACATCACCAACCATGTCTGTGACCCTGGGCCTTCCCAGTGTCAGTGTGCCTGTTTTATCGAAGATCACGCACGATATCCTGTCGGATACCTCAAGGGCCTCACCCTTCTTTATGAGTATTCCAAGTTCAGCGCCCCTGCCTATACCCGCTGTGACAGCGGTTGGTGTTGCAAGGCCCAGTGCGCATGGACAGGCCACCACAAGTACGGATATGAGAACCGTGATGGACAGGAGTAACCCTGCACCCTCAACAAGGTACCAGAAGAGGAAGGCTGATGCTGCAACAAGCAGAACTGCGGGTATGAAATAGGATACTGCCCGGTCAGCAATCCTCTGTATGGGAGGCTTTGATGCCTGGGCCTCGTCAACGAGTTTTATTATACCTGAAAGGAAGGTTTCATCACCGGTGCGTTCAACCCTGAACCTCAGGATGCCGTCAGTGTTTATTGTACCTGCAACGACCTCTGATCCGGGTGTTTTAAGGGCCGGGAGGGGCTCACCTGTTATCATGGACTCATCCACATAGGAGGATCCCTCCACAACCTTTCCATCGGCGGGTACCCTGTCCCCTGGTCTCACAATTACCTCATCACCCACATCTATCTCGTGGATCCTCACCTCAACCTCCCTGCCGTCCCTGAGGACCGTGGCGGTGTCTGGCTGGAGTTCCATGAGCCTCCTCACAGCCTCTGACGTTTTACCCCGGGCACCTGCCTCCAGGTACCTTCCAAGGGTGAGGAAGGATGCCAGCATAAGTGCGGTGTCATAGAACATGAAATCGGATGGTAGAATCCCTGCGGTGCCCAGGATGCTTGACAGGAAGGCCACTCCTATACCCATTGAGTACATTACATCCATGTCAAGTGTCCCGGATCTCAGTGATCTGAGGGCCCCCTGAATATCGGTCCTGAGACATAGATGAATGGTATGATTGACACCAGCAGCATGGATATACCCCCGCCGGGGGGCTGTAGACCGAGGTACATCATCGCCATCAGGGGGACTGACACTCCGAAACCCACTATTATTCTTCTAATTTTTGGTTTCAGGTCCTCACTGATCTCTTCACCCTCCAGACCGCTCACGGTGTACCCTAGATCCTCCACCGTCCTTTTGAGGTCCTCCACAGAGGTCAGGGATGGGTTATAGGAGATGTAGGCCTTTTCAGCTGCGAGGTTGACTGTGGCATTGCTTACGCCCTCAAGTCCCCTCAGGGCGGATTCTATTTTCTGTACACACATCGCACAGCTCATGCCACCCACAGCCATGGCTATGTTCTCATTGAGTACAGTGTAGCCGGCTTCCTCAATGGCGCCCTCCATATCGGAGAGATCAACCCTCCGGGGGTCATACTCAACTGAAACCTTTCCCTCAACCAGGTTGACCGCAGCATCGCGGATTCCATCCAGTTTTCTGAGGGCCTCCTCGATCTTCAGTGCGCATGCAGCGCACCCCATCCCGCCTATCCTTATCGTTATTCTTTTCATTTACATTCCACCAGATCCATGATTCAACCTGAACTTCAGCCAATCAAGAGACCAGCTCATCCCTGTAGATTATGCCATCCCTCACAACCAGGAGCACGTTCCCGGGCCTGGAGAGTTCGTCTATCTCCTCCACCGGATTCACCTCAGTTACAACAATATCTGCAATTTTACCCTTTTCTATTGAACCTATCCTGTCCTCCCACCCCATGCATTCGGCTGCATGTATGGTTCCAGCCCTTATGGCTTCCAGTGGTTCCATGCCGGTCTCTGTAAGGTAGGATAGTTCAAGCAGGTTCATTCCATGCTCAACAACACCTGAATCTGTGCCCATAACCATCCGCACGCCCTCATTGTAGGCCATCTCCATGTTCTCCCTGTGGACTTCTGCCACCTCAATGGCGTCCCTGCGGCTGTATTCCGCCAGTTCTCCCCTCAGGGCCTTATCGTTGTTGAGGCGGGTTACCAGGAATGTTGGTACCAGGTAGACGCCCCTTTCAGCCATCAACCTGGCGGTCCTTTTATCCAGGTATGTTCCATGTTCAACTGAATGAACACCCGCCTTTATGGAATTCTTTATCCCCTGGAGACCATGGGCATGGACCATAACATTTTTACCCCTGAATGATGCCTCCTCAACTATGGCTGCAAGTTCTGACGGTGTGAACTGGGTGTCCGATGGTCTGTCCGTGCTGCTCATGACTCCACCAGTCGCCATTACCTTAACAACATCCGCCCCTGCCCTCAGGACCTCCCTCGTCCTCTTCCTCACAGATGGGATCCCATCACAGATACCGGAGGGTAGCCCCCTGTATCTCCTTTCAATGTTGAGTCCGGATCTTGTGTGAAAGTCGAAGTGGCCTCCTGTGATTGATAGGGGCGTGACGCTTATCTGCATCCTGGGCGCCTGGATGATGTGGCTGTCGGAGGCCATCTTAACACCGAGGTCTGCAAGGCCAGCGTCCCTTACCGTTGTAACACCTGCCTGGAGGGTTGCCCTCATGTTCTCAAGGGCCCTGTAGAAGTAGAGTGAGAGTGGATCCTCAAGTTTGCTCTCTGTCCTGAACCCATCTTCCATTAGATGGGTGTGCAGGTCAATGAAGCCGGGGAGAATGAACTTATCAGAGGCATCAATAACCTCAACACCTGTGACACTACTCTCAATGGCGGTTATCCTCCCCCTATCAACAAGCACGTACCTCCTTTCATGCTCCCCTGAATGGATGTCCAGAACTTCACCCTTCACTGCAAATCTCATGGAAAAACCCCTGAAAATACCCTTATGGTCACCTTCAATTCTGTAAGGAAAATATATATACAACGGAACCTATATAGATTTAGGGGCTGATCTACATGTTTTCTGAATCATTTTTACTGGATGAATCCGGTCAGTCATCCTCAGAATACATACTCCTCTTCGGAGCCATGGTGGTCATTGCAATACTCGCACTGATAATCTACAGGTCCTACTTCCAGAGGAGCAGACTAAACTCTGCCCAGGACACCGGGGAGGTACGCTGCAGTACCGATAGTGGAAGTGCCTCTGAGAACCCCCCGACAAATAACACCTCCGGCCCTGGCCCGGAGCCAGAACCGATACCCCCATCGTTCCCGTGAGCAGCTTGAACTGCTGGCCCCATCCAGGAACATGAAAACCTATATTCTAGATTTTCCCCTCATCGGAGATGAGTGCAGCTACCATGACCGCGCCGGCCATGTTCATTGAGAGGTCCCTCATTGTGTCTGAGTACAGGGCAGCAGATGGCTCATAGTAGATTAAAAACCCTGTGATTTCATATAAGAGACAGAAGAGGACTGCAGCCGATACCGTGAACATGAACCTCTCCCACTGGCTCCGTTTTTTGAGTGCGCCATGGAGGAGTGTTGAAAGATAAATTGCCACCACAAGACCCGCAGTAAAGTGCTCGGCCATGTTCACTGCAAGGGGCCCTGAGGCAGCCAGTAGCTTCAGTGCAAATTCAGCGGGGGGATACATTATGACTGTTAAGATGAAGATCCTCCTTTTATGGCCATCAAGGAATCCCTCCGGTTTATAGACGATTATTATGGCGGAAAAGATCAGTCCCGCCAGGAGCTTAAAGTTCATGTCAGGATGGGAAAGGAGGAACACCGTTAACCAGACGATCAGAAAAACCGGTACCCATTTATCATCAAAAAATGAGAGCTTATAATCATTAAAATCATCAATAACCATGAAATGCAACTCCTTAGCACCCAAAAACCGTTCGAATTATCCCATGAATGAATCTCTGGTCCAGCAAGTTCTTACTTTTATCTGGGGCATCATTACCAATCCGACCATAACATTATATATCCATCATAAATTATTATTCATGGTGATCGATGATGGAAATTGAAGTTAACTGGAAGGCAGTTGTTTCTGGTATCATCCTTACAGTCATCCTTGGACCCCTCCTCAGATTACTGATCCCCTCATTGATGGGCGTGCTTTCAATTCTCCTGGCCTCTGTGGCCTGCGGTTACATCGCAGATAAGGATTATCTCAACGGTGCGGTGAATGGGGTTATCATGGGGGCCGCCGTTGGCATCATAAACATCCTCATGGTCTACATCAAAACTGGTATCATGAATATGCCGATCCTCTCAATACTTATATACGCCCTTGCAGGTGATATGAGCCTTGGATTCCTTGGTGGGAGCGCCGGCAGCATACTGGGGTCCTTCAGGGACTAGAACCTTATTTTTCCCTCCTCAGCATCCACCTCAACCTCCATTGAATCCTCCAGAAGACCGAGGAGGTCCTCCGAGGGTCTGTCCACCATGGGTATGCCGGCCATTATGGCCCCGGTTGCGATTATTGGCTCCGCGTTCAGGCATATTATGGCGGCCGGAGCTGTTTCGTTCTTTGCCATCTGAAATATGACATAGGACCCCACCGTGGAGCCCTTACCGCCGGGTATGAGGAGAACCTTCCCCTTCATGCTCCTGCCATGGAGGGGGTGTTTCTGGTCAATAACCCTCCCCGTGCCGGGATCAACTCCTCCGAGAAAGCTCAATGGTTCAGTTGATACCAGAACTGGACCTCTTCCCTTTCCACGTGATATAACTCTGCAGTCAACTTCCACCGGATCATCTCCATACCTTTAATCATTCAGTAAGTGGTCACGGATATTCAGTAAAATCCATGGACCCACCTGCATGTCTGAAGACCTAGACAACATCCTTTTTCATGATCTCCCTTAAAACAGAGGTTGCATAGCACCCCCTGGGTATTGAGAATTCAACTGTAAGGCCCTCCTGGCTCTCATGGGCATCCACGTCCCATATCCTGAAGCGTATCGCCCTCCTCATGCCATGGCTTCCCAGTTTGGGGACCTTTATTGAGTTGAAGTCCTCAAGGGACACTCCCTCATCCTCAAGTATCCTCCTCTCAATCTCACCGGGCCTTCCACTGGCAAGGGGGACCTTGCTGCCATATAATGGTGCTGTCGGATGGGCCTCGAAGTTGAGGATCAGCTCCTCCAGTTCATCTTGATCAGCGTCATGTATTATGTGCTGGTCATTATCAATGACTATATCGCCGGGGATGTGGGTGTTTATGCCGAGGGCCACCCTCTCACTTACTGCCCGGTTGAAGAGGTATGACTGGTAGGCGTGGACGAACATCCTCTTCAGGGGCTTCGGAAGTGCATGGATGGCCCTCACGTATGATTCGTCTGAGAACTCACCCCTACGTAGATCCCTGAGCATCGGTCTCAGCATCATCCTCTCATACCTCATTGATGATGGCATGAGCTCATATGCCTCCTCAAGGTCGCCCCTGTCATAGGCCCTCCTGGCCTCTGAAACAATCTCTGATTCCCCCTCAAGGGGGTTACCTATGTAGCTGTCAACCGCGCCCTTTACATCGCCATGGACAAGTGCCCGTCCAACAAGGTGCGTGTTTGCCCTTGGACTCCCAAAGCGCTGCCAGCCATAGTAATTCGGGACACCCTTAGCCTCAAGTTCCTGGAGGGTGGCCTTGGCTGTCTCCAGGGGTTCATCGATTTCGGTGTCCCTTATCCGGATCCTGAAACGGTTGCCCAGCAGCTGACCCATCCGGAGTTTCTTCTCATTTGCTGTGACCCTGAGGAATTTAACGTTTCTTATCCTTTCCTCTATGGCCTTAACCTCTGAGGGTGCTGTGTTGCTCACACATATCCACTGTCTGGTGACGGCCCTCTTATCCTTCATGCCAGCGAATCCCATCCTTCTCCTGTCAAGGTGGAGTTCCCTTGCAATGTCGAGGAGGACGTCTAGGGTTGTCCTGCCCTCCTTCTCTATCCATATCCATGTGTTGGGGCCGCTGCCACTGGGCTCTGTGAGGGGGATCTCCTCCACCTCAAAGTCCCTGTTATGCACCCTTATTCTTCCACCGGTCCCCTCTGTTGATGTGACATAGGTTTCTGCATTCAGCATCGTTTTACTCCAGAATTTATGTACTCAGTCGATAATGTTTCTGCATTCAGCACCATTTTAATTATATAATTCGCTATCCACTGAAGGAAGGCCCAGTTCCCTGAAACTATCCGTCCATGATGATGTCTGCCCTACATCCCAACCTTAGCTGGACTATCTCCTATCCACTATACGCTTGGGCCTGCCCTTAACCTTATAAAATTCGAGTTCGCCTGGCCCTACGAAGTTGAATATTATCTCAAATGTTCCCTCAAGGTAGGCATCATGCAGGTCCCTCTTATATTTGAAGAAGGCTCCTATAAAGTTCTCCTGGATTATCTCCTTGGCGCAGTTTCCTGGATCCTCACATTCAAGGGAGACCCTCATGGTCACTGTGCCCTCATCCTCGTCCCCGTAGAGGAAGGCCTCATATTCTCCTGTGAGGTAATCCATGTTCTCCCTCTGGAAAACCGCTGCCTCAACGTCAACACGGTTGAATGGATGACCGGAGATCCAGAAGGTCTCTGCCTCCCTTTCAGGGTTCATTATCCTCATGTGGGTCCTTCCACACCTGCACGTGTCCCTTGATATGACCACGGTTGTGTCCTCGGTGTCATAGTTGAGCAGGAGTGTGCCGGTCCTCTCACCAACGGGTAGCAGGGTTGTCAGGACTATCCTGCCGCATTCCCCATCATCAACGAAGTCCCTGAGGTTGGGGTCATAGACATCCAGGTGTACGAGGTCCTCGGGGACGTGGAGTCCCTCCTTGATGTGGCATTCCCCACACATGGTCCCCTCGGTGCTCCCATAGGTGTTGTAGACATCAACTCCCCACAGTTCCTCGACGTATGCCCTTGATTCCGGCGCAAAGCTTTCACCACCGACCACCAGCCTCTTTATGCTTGACTCCCTGGGATCAATTCCCTGCTCCTTCATTCGCCTTGCGAGCCTCAGCAGTTTGAATACGTTTGCAACTATCCCTGTTGGCTGGTAGTTCTCCATTATCCTCACAGGAAATGTGCATTTGCCCTCAGGTATTATTGTCATTCCTATCTTCTGTGCTGCCAGTGTCATCGTGTTGGCCCCGACGTTCATGCCGTAGGATGCGCATACGACGACCCGGTCACCTGTTTCAAATCCCTGGGATACAAAGGACCTCGCATACTTCTCTGCGTACCTCTGCCAGTCCCCCCATGTGAGGAAGAAGGACTTTGGTCTTCCGCTGGTGCCGCTGGTCTCATGGATGGTGTAGATCTCCTCCCAGGGGGCGCATTTAAATTCAAATCTGTCCTTTTCAGGTGGCTGGTTTTTCCTTACTGTTTCACCGCTTATTATAGGGAGCTCCCTGAGGTCCTCATGACTCTTTATATCTGAGGGCCTGATATTGTTCTTCCTGAACCATTTGCTGTAGAATGGAGAGTTTTCATATGCATAGTTAACTGTGTACCTTATCCTCTCCTCTACAAGGGCGTCCAATTCGCCACGTTCCATGGTCTCTATTTCAGGATTGAAGTAGGTCCCCATAACAACCACCATCTCCAGACATTAGTTTGTCGTCCATGAAATAAAGATTTGCTGATGATCTCCATCCCGACATGATCAGAGCAAGAATGAGAAGAGATTTGCTGACGGTCCGCTTCAGGTTCCGCTTCCAGCGCTGATTCCAGATCAGACGGTACACTGGGACGGACGCAGTTACTTGATGGTTTCGCCCTTTAAATAGAATCAGTGGATTTTAATGTGAAGGTGAGTGCCCTGACCGGGACTTGAACCCGGGTAATAGGATCCGCAGTCCTACGTGATATCCGCTACACTATCAGGGCAAAATGAGAGTGAAGGGTAGTTTATACCATCCTATATTAATAATTTTCCATGCAGGTATTTAAGTCTTGCATCAGGGTTTCCATAGATAGAGTCTGAAGGTGACGTTTCCCCGCGACCTCACAGCCACGTCTATGTCTTCTGCATCCTCCATTGAACCACGGGATGCAACGGTAACCTCACCGGTCCCCCTGTCAGCTGTGAGATTGTAGTCCATCCCCTCAAGGGTCCTGTTGAGGAAATCCGATGCCATGGTTGGGTCAGGAGACTCTGCAAGGCCATCCAGTATGCTTTCACCTGATGGATAGGACGCCATGGCATCAAGGACATCCCCTGCTTTCGGAGATTCAGGGGTGACCAGCGGGGGGTCCGTGTTGATGACGGATGCCGTTACTATGAAGACCACTGTGAGTGCAAGAACCGCGTCGGTTGTGGATATGTAGCCCCCATCATCCATGATATCCCTTCAAGAAGGCTGTACTCTCTTAGATCTACTCCCTGGAGATCATCCGGACCACCATGTCCTTCTTCTCTATGGCACGCCTTGCAGCATCCTCAACCTTCCTCTTCATCTCCTCAAAGTCCTGGGGTGTTTTATCACCCACCATCTTCTTTATCTGGGTGTATGCTGCCTCACGGAAGAGTGGCCTGAGTTCCTCCTCTGAACCGTCCCTCAGGAGAACCGGGACCCCTGAGTCAGTTACCCTTCCTATTTCTGCAACATCAACGCCTGCACCCCTTATGGTGTCCATAACATCAGGGGCCACGTCCTCGGGGGCTATTATCATGAGCGAATCTATGGAGACGCCGAGGGGGTCAATTTCAAGGTCCTGCAGCATCGCCAGGACACTGGGGTTTATCATGGACATGACCGCATCGGCATCGAATTCCAGTCCAACCCCGGCTGTTGAGGATATCTCATGTGCATCTCCCCTCAGACCGCCATTTGTAACGTCTGTCATTGCATGGACATCGCCCAGGAGCCCTGAATCCATTATGGCCTCGGAGGCCCTTATGAAATTCACGTCAAGAGTCTCCCATACAACATCGAAGAGTCCATGGTATATGGCGGTTGTGGTTATTGTCCCGCCTCCTGACCCCTCTGTTAGGAGTATGACGTCTCCGGGCTCTGCACGCTTCCTGGCTGTTGGTGGTGTCTCTGAAAAGCCTATGGCCCCGACTGCGCTGACAAGCCTGTCACCAAGGACCATGTCACCCCCGACCCTCAGGGTGCTCCCGGCGACCACCGGGACGTCAACGAGTTCTGATACTGCTGCAACCCCTGCAGTGAAGTCAAATAGTTTACCGACGTCACCATCATCTGCAAGGTGGAGGTCGCTTATGAGGGCCACGGGCCTTGAACCCATCACACACACATCCCTCAGGGCTGCCCTGGTGACATGGAAGCCCCCGAGGAAGGGGTATTCGCTTAGGCGTGAGTGTATCCCATCCACTGCGGTTGTTATGTATACGTCCCCACTTCCTGTTTCAGTCCTTACGACGCCACCATCATCCTGTGCCTCAGGATTTATGAATGAACGTGTCCCTGTGCTTGAAACGATATCTGCGATCTTCCTGTGGACAAAAAAGTCGCCCTCACCCCGGGACCCGACCCCCATCTCACCCATTCCAACCCCTGCAGGGGGGTATGATATTATGGTCCTGAGGCCGTCGTCCAGTCCGCCGGTTTTAAGGGTATTCTTAACCTCATAGATAACCGCGTCCGCCATCCGGATGGATGTTTCCCTGTCTGTATCCTTGAATTCCAGTATAAGGTCAGCCAGTGCGTTCCTGAGTGACTCCTCATCCATGGAATCCATGTTTCGCCTTACAAATCCCTCTATATCCATTATCCAACCTCTCACTGATCTTTCATGCCCTGATTATCTCTACAAAGTTCCTTAGAACATCCAGTCCGGCTTCCCCGCTCTTTTCAGGGTGGAACTGGGTTGCATGGATGTTATCAGATTCGATGGCCGCTGTCATCTCAACCCCATAATCTGTCCTTGCAACGACCACATCGGTGGAGGGTTCAGCATAGTAGGAGTGGACGAAGTAGAAGTACTCATCCTCAGCACCCTCAAGGAGCTGTGAATCCTTCACAATTACCAGCTGGTTCCAGCCCATATGGGGCACCTTATTGCCAGGGGGTATCCTTATTACCCTTCCAGGTATAAGGTCAAGGCCCTGGACACCGGGAGATTCCTGGCTCTCTGAAAGAAGTACCTGAAGCCCTAGGCATATCCCCAGGAAGGGTTTCCCGTCCCTTATGTTCCCCAGAAGGGTTTCCCTCAGGTCCTCGAGTTTGGCCATCGCACTTCCGAAGGCACCGACACCCGGGAGTACGAGTGCGTCAGCGGCTGCAAGGATCTGTGGATCGGATGTCACACGGGCATCTGCCCCTATCCTCCTGAATGCATTGGCTATGCTCCTGAGGTTTCCGCTTCCATAGTCTATGATGGCTATCAAGACAGCTCACCTTGTATAGTAATCCTGGACCCTCACGGTGTCGTTGAGGTGTGGTGTTGACACCTCATGGAGTATGGTGTTCTCCATCGCCACTATGGAGTGCCTTTCTCCCGGCTCTATGCGGATGGTGTCGTTCTTGCTGAAGTACTCCTTCCGGTTATCGAATTCTATGTAACCTGAGCCTGAGATTATGTACATGGTCTCATCCTTCTCCTCATGGTAATGGAATGATGTGCGGTAGCCCTCCCTTATGAAGAGCTCCTTTGTGAGGTACTTCTCGGTGTTTATGAGGATCTTCTCATAGCCCCATGGCTTGTCCTCCCGGTTACGGTACTCCTTCCTTATCTCCTCAAGTTCTTTGGAGGTGTCGATGGCCATCCAGAAGAGACCATCCTCCCTGTAGTAGCCCAACTTGTTCTCCTTTGCCATGAGGGGGAAGAGTGTCTTTTCGATGTCGCCTGACTCAAAGTCGCCGAAGTCGAGGTTTCCCTTGGAGAAGTAGACCCCTGCGTTGATGTAATAGTCAAGGAGGGGTTTTTCCCTGAAGTTCACTATCTTATCACCGCTGGTTTCAACTATGCCGTAGGGTGACTGCATCCTGGTTATGAACATGGTTAGGGGGTAATCTGACATCTCACCCAGGTGTATCATCTTCTTTATATTGAGGTCAGCCACAACATCCCCATTCCTTATTATGCACTGTTTCTCTCCATCTATGGCCTCCATGCCAAGCCTTATTGCGTTAAGTGTTCCCAGTGGTTTCTCCTCCCTTACATACTCTATTCTGAGTCCCTTGTAGTTATCACCATACCTCTCCTCTATCTTTTCCCCGAGGAAGCCTGTGAGGAGGTAAGCCCTTTTTATGCCTGCATTTTTGAGGTCAAAGAGCTGCTTGTCAAGAATTGTGTAGCCATCCTTTATCTCAATGAGTGGTTTTGGTATTCTCTCGGTGAGGGGTCTCAGGCGTTTCCCGAATCCCCCGCAGAGTATCATTCCAACTGTTTCAGCCATCATATCACCTTTTCAATGTTTCTTCTAAGGGCATCTCCAAAATCAGATTCCACTATGCTGCTCTGTCCCAGTGTCCTTGCATGGGCATCCAGCTCGGCCACCACATGGGTGTAACCAAGTCCCCTCAGTGGCTCCACGAGTCTGGGTCCATCGGTAACTGCCACTGATTCAATATTCAGTTCCTCAACTGGAAGTGCATGGGGAACTCCGGATACCACTGCAAACTCTATTTTCTCATTCCTTAATATTTCTGCGGCCCTTGCACCGGTTATGGGGTACTCATCCAGGCCACCTGTTATGTGATCCACCCTGTTACCGCTCCTCTCTATCTCTGATAGTATGCTCTCTGCATGCCTCCGTATCCTTGGAAGACCAACATCCCTATCAAGATTCGCGATTATAATGGGGGGGTTATCAGGGTTCAGTGAACTGAAGGGCAGGGTCAGGATGTCAGCGAATAGATAGGATGTCTCCTTCTTGGCATTGAGGACAAATGCCACCCTTCTACCTTCCATTATGGCTTCAAGGACCCTCAGAGCCACCTCATCCTTATCATCACCGTAGGATGGGCGGATGTATTCCCCCTGAGCCATGCCCCTTGTCTTCTCAATTTCGGTTGCGAGTTTCAGCATCTTTATCTGGTGCTTTGCCTCCTCTTCCGGGATTATACCCTGCTCCGCAGCTGCCTCCAGGACTATTATGGCACCCTCGGTGTTATCACCCTCCCCGAAGCCGCCATGGGATTCCACGGCGAGGACCCTTGCAGGTATACTGGCCCTCTGGACAGCCTCCTTCAGGTCCTCGCCGATTATCATGCTGGCACAGGTGCCCACCACACCCACAAGCTGGGGGGAGAACATTTCATATGCCTTCCTGAGGGTCTCTGTGAGTTTGTCGGATGCCCCGAAGATGAAGTCCTGCTCTGACATCGCGGTTGTTAGAACACGGACTCCGTCAGTTTCAAGGAGTCTCCCTGTCCTGAAGCAGCAGCCGTGGGGGCCGTGGAGGATTATCACATCAGCGTCAAGGTCTCTGAGTGTGTAAAGTGATGCAGCTATTGGGCTGGGTCTTGGATGCAAATTCCTTCACCTCAAATGTCTGTAGTGATGCAAACATGGGCTCTCAGTCGTTCCCGGGATCCCTGCAAGAACGACCCTCAAGGGTCTGTAGTGGTGCATTGGGGGACCCCGGATGAGAAGTCCTTCCTCATGATTCATATCCATGGATTGATTAATATTCATTTAGAAGCTTACATATATAATGATGGTTGCTGTGATCATAGAGAACCCCATAAGGGGAAGCTACATTGAAAGGCCCAACAGGTTCACGGTCGCTGTTCATGTGGATGGTGAGAGGCGACTGGCCCACCTGAGGGATCCCGGGAGGCTCAGAGAACTTCTGATACCTGGAAACGATATTATACTGAGGAAGGCCCCCCCTGGAAACCGGAAAACAGAGTTTGATGTTATAGCCCTCAGGAGGGGTGATGAGTGGGTACTTGTGAATTCGGGCTTCCACAGTGACCTTGCCGCCATTGTAATGGAGTCCTCAGCCGTGGATGAGTTTCAGGGTTTCAGGATAGAAAAAAGAGAATACAGCTTCGGTAGAAGCAGAATCGATTTTCTGCTGGCATCTGAAGATGAAAGGATGCTCGTTGAGGTTAAGGGTTGCACCCTTGTCAGGAGAGACCTTGCACTTTTCCCTGACGCGCCCACAGAGAGGGGCAGGAGACACATTGAGGAACTGGAACATGCCCTCTCTGAGGAATACCGCAGCAGTGTACTCTTCCTTGTATTCGGTAAGGGGGCACGTTTTTTCTCCCCAAATCATGAGATGGATCCTGAATTTTCATCGGCACTGAGAAGGGCCCATGAAGCGGGTGTGAATGTAATAGCACACTCCATGGCCACTGATCTCAATGGGAACGTCCTTGTGTATCCCCTCAGAAGAATATCCGTACTCTGGCCTGATGAATCGCCCTGAAGGCTCTGAAAGTTCAGGTCCCGATGTAATCCTTCAACCTTTCAATCTCCTCTGGTTTTCCTATGCCCAGTATTATATCCCCTGCCCTGAAGGAGTAATCCCTGGGGGGATCTATTATGAGTTCATCTCCACGTCCCACTCCGATTACGATAACCCCCGTCACCTCATGGATGTCGGCATCAAGAACTGAGATTCCCTCAAGTTTGCTCCCCGCGGGGACCGGAACTTCCACCATCCTCCTTGTGGACTCCTCTGCGAGTACATCCTGTACAAACATTGCCTCATAGCCGTCATCGATGCTCCTCGACATCAGCCTCCCTGATATGACAAAGGGGGATATCACCTGATCAGCCCCTGCCATCCTCAACTGCTCAATGTTCTCGTATCTCTCAGCCTCGGCTACGATCCTCACTGATTCATCGATCTTCCTTATGCCAAGTATGCAGTGTATGGTCTCTGAATCAGATTCAAGGTCAACTATAACTGCCCTTGCACCCCTTACATTGGCCTTTTCAAGGTCAGAGATCCTCGTGGGATCCCCATGGACAAAGCTGGCCCCGCTCCTCAGGACCTTCTTCCTTACATTCTCATCCTCTGCAAGTACAAAAACCTCGCTCCCCCGGAGTTCCCTGAGGCACTCCAGTGTGCTCTCACTCCAGCCACATATAACCACGTGCCTTGATTTAGCCACATCTATCAGCCCCATTAATTTCATCTGCTCCCTGTTTATGAGGAACTCTAAAAGTCTTTCAACTGCAACCGCGAAGGTTCCTATGCCAAATACGATCAGGGTTACCGTGAAGTACATTCCAAGTGGCGTTGAGGGACTGTAGTCACCGTAACCAACGGTTGCTATTGTTACAAAGGTCCAGTAGAGGGAAACCGTCCATGACTCCCCCTCTATGAAATGGAACCCTGCTGTGCCGTAGATGATCACAGCAAGGACAAGGAGGAGGATGCGCGTGGCCGGGACCTTTAAGACCCTCGGAAGATGCTTTCTTATGATCTCAATTACAAGGACCATCCTATCCCCTCAGGACTCATCAATCACTGTCAAAGATTCCACCACCCATCAGCATCCAGTTACTGTCTGTAAACAGCGAATGCGCAACCAGCCATTCGTCTATCATCGCCTCAGATAGAGGAGAATCAGCACAGCTATCACAACAATTAGAATGATAAGGACAAGAAGCCATAGCCAGTCCCCACCTGCAGAATCATCAGCGCCACCAGAATCATCATCGTCGTCGAGGTCAATATGTTTTCCTGATGAACTCTTAAACCCCCCGCCAGCCTTACCCGTCATGGCTGGTTTCAGGGGATCCCCTGAGTGGGCCATGCAGGTCCCTATCGATGAACCCGCCACAAATATCATGAGCATGAGAAGAGCTAACCATCTCATACCAGCACCTCCATTTCTTTAATTAATCATAGTTCATTCCGGGCCCTATAAATTAGTATCCCTGTATGATCAACCATACAACTCCCCGTAAGGATTACATAATTCTTCAGACATAATACTCTACTATGAAGGTGAAATGTGAGGAATGCGGGGAAACCTACACCCTAAATGATGGGGAGGACCCTGATGATTACACCTGCGAATGCGGCGGAAAACTAACAAAGGAAACTGAGTTGAGGAAACTAGCCCTTGCGGTGGGATTGATTTCCCTCCCCTTCGCCCTCATAGGACATTCAGAACCCATATGGATCTCTTTTGGTTTAGCCGCGATACTATGGTTCAATGGGAAGGACACATCCTTCGATGATGCCCCCCGTAAGATTAAGGTCATTGCAGTCATCGCAGGGCTCTACTTTATAGGTATATTACTCATCTACTGCTATACATCGGCTGCTATTGTGGTCATCCCTCTAGCCATAATCTACTATGTCCTGAGCCGCACACTCTTGTAGTTGAGTTCTTTTAGCCTATCCAGTTCCGCTTCAACATCCCTCACTGCTGGCCCCTGCCGGGGTGGGTCCTGGAAGGATAGCAGGCACTCCGTGAAGGAGGAGTATGGCATCTCCAGTATGTACTCGAGGGGCCAGCCAGCCTCCACAGCTAACCTGTAGATTTGCCTTTTGAGGATGACCCACTCCTCCGCTGACCTCCTCCTTTCTTTTTTATTCTTCTCATCCTGGTCCCTTCCATACTCCTGGCCCTGATAAATTAGTATCCCAGAATCCATGATGTTCAGGCCAGCCTCCTCTGTATGAACTTCCTCATCTCATCGGTCAGAAAGACGATGGGTGTGAAGAATATCAGGATGAACCACTCCCGGATTCCGGGTGGGGATGTGCCGAAGATGGGCTGCAGTGGTGGCAGATAGATAACAAGGAGCATCACCGAGATTGCAAAGACCATACCTGCCGGTATCCACCTGTTCCTCAGGAGGCCCACCTCAAGTGCTGATGAACGGAGGGTCTGTGAGGAGAGAAGATTGCCCAGCTGTGCCATGACTATACCTGCAAAGACCGCCGTGGTGGCCCTCATGTAGAGGGGATCGCTGGCTGAAAGTTCCTGTCCTGGAAGCCATCCCCCTGAATAGAGAACCAGGAAGTATGCTGCCATGATGAGGGCTGCCTCAATTGTTCCTGTGAACAGGTAACCCCTCAGGATGACCTCCCTGTTAAGGAGCCTCTCTGAGGGGGGTCTCGGTGGCAGTTTCATCACATCAGACTCCGGTGGGGATCTTCCAAGGGCCAGGGCCGGTAGGGTGTCTGTTCCAAGGTCTATTGCGAGTATCTGCATTATGGTTATTGGGAGGGGTATGCTGAAGAGAACCATCATGATAAATGGGACTATCTCAGCTGTCTCATGAGAAAATATGTAGGTTATGAACTTCCTTATATTCTCATAGACCGTACGACCCTCCCTGACCGCGGTCACGATACTTGCAAAGTTGTCATCTGCAAGGACTATGTCTGCTGCCTCCTTTGCAACATCGGTGCCGCTCCCCATGGCAACACCTATATCTGCCTTCCTGAGGGCGGGTGCATCGTTAACACCGTCACCTGTCATGGCAACGATCTCATCTGAGTCCTCCAGGACAGATGCTATCCTCATCTTATGTTCAGGGACAGCCCTTGCGAATATAAGGTTCCTCTCCCTGGCCAGTATACCCCTGAGTTCGGTGTCTTTGAGCTTATCCAGCTCCTTTCCCTTGATTATTCTGCACTCACCCTCCACTATCCCGATCTCCCTGGCTATGGCCTCTGCTGTGAGACCATAGTCGCCTGTTATCATCATGATCCTTATACCTGCAGTCTTGCAGTGCTCCACAGCCTCCTTAACCCCCTCCCTTGGTGGATCATACATGGCTGCCATGCCCACCAGTATAAGGTCCCTCTCAACCTCACCGGGGTCCCTGACTTCAAGGTCCTCTGGGAGTTCCCGGTATGCGAAGGCAAGTACACGGAGACCCTTCGAGGCCATTTCATCATGTATGCCTATTATCCTTTCCTTCTCATCTTCATGTAGGGCTCTGACCCTCCCATCCACAGAAATGCGTTCCGATAATCCTATTATCTTCTTTGGCGCTCCCTTGACGTAGGCCACCCTCTTCCCTGATTTCTCATGGATTGAGGTCATTGATTTCCGCCTGGAGTCAAAGGGGAGCTCTGTTATCCTGGGCATCGCTTCGAGTTCTGCCTCAGCATCAAAGCCCAGTTTCTCGGCTGCAACAAGGAGGGCGCCCTCGGTTGAATCACCCAGCACACTCCATTCACCTTCCTCGTGTATGAGGGCCGAATCGTTGCAGAAGGTGGCTGCCCTCATGAGCAGCTTCAGCTCGGCCATGTCCCTGTGGCTCACTGGTTCCCCCCTGAAGAGGAACTGACCCTCTGGTCTGTAACCTGACCCTGTGACCTCGATGACCTTATGGGGGATCCATATTTTCCTGACCGTCATCTCACCCCTTGTGAGGGTCCCTGTCTTATCTGTGCATATGATTGTCGTTGATCCCAGTGTCTCCACACTGGAAAGTCTCTTCACAAGGGCGTTTTCCCGGGCCATCTTCCTTGCGGAGGCCGCAAGTGAGAGTGTGACGCTCGGGAGAAGGCCCTCCGGGACGTTTGCAACCATCAAACCAATTGCGAATATGAATGCTGTTTCAAGGGGGAGTCTGACTATGTAAAGGTTCACCAGGAAGAGGATGACACCCATGGCAACCGCCAGGGCCCCTATGATCCTTGCGGCCAGGGATATCTGTCGCTGGAGAGGGCTGGGCTCCTCACGCACCTCCTGTGTGAGTGCCGCTATCCTGCTGAACTCGGTGTCCCTGCCGGTTGCAAACACGGCGGCCCTTCCTGTACCTGAAGTCACCTGGGTGCCTGCAAAGAGAATGTTCTCTGTGTCTATGTAGTTATCAGCCTCCCTGACCGGGTGTGATACCTTTCTCACAGGTTTTGATTCTCCTGTCAGTGCTGATGCATCCACCCTCAGGTTGTGTGATTCAAGGATCCTTGCGTCGGCCGGGACGGTGTCCCCCTCCTCAAGGATTATGACGTCCCCGTGCACGACATCAGCCGCGGGTATCAGGACCTCCTTTGAGGCCCTTATGACCTTAACCATCACAGGCAGAATGTTTTTAAGGGCCTCTGCTGCCTTTTCAGCCTCATATTCCTGCCAGAAACTGAAGAGTGCGTTTATGATTATAACCATTACAATGGCGACTGCGAGCTGGTAATTGCCTGTATGAAGGACAGTATGGCTGCGATCCAGAGCAGCAGCGCAAGTACGTTGTAGAGGTTTGATAGAAAAAGCAGGATGAGTGGTCTTCTTTTGACCTCCTCAAGTTTGTTGGGGCCGTGAATCTTGAGGCGTTTTTCCGCCTCCTGGGGGTCCAGGCCTGATTCTGATGTTTCAAGCCTCTGCAGGACCTCCTCCACTTCAAGTTCATATATGGCTGTCATGGTTCACACCACATTTACACTTGAAACGCACCACCCTCATTATTAAATTAATGTAATACTATCATCCCATACCCTTGTGGTTGCACAGCCACCAGCTTCATCAAGGGGACTTACACTTGAAATGCACCACTCATGTTATTAAATTAATGTGATATCCTATGAAACTATCTGCTGCAGATGATGCTTATTATGTCCCCATCCTCCAGTTCATGGTCGGATGCGACCCTCATACCCTTTCTGGCATCCACCGCATGGAGGAAGGAGTCACCTATCTCCGTGTGTATCAGGTAGGCGAGGTCCCTTGGACTGGAGCCCCGCGGTACAAGGATTGCGTCTGGGAGCACATTCCCCTTCTGGTCAGTGAATCTGTGCTCATCCTCAACAGGGAAGACAACTATCATGTCCAGAAGATCAAATACGGCCCTGTTGATGGCCTCCTGGACACCTGTGCTCCCGTAAACCTCCAGGACATTTTCACGTATGTACTCAAGGGCCGCCCTCTGTTTATCTGTGAGCTTTGCTTCATCGATGATCTCAAATTCACTGCCACCGGGGGTGTAACTGATTAAACCCGCCTCTGCTGCCCTTCTGAGGGCCAGTTCAGCCTCTGCAGATGCGGGTACCACGTGGGGGTAGGCATCCTTCAGGCGCTCAATATTCTCACTGGCTGAGGGAAGGTCCGCCTTATTTGCAACTATGAGCATTGGCTTTGCTATTCTGAGGAGCTCATCAAGGAACTGCAGAAGCTCATCCTTCCCCCATGAATAAACATCGGCATCCACCTTTCTTGATGCCTCAATGATGTCCTCAGGTGTTATTCCGGTGCCTGAGAGCTGTTCATGTATGATTCGGTTCATGTCGAGCTTCTCTGAAGCAGCCTTTCTGAGGAGCCTCTCCCAGTTCCTTTCGAGGATCCCGTAGAGCCACATGGTTATCTCCTCCTCCAGGAACTCAACGTCCTCCAGGGGGTCGTGGCTTCCTGCTTCAACGGGTCTCCCCTCCTCATCGGTGGAACCTGAGGCGTCTATGACGTGGAGAAATGCCCTCGCCTGTCTGAGGTCATCAAGGAACTTGTTCCCGAGGCCCCTCCCCTCATGGGCCCCTGGTACCAGGCCGGCGACGTCTATGAGCTCCACTGGTATTAGTCTGACACCATTGATGCACCGGGAGTTCCGGGGGTTGCATTCAACTCCAAGTTCCCTGCAGGGGCATCTGCAGGATGCATAGGCCACTGCATGGTTGGCATCGATTGTTGTGAAGGGATATGATGCAACCTCGGCCTCAGATAGGGTGGCTGCATTGAAGAATGATGATTTTCCAACGTTGGGTTTTCCTGTGACTGCAATCTGGATCATTGTTATCACATTAATAAGTAGTGCCGGGATATTATAATAAAATGTTGGTATGGGACACTCTCTTTAATGGAGAGATTGCTGAGACCCAGTGAATATCTGCCTCCGTGCTGATTTGATGGAATAGGGGTAATTTTATGACTCTGAACATCGTGGGGATAGGTCCAGGATCGCCGGATTACATCACACCCGCTGCAATGAATGCAGTTATGAAATCAGAAGTTGTATTTGGAAGTCGCAGGGCCCTTGAACTTTTTCCATCCGCCAGAAAAACCGTGGTCCTCGGTGCCAGGGATATGGATGAGAAGTTAGGAAGGGCTGCTGAACTTGCAATCGCCATGGAGGTCTCCGTGCTCTCCACAGGTGACCCTGGATTTTCAGGGGTCCTCAAACCATTGAAAAGGATAATATCCTCCCGTGGACTTCCGGTGAGGGTGAAGGTGGTGCCTGGAATCAGCTCAATCCAGCTATGTGCAGCGAGGCTGCTGATACCCTGGGACGATGCAGATGTCATCACCCTTCATGGACGTGGCGAGGAGGGGATCCTGGATGTAATTGATAATGGGAGGCCAACCATAATCCTGCCCTCAAGGAATCCATCAAAGACAGCAGCATTCCTCATTGAATGCGGTCTTGACCCTGAAAGGAGGGTTGCTGTCTGTGAAAGGCTCAGCTATCCCGATGAGAGGGTCCTGAAATCAACACTGAGGGATGTGAGTGAATCTGAATTCAGTTACATGTCCATCCTCGTTGTCCTCTGAATCATTCATTTACCTCTAATTCCATCCCCTTCTCTGATATCCTGAAAACGACACGTCAGCTGAAATACTCTGCCACCGGAGCCGTGATTGTATATAACGAATTTTCAGCTGCTGATGCTCTGGATGGTTTCTGAGGCCGATTAATACTGAATACTCCTCTATTAATAAAAATCCTTTTTAGATTGTCCCTCTTATTGTATAACTTCATGAAAACACCTGGTTTATTTTTTTGAAGTGTAAACATAATTTCTTAATTTCAAGATCAAACCGTAAATTATATTCATTATAACTGTGAGAATAAAGTTCACCTTTGGGAGGTGATAAAATAGACCTATATAAAAGGTTTTCTATTCTGTTTTGCACCATATTCCTCCTACTGATACTGCAGGGTACAGTAGCTGCAGAATCAAACTATACAGTGGACTATTCAACCTACCTTGGTGACAAAGTCGTTGATGAGGCACGTGACGTCTATGTGGACGACTCAGGGTACATCTATGTGACCGGATCTACACATGTAAACGGATCCAAGGATGTATTCGTCACCAAATTTAACGTGACAAGAGAAGTCATATACCATACAATATTAACTGACACATCAGGAGACGACTGGGGCCACAGAATAGTTGCAGATGGAGATGGATACGCCTACGTTGTGGGCGAGATAAACCATGACGGTCTGAAGGTTGCGGATGCCTTCATATCAAAAATAGACCCCTCAGGCAAAGAAGTTAAGAGGGTATACATTGGCGGCTCAGGCTATGACGTTGCAAAGGGCCTTGCCATCGATTATGAGGGCAACATTTACGTCAGTGGCTACACGATTTCAACCGTCCTCAATGTATCCGAGCTGGGTGGGGGTACAGTTATAGTGCCGGGGACCAACCCAAACGCAACTCCACTGACAGACTGGACCTATCATGGTGGATACGATGCATTTCTTGCCAGGTTCGACCAGGACCTCAATCCTGTCAATCTAAGATACTTTGGGGGATCATGGGACGACTACTGCCAGGGGATCGCCATTGACTATGCAGGTAACATATACATTACGGGATACACCTACTCAGATGACTTTCCAGTGACATTTGATGCCATATCCGGTGATAAAAGGGGAACCACCGATATATTTCTATCAAGATTCACTCCAGACCTGAATTGTGATTATTCAACCTACCTTGGAGGTTCAGGACCGGATTTCTGTTATTCAATTATATCCCGGGACTCCAGGATTTACCTCGCAGGTAAAACCAATTCATCTGACTTCCCTGTGACATTAAACGCCTACCAGAAAATAAGGAACGGCTCCAGTGACGGTTTCATCATGGTATTCAATGACTACTCAGTGGAATACTCAACCTACCTCGGTGGTCGCGGAGACGACTCAATAAACGATATCACACAGGACATCCTTGGAAACCTCTACCTCACAGGTTGGACAGGATCAGATAACTTCCCCTTAACACCCGGAGCATACGACAGTTCCTTAAGTGGTGTGGATGCCTTCGTTATGAAATTCAGCATCCCGAAAGGCGTCCTCTACAGCTCCTACCTGGGGGGCATTGAGGCTGACCAGGGCTATGGTGTGGCGGTTGACAGGTACCAGAACATCTATGTTGCAGGGAAAACCTGGTCCTCAAATTTCACGGTAACTCCAGATGCCTGCAAAAAGAATCTCACAGGACTTTCAGATGGTTTCCTTACAAGATTCACGCCATTCATAATAAGCAACATCAGCGTGACGCCCCTCAACGGGACAGGACCCCTCACAGTAACCCTTACAGGTAACATAACCAACTACGGTGATTCCACAGGGTGGTACAGACTTGACCTCTACATAAACGGTTACAGGACCGCTGGAAAGTGGGTCGAGGTTGGTTCACTGGAAACAGTGCCCTTCGAGTTTGAATACACCCTGAGAAACAGCAGGGCATATTCTGTGGGTGTGAACAACTTCCCACCAGCAACTGTGAGGGTATTCCTCGGGCCTCTGATAATCCCTGAGAACCTCCGGGTGACACCATCAGGTGGCCAGGAGCCCCTGAAGGTGAATGTGACAGCTGACCTTGTAAACTACGGCGACCTTCCAGACAGCTACACAGCAGAACTTTACATTGACGGGGTGCTCGTTGACAGCAGGGATGTCACGGTGAACGCCAGCAGCAGGACCACCGTATCCTTCAACAGGACCCTTGCAGCAGGCCTATATGAGATCACCATAAACGACCTTGAACCCGAGCTGGTCTATGTCATGGAGGGGGAGAAGTTCTACATAGAAAACTTCACACTGACACCCCAGAGCGGAGCAGCACCACTGACGGTTACGGTCAGCGCCATGATCACCAATATCGATTCAAATCCAAGGAGTTACACAGCCACCATATACGTCAACGGTGTTCCCGATCACACGGAGGTCCTCAATATTCCAGGTGAAAGCACGGTACCCTTCAGCACCAGCATACTCCTTCCTGATAGAGGATTCTACACGATATCACTCAACAATAATGTCTCAGGAACCGTCAGGGTCCTCAGTGAGGCCAACTTCACACTATCCAATGTTACAGTTTCGCCGGTGGAGGGCAAATCACCACTCAACGTGACTGTCACTGCAATAGTAAGGAACAACGGTGACCTAGCAGGTGATTTCGCAGTGACGCTCTACCTTGATGATGTAGCCTGGGAAACCAGAACCGTCAGTGTCCCTGGTAAGAGTTCGGTGCTGGTTTCATTCAGAAAGGAGCTCACCTTTCCAGGCGAATACCGTCTGCGTTTGAACTCAGGCACTGATGTGACTATCAGGGTCCTTGAGCCTGATCCAACGATCACAGGGTTCAATGTCACGCCTGTGACAGGCCCGGCCCCATTAAGTGTAAGGGCGTCCCTGAACGTGACAAATCCCCACGACCTGGTTATAGGTTTCACTGCAAGGCTAATGGTTGATGGTGTGGTCGTGCAGGAGAACATTGTGAGTCTCAGTCCGGGCGAAACAAGGGAGATCGCCATGGGGACACTTCTAACCCCTGGAAACCATACTGTGGGAATCAATGAGTTCAGTAAAATCGTGCGTGTCCTTAG
This sequence comes from Methanothermobacter sp. CaT2, assembly GCF_000828575.1. Lineage (GTDB taxonomy): Archaea > Methanobacteriota > Methanobacteria > Methanobacteriales > Methanothermobacteraceae > Methanothermobacter. Next base: position 1,355,012 of record NZ_AP011952.1, on the reverse strand, counting down.
ACCTGCCAGCATAACCCTCTCAGATCTGCGCGTGACACCATCCTCAGGTTTCAGCCCTCTTACCATAACAGCCACTGCTACTGCCAGGAACACCGGCGAGGTTGACGGGAATTACACTGCAGTCCTCTACATCAACGGTCTGGCTGTGGATGAGAAGAATGTTACAGTTGGGGCCGGTAGAAGCGTCCAGGTGGCATTTAATCACACCATAGACAATCCCGGAATATACCTGGCTGGAATAGGATCTCTAACCCCACTTGATGTGAGGGTACTCAGTGAACCTGCAATCTCAAACCTCAGTGCCACACCACTCACCGGTGTTTCACCACACAGGATAATAGTCACGGCCCTTGTAAGCACCACTGAGGAGGGGTCTGGAAACTACACTGCAGGGCTCTACATTGACGGTGTGAATGTCCAGAACAGGACCGTTAGGGTCACAGGTCCGGGTTCAGTGCTTGTTAGCTTCACAGCGGATATCAGTGAACCAGGTGAGCACCAGGTGACTGTCAATTCCCTTTCCCCGGTCACAGTGAGGGTTCTAAGACCCGCAACCTTCATTGTTGACAGTCTAACTGTTTCACCATCCACCGGAGTCATACCCCTCAGAGTCAATGCATCTGTAAGGGTGACAAACATCGGAGACATTGCCGGTAACTACACCGCAAGGCTCTACATTGACGGTGTGAATGTCCAGAACAGGACCGTTAACGTGCCTGCCGGTGGGGATGTCACAGTGTCATTCACATACAATATAACGCAGAGGGGCAACCACACGGTGTGGATAGATAATCCGCCAGGCATCAATGTGAACGCACTGAAACCAGCCACACTTGAGATAAGATCATTCAGTGTTACACCGGGAAGCGCTGTGGGGTCAGTGAACGCAAATGTCAGTGCAGAGATTGAAAACAGTGGTGACCTTGAAGGGGAATTCAGCATACCATTCTACCTAAACGGGTCACTCATAAGGAACGAAACCATCAGACTCGGACCCGGGGAGAGAGGAAACATAAACTTCCAGCAGTACCTATCCGGACCCGGTGTCTACACCTTCAGTCTGGGTAACCTCAGGAACAGCACAGTATACGTTAACCCGGCCAGAAGAAAATACTCCTTCACATTCAGAAATACAGGAAAGTACACCACCACAGTGACATACTATGTGACGGTTTATTCATCAACCGGTGCAAAACTTGGATACCGGACATTCAAGTTCACACTGAAACCCGGCAGAAGCTACTCAGCAACCATCGGATACTACCCATACGATGCAAGTATAGTGACAACGAGGAAGATCTACAACCCGAGCAGGTACACCAGGACCATAAAACTCTCAGAGACCTTCAGAGCCGACACACTATCAGCAACGCTCAACTACAGCAACACCATAAGGGGTTACAGGTACGTGTACATAAAAAAGACCTTCAGGGCGGTTAATATGAGAATAACCGTCACCTGATCTTTTTATTTTTTGGATTAAAACATCGATTCAGAGCTTCTACTAAAAACTTATTCTGGATAACATCAAATCATTGCAAAAATCAGCTGCCGAATTGGTCTCAAAAAAATTTGTTGCACAAAATAAGATAAGGAAAAATTATTATTCAAACATCTTCCTCATGCAGCGCCTTATTGTACCCTCGGCAGCCTTTCCACCCATGAGGTTCTTTATCTCCTTTGCAAGGGCCTGTGCAGCAACCAGATCCGTGTGCCTGATCTCACCCTTCTCTATCCATTTATTTACCTCATCATCAAGGTCTGATAGGGTGTTGAGTGCTGCATCCAGTTCCTCCTGCTCCTCAAGGAGGTGCATTGATTTAGCGCTCCTCACAAGGAGTTCAGGGTTCATGGCCTTGAGCATTCCATTAACACCTGAGGTTTCAACGAGTGAAGCTATGGTCTGGAGTGTCATGAGGATCTGCTTTTCAACCATCTCCTTGGGGGCCCTGATTATCTGTGTACCCACATAGTAGTAGTCAAGGACACCTGAAAGTGTGACCGCTGTAACAAGTGACCCCATATCTGCAACTGCACTTGATACGTCGGCTGGTACAACATAGGCTACCTTACCGCAGCTTTCAGCGAGTTCAACGCATCTTGATATCTGTTCATCTGTTGCTATGTCAAGTTCACTGCTTGAGTGACCCCCTATGACATAGTGGCCGTGCTGTGGTGTACCAGGGACGGCTGCAGGGTGCATTGATGCTATACCCAGGTCCTTACGATCCCTTCTAAGCTCCCTTTCAAGTACGTAGTAGAGTACCACAGGTGAGACCGTACAGGTGTTTGCTATGACAGCCCCCTCTGGCAGGTGATTTGTTATGTTCTTTGCTATCTCAAAGGTCTTCTTACCGAAGGGTGTGAAGAGTACTGCTATTTCAGCCTCACTGGCTGCCTCTGCATCGTTGTCTGTTACTGTGACCCCTGCATCCTCAACCACCTTCCAGTGTGCATCATCCAGCATATCCCTTGCTGGTTCTGCCAGTACAACGTCATGTCCGGCCTCTGCAAATTCAATTGCCATTCTGCTTCCACCGTAGGGTGCCTCACCCCCATATTTTTCAGGCAAGTTCAGCTGGTCCACATAAAGTTTCTGGTTACCCGCGCCATAAACTGCAACTTTCATAGTGCTCACCTAACATTAATATATTGTTAAGTAATTTGAATGAATATTATAAATTTTGGCATTTTTTTCTTTGAAAAAATTAGGAGCCCCCAGCATCCTAAAATACATTAAGAAGTCAAAAATTATTTTAAAATTTGATATACTCCCATTTAAATTCCATATTAAGATTTAAAGGTCTTAAATATGATATAAATTGAAATAATGACATCTGAGATGGAAAATTTTTTAATAAAAGATGGTGATTCTATAATACAGTGGCCTTAAAGGTGGTAAAAAGAGGAAAAATCAGGTGCTCAATGTACTGATCATAAAAAATTTAAGGGATCTATTCTGGCTCGGGTTCGCCGTAAAGCTGCTCTGCTATCTTCTCCAGGGTTTCAATACCCTTTGCCTCCTTCTTGAGAAGCGGGACCTCTGCAACCACCTTATCACTGAATTTCTCCCGGATCTGCTTAAGCCTCTCCTGCTGGAGTTTTCTGCGGGCATTACAGAACTCGCAGTCGCTCTCCTCCGGGAGGACCTGGTTCACTATTACGCCGTCGGCGTGGATACTGTACTTCTCGAGGGCCTTCATTGCCCTCTCTGACTCGTAGATGGACATCTCCTCAGGGATGACAACCATCTTGAAGGATGTCCTCTCAGGGTCTGACATGACCTCCCTTGCAGCGTTTATCTGCTTCTTGGTGGCCTCCATGTCCTGCAGCGCCCTGTCCTCCTCTTCCTCATCACCCATGAATGGGAGTATGTTCTTGAAGGCCTTGGCCATGCTTCCTATCTGCCTCCTTATCTTTATCATCTTCCCGACCCATGAGTCCATTATTTCAGGGAAGGATAGGAGGCGGAGGGTGTGACCGGTTGGTGCCGTGTCAAAGATAACGATGTCGTATTCATCGGTTGTCATGTACCTCAGGAACTGGTCGAAGGCCGCAGCCTCATCGATACCCGGGGACATTGATGCCATGTCCATCTGGTCCTGGAGCATATCCAGGCCCATGCCAGGGTTCATTGCAGCCTGTTCCTGAAGTTTTGCCTGGTACTCCTCCATTGCAACCTCAGGGTCTATCTCAACCGCATAGAGGTTCTCGGTTATCTTTGTGGGGGTGTGGCCTATCTCCCTCTCCAGTGAATCTGAAAGTGAGTGTGCAGGGTCAGTTGAGATCACCAGGGTCTTTTTACCTGACCTTGCCATCCAGAGGGCTGTTGCAGCCGATATGGTTGTCTTACCAACTCCTCCCTTTCCACCTATGAATACAAATGTTGTTTTGCCCTTATTGAACTTGAAGAGATCCTTAAATGCCATTATACTCCTCCTGTAAAATTAATCATCGATCCAAGATCAGCATCACTGATATAAGTTTTTCTACCTCTTTTGATAGTTATATAAAATATACCCTACTTACTTTTAACCATTGCTGTTTGATGAGAGTGGTTCCATGAAGTGTGTTCCCGGGCTTTGTTCTGAAGTGGTATCGGTAATAGAGGATTTCATAAGGCAGAAGGTGGCTGAGAGTGGAGCCAGCGGTGTGGTGCTGGGGCTCAGTGGTGGTGTGGACTCAAGCACAGTAGCATACCTTGCAGTTAATGCTCTGGGACCTGACAGGGTCCTCGGGCTAATCATGCCATCCAGTACTACCCCCAGGGATGATCTGAGACATGCCAGGACCGTTGCAGATGAACTTGGAATTGAGAGTGAAACCATAGACATTGACCCCATCATAGAATCCCTCACTGGGCTCTGCAGCCACAATGCGAATGAACTGGCACTGGCAAACCTTAAACCAAGGGCCCGCATGGTGATCCTCTACTACCATGCCAACTCCCTGAACCGGCTCGTGGCAGGTACCGGTAACCGGACCGAGCTACTTCTGGGTTACTTCACCAAGTACGGTGATGGTGGAGTTGATATGCTACCCATCGGAGGACTGTACAAGGGACAGGTCCGTGAACTTGCGGGGAGGCTGGGTGTTCCCCCTGAGATAATAAAAAAACCTCCCACAGCCGGCCTCTGGCACGGCCAGACCGATGAGGAGGAACTCGGCATGAAGTACGATCTACTGGATGAACTCCTCTGCCTCCTGGTTGACAGGAAGCTCCCGGTGGAGGAGGTCGCATCCACCCTATCACTGCCACCCTCAGAGGTTGAAAGGATTGCCAGTATGGTTAAGGGATCGGAGCATAAACTGAAACCCCCTGAGGTCCCGGATATCTGGGAGGTGATGGAGTGTTCACACTGATCTACATAACAGCATCCTCAGTGGATGAATCAGCATCCATCGGACGTAAACTTGTTGAGGAGAGACTCGCTGCCTGTGTTAATATAATCCCCTCCATAAGGTCCATCTATCACTGGGAGGGAAGCATGGAGGAGGATGAAGAGTCAGCCCTCATTGTTAAAACGTCCCATGAACTGACCCCGCAAATAATTAAAAGAGTCAGGGAACTACATAGTTATGATAATCCATGCATAATATCAATTCCCATAACCGGGGGATCTCGTGATTACCTTGAATGGTTAGATGATGAAGTTAAAAGGCCATGATGGCGGTGATTCAGTGGATATTGAAAGAAAATGGCGTGATAGATGGAGAGATGCTGGCATATTTCAGGCTGACCCTGATGACAGAGAAAAGATATTCCTCACAGTCGCTTACCCCTACCCCAGTGGTGCGATGCACATAGGACACGGGAGGACCTACACTGTCCCTGATGTCTATGCACGGTTCAAGAGGATGCAGGGCTACAACGTCCTGTTTCCCATGGCCTGGCATGTCACAGGGGCCCCTGTCATAGGGATAGCGCGGAGGATTCAGAGGAAGGATCCCTGGACCCTCAAAATCTACAGGGAGGTCCACAGGGTCCCCGAGGATGAGCTTGAACGTTTCAGTGACCCTGAGTACATAGTTGAATACTTCAGCAGGGAATACCGGTCTGTTATGGAGGATATGGGCTACTCCATCGACTGGAGGCGTGAATTCAAAACCACGGATCCCACCTACAGCAGGTTCATACAGTGGCAGATAAGGAAGCTGAGGGACCTTGGCCTCGTAAGGAAGGGCGCCCATCCTGTTAAGTACTGCCCTGAATGTGAAAACCCTGTGGGTGACCATGACCTCCTTGAGGGTGAGGGGGTTGCCATAAACCAGCTCACACTCCTCAAATTCAAACTTGGAGACTCATACCTGGTCGCAGCCACCTTCAGGCCCGAGACAATCTATGGGGCCACCAACCTCTGGCTGAACCCTGATGAGGATTATGTGAGGGTTGAAACAGGTGGTGAGGAGTGGATAATAAGCAGGGCTGCCGTGGATAATCTTTCACACCAGAAACTGGACCTCAAGGTTTCCGGTGACGTCAACCCCGGGGACCTGATAGGGATGTGCGTGGAGAATCCTGTGACGGGCCAGGAACACCCCATACTCCCGGCTTCCTTCGTTGACCCTGAATATGCCACAGGTGTTGTGTTCTCTGTCCCTGCACATGCCCCTGCAGACTTCATAGCCCTTGAGGACCTCAGGACAGACCATGAACTCCTTGAAAGGTACGGTCTTGAGGATGTGGTTGCTGATATTGAGCCCGTGAATGTCATAGCAGTGGATGGCTACGGTGAGTTCCCGGCGGCCGAGGTTATAGAGAAATTTGGTGTCAGAAACCAGGAGGACCCCCGCCTTGAGGATGCCACCGGGGAGCTATACAAGATCGAGCATGCGAGGGGTGTTATGAGCAGCCACATCCCTGTCTATGGTGGTATGAAGGTCTCTGAGGCCCGTGAGGTCATCGCTGATGAACTGAAGGACCAGGGCCTTGCAGATGAGATGTATGAATTCGCTGAGCGACCTGTTATATGCCGCTGCGGTGGCAGGTGCGTTGTGAGGGTCATGGAGGACCAGTGGTTCATGAAGTACTCTGATGACGCCTGGAAGGACCTCGCCCACAGGTGCCTCGATGGCATGAAGATAATACCCGAGGAGGTCCGGGCCAACTTTGAATACTACATCGACTGGCTCAATGACTGGGCATGTTCAAGGAGGATAGGCCTTGGAACAAGGCTGCCCTGGGATGAGAGGTGGATCATCGAACCCCTCACAGACTCAACAATCTACATGGCATATTACACCATCGCACACCGCCTCAGGGAGATGGATGCCGGGGAGATGGACGATGAGTTCTTTGATGCCATATTCCTAGATGATTCAGGAACCTTTGAGGATCTCAGGGAGGAATTCCGGTACTGGTACCCCCTTGACTGGAGGCTCTCTGCAAAGGACCTCATAGGCAATCACCTGACATTCCATATATTCCACCACTCAGCCATATTCCCTGAGTCAGGGTGGCCCCGGGGGGCTGTGGTCTTTGGTATGGGCCTTCTTGAGGGCAACAAGATGTCATCCTCCAAGGGCAACGTCATACTCCTGAGGGATGCCATCGAGAAGCACGGTGCAGACGTGGTGCGGCTCTTCCTCATGTCCTCAGCAGAGCCATGGCAGGACTTTGACTGGAGGGAGAGTGAGGTCATCGGGACCCGCAGGAGGATTGAATGGTTCAGGGAATTCGGAGAGAGGGTCTCAGGTATCCTGGATGGTAGGCCAGTCCTCAGTGAGGTTACTCCAGCTGAACCTGAAAGCTTCATTGGAAGGTGGATGATGGGTCAGCTGAACCAGAGGATACGTGAAGCCACAAGGGCCCTTGAATCATTCCAGACAAGAAAGGCAGTTCAGGAGGCACTCTATCTCCTTAAAAAGGATGTTGACCACTACCTTAAGCGTGTTGAGGGTAGAGTTGATGATGAGGTTAAATCTGTCCTTGCAAACGTTCTGCACGCCTGGATAAGGCTCATGGCTCCATTCATACCCTACACTGCTGAGGAGATGTGGGAGAGGTATGGTGGTGAGGGTTTTGTAGCAGAAGCTCCATGGCCTGACTTCTCAGATGATGCAGAGAGCAGGGATGTGCAGGTTGCAGAGGAGATGGTCCAGAATACCGTTAGAGACATTCAGGAAATCATGAAGATCCTTGGATCCACCCCGGAGAGGGTCCACATATACACCTCACCAAAATGGAAATGGGATGTGCTAAGGGTCGCAGCAGAGGTAGGAAAACTAGATATGGGCTCCATAATGGGAAGGGTTTCAGCTGAGGGCGTCCATGATAACATGAAGGAGGTTGCTGAATTTGTAAGGAGGATCATCAGGGACCTTGGTAAATCAGAGGTTACGGTGATAGACGAGTACAGCGTACTCATGGATGCATCTGATTACATTGAATCAGAGGTTGGAGCCAGGGTTGTGATACACAGCAAACCAGACTATGACCCTGAAAACAAGGCTGTGAATGCCGTTCCCCTGAAGCCAGCCATATACCTTGAATGATCCTCAGACAGCTCTTTTCCTAGAGTATAAATCCAGACCCATTTTTTCTCTTTTCTCTGCAAACATATGAATGAGAAACCTTACTCAAAGGAATATCAAGACACATCTCTTTTCTCTGCAAACATATGAATGAGAAACCTTACTCAAAGGAATATCAAGACACATCTCTTTTCTCTGCAAACATATGAATGAGAAACCTTACTCAAAGGAATATCAAGACACATCTCTTTTCTCTGCAAACATATGAATGAGAAACCTTACTCAAAGGAATATCAAGACACATCTCTTTTCTCTGCAAACATATGAATGAGAAACCTTACTCAAAGGAATATCAAGACACATCTCTTTTCTCTGCAAACATATGAATGAGAAACCTTACTCAAAGGAATATCAAGACACATCTCTTTTCTCTGCAAACATATGAATGAGAAACCTTACTCAAAGGAATATCAAGACACATCTCTTTTCTCTGAAAAATTATGAAAAAAAGAATCTTTCTCAATGGTCGATAAAATCCTCAATCCATCCACACAGACCTTTCAACCCGGTTCACAAGGGTCCCCACACCCTCAACGGTGGCCCTCACGGTGTCCCCCGGTACCATCTGGCCCACACCAGGGGGTGTGCCAGTTGCTATGACGTCCCCTGGCTCCAGTGTCATGACATGGGATATGAACTCAAGGAGCTCGTGGACCGTGAATATCATGTTGGACGTGTTTGAGGACTGTCTGACCTCCCCATTGAGTTTCAGGGATATATCAAGATTATCCGGAGTTACATCAGTCTCTATTACAGGTCCTATCGGGCAGAAGGTGTCAAAACTCTTTGCACGTGTCCACTGACCGTCCCTCCTCTGCAGGTCCCTTGCAGTTACATCATTGAGGACAGTGTAGCCTGCTATGAACTCAGATGCCGCCGAGGAGTCAACCCTCCGGGCCCTCTCTGATACGACGGCTGCAAGTTCAACCTCATAGTCAACCTCTGAGGACATCTCAGGATATATCACTGTGTCCCCATGACCTATCACGGTTGTCGGCGGTTTAAGGAAGATGATCGGTTCATCAGGGATGTCCATTCCAAGTTCAGCGGCATGGTCCCTGTAGTTGAGGCCCACACAGACTACCTTGGATGGGGATACCGGTGGTAGTATCCTCACATCATCCAGTGAATGTTCAGCAATGACCTCAGGGTTATCTGAGAGGTATTCCTCCTTCCGGATCTCCAATATTCTTCTGTTCTCTGTGAACCCGTGAAGGAGCCTTCCATCCTTCATGAACCTCAGGAATTTCAATTCACTCACCCTCAGGGTATTATCCTCTCAATGGGCACAACAAGTATATCCCTTGCCCCCACCGCCTTGAGCCTGTTTATGAGGTTGAAGACCTCCTTTTCATCCACCACTGCGTGTACTGCCACAACCCCGTTATCTGAGAGCACCTCTGAGACCGTGGGGCCTGTCATCCCGGGCATCAGGGCCCTGACCCTGTCAAGGTTTTTGCGGTCGATGTTAAGCATCACCAGTCTCTTCCCCTCGGCATCTATGACTCCGCGTATCCCTGTTCTGAGTTCCTCTATTATCCCTGATTTGGTGGCGTAGCTTTCCCTGTTTGCTATGAGCTTAACCGAACTTTCGAGGATGGTGTCGATTACCCGGAGGTGGTTCATCCTGAGGGTTGTCCCTGTGCTGCTGAGGTCTGTTATGAGGTCAGCGACTCCAATGAAGGGCGCTATCTCTGTTGATCCTGTGAGTTCAACAACCTCCGCATCTATACCGTGCTCCCTGAGATAGTTCTCTGTTATCCCCGGGAACTCTGTGGCTATAACTGCACCCTGAGGTATGTCCTCCGGGCCCCTGATGGTGGAGTCCTCAGGGGCTGCAAGAACCAGGCTGGCCCTCCCGTATTTGAGGTCCTCCAGGATTTCAACGTCACTTCCCCTTTCAACTATGAGGTCATAGCCGGTGATCCCCAGGTCAGCGGCACCGTCGGCAACGAATTCAGGTATGTCCGCTGCTCTGCTGAACATTACCTCAATCTGGGGGTGCTGTGTCTTTGAGAATAATTTCCTGTTAACAGTATCCTTAAGGCCGACACCCGCATTTTCAAGTAACCTTATTGCAGGCTCGCTTATCCTTCCCTTGGAGGGAACCGCTATTCTTATCTTCATTCAATCCCTCGATGACTGGTTAAATTTATTTTACATTAAGCTCCTGCAGGGTTTATTCATTCATCTGCAGGATCTATCATTCTTCACTGGAGATTAACTTATATCTCTTTCAGGAAACCTATATAATAGGTTTGGAGTCCGGTCCCTGACCGGATTATAAGTTAGAACTTATAAGTTATAAGGTGGTTCCATGGATAATGAAAGCATACTGATAACCGGTCCAGAGATCCTTGATGCGGGGGGAATCCGGCGGGGATCCGTCCTCATTGAGGATAACAGGATAGCTGATGTCTCGAACACCCTCAGCCCGGGGGATGCTGACACCGTTATTGACGGAACAGGCAAGCTCCTGATCCCTGGACTTGTGAACACACACACTCACCTCTCAATGACACTCTTCAGGGGGATTGCAGATGACCTACCCCTTGACAGGTGGCTGAACGATCACATATGGCCTGCCGAGACCCGGCTCAACGGGGATTACTGCTACGCCGGAGCCCTGCTGGGATGTATCGAGATGATAAGATCAGGTACAACCTCCTTCAACGACATGTACTTCTACATGGACCACGTTGCACGTGCCGTGGAGGAGGCAGGCCTCAGGTGCGTCATAAGCCACGGTATGATAGACCTGGGAGACACTGAAAAGATGACTGCCGAACTGAGGGAGAGCCGCAGGATAATAAAGGAATGTCATGGGATGGCAGATGACCGCATAAGGGTTGCGCTTGGCCCTCACAGCCCCTACACGTGCTCAGAGGAACTCCTTAAAGAGACAGCTGCCCTGGCCGATAAAAATGATCTCATGATACATATACATGTCTCAGAGACAGAGAATGAGGTCAGTGAAGTCTCCAGGTCCCATGGAATGACCCCTGTGGAGTACCTTGATGAGGTTGGTGTGCTGGGCCCACGGACCGTGGCTGCCCACTGCGTGTGGCTGAAGGACTGGGAGATTGATATACTTGCAGAGAGAGATGTGAAGGTCTCACACAACCCCTCAAGTAACATGAAACTTGCATCGGGAGTATCCCCGGTCGCCCGGCTCCTCCAGAGGGGTGTTAACGTTTCACTGGGAACCGATGGCGCCGCATCAAACAACAACCTTGACATGTTCCAGGAGATGAAAACAGCCTCACTGCTCCAGAAGGTGAACCTTGAAGACCCTACAGCGCTTCCAGCCATGGATGTGTTCGGTATGGCCACACTCAACGGTGCCAGGGCCCTTGGAATCGACGCCGGTCTTATAGCCCCTGGTAAGCTCGCTGACATCGTCATACTTAACACCAGGAGGCCCCACCTGACTCCCTGGAGAAACCCTCCGTCACACACAGTATATTCTGCCTCAGGGGCCGATGTGGACACCGTTATATGCGATGGGAGGATTCTCCTGATGGATGGAGAACTGGAGGTCCTGGAGGAGAAATATGTGATGGAACTCGCAGAAGCAGCTGCCGCGGAGCTAACAGGATGATGGCCCTCTTTGATGTTGATAAGACCCTGATACACCGGTCTTCCGCCCATGAGAATGCCTTCAGGCACGCCTTCAGGGAGGTCTATGGTGTTGATGCCGGCGTGGAGCTCATAGACTACCACGGAAAGACAGACCCTGTGATAGCAGAGGAGGTCCTCCTCCTCAGGGGCCTTGAAGGTGAAGAGATAGAGGGTCAGCTGCCCAGATTCCTCCGGGAACTCAGAGAATACGTGAAACATAACATAAATGAAGAGAATATAGAACTCATAGATGGCGTGGAGGACTTCCTGAGTTTCCTTAAATCCATGGATGTACCTATGGGCCTTGTTACAGGCAACCTGAGGGAAATAGCATTCATGAAGCTCGAAAGGGCAGGTATTGCAGGTTACTTTTCCTTCGGGGGGTTTGGTAGTGACAGTCCTGACAGGAATAAGCTAACAGAGATTGCGGTTAGAAGGGGTCTCAGGATCGGTGCAACCGGGAGTACCGTGCTTTTCGGAGACACTCCCCATGACATGAGGGCTGGTGACCATGTTGGGGCTGTTAACATCGGCATATCCGCAGGAAGGTACAGTGATCGGGCCCTGATGGCGGCAGGGGCCCGCCATGTATTCCCTGATTACAGAAAACCTGAACTCCGGGATACCGTGCTGAAGATAATTGCAGATGATCATCGGCAGCAGATCATATGAGCTGACCTATGTTTAAGGTGGCCCTAGGCTGATTTAAGGCCCCTCTCTATGAAGCCGGGTCTTCTGGTCCTGTTGAGGACTATGCTCTTAAGCCATTCAGGTCTGGTTTCAGGGAAATCCTTCCTGTAATGGGATCCCCTGCTCTCCTCCCTTATCAGGGCTGATTCCACCACCATTGATGAGGTTACAAGCATATTTTCAAGTTCGAGGGCCTCGATGAGGTAGGTGTTAAAGCCAGACGTCTCAGGGACATTCAGATCTCCCATCATCGTCGTGAGGTCCTGGATAACTGCTCTGGCTGATTCAAGGGATTCACGGCTCCTTACTATGGCAACACCGTTCCACATGGCCTCATGGAGCCTGTCCCTTATCTCGGATGGGCTGTGTGATCCTTCGGCCACCATTGACTTTATACGGTATTCCTCCTCCTCAACAGCAGACCTGATAGACGCCGGGGCTGATTTGATGGCGTTCCTTGCAGCTGCTATCCCGGCCCTCCTTCCAAATACCTGGGTATCCGCCAGTGCATTGCCGCCCAGTCTGTTGGCTCCATGGACACCACCGGTAACCTCACCGGCTGCAAAGAGGTTCCTGAGGTTTGTCCTGCCCCACTCATCTATCCTGACGCCTCCCATGAAGTGGTGTGCTGTGGGTGCCACTTCCATTGGCTCGGACCTTATATCAATACCAACATCCTGGAACTGGAGGAGCATGGTCTCAAGCTTCTCCTCTATGACCTCATCGGGCAGGTGGCTGACATCAAGGTAGACTCCACCATTCCCGGTGCCCCTCCCCTCCATGATCTCGGTGTAGATTGCCCTTGCAACAACATCCCTTGTCGCCAGTTCACCTCGGGGGTCGTATCTCTTCATGAACCTCTCCCCCTCACTGTTGAGGAGTATTCCGCCCTCACCCCTCACGGCCTCTGTCACAAGGACCCCTCTCCTTGACTCGGGGTAGACCATGCCCGTGGGGTGGAACTGGACCTGTTCCATGTCTATTAGGTCAGCCCCTGCCTTCCATGCCACTGAAAATCCATCCCCGCCCTTCTGGATGGTGTTGGATGTAACGGGGTAGATGTGGCCGGCCCCGCCGGCTGCCAGGATGGTTGAAGACGCCCTGAAGGCCACAGTGGTTGAGTCCCTTATGGATACACCCATGGCTCCCAGTACACGGTCCTCCTCCACAAGGAGGGATGTTATCATGATCTCCTCAACTGTCTCTATATCCCGTCGTATGACCTCCTCCTTGAGGGCTGTTATCATCTCATGGCCGGTGCGGTCCCCCTGGTAGCATGTCCTCCTGTAGGTCTGCCCCCCAAAGGGCCTCTGGTCAAGCAGCCCGGATTCCTGTCTGTCAAAGAGGGCTCCATATGTTTCAAGGTCCCTCAACCTGTCGGGTGCCTCATCCACAAGTATGCGGACAAGCTGGGGGTCATTGAGGAATCCTCCACCCCTCATGGTGTCCTCGAAGTGCACATCCGGACTGTCCTCGGGGTCAACACATGCAAATGCAGCGTTGTATCCTCCTTCAGCCATTCCAGTGCATCCTGATTTAAATGATAATCCCTTTGAAACTATTAATGGCGTGAGATTGTGTTCAGAAACTTCTATGGCTGCCCTGCAGCCAGCTCCACCTGAGCCTATTATCAGAACATCACATTCATAGACTTGACTTTCCATGGACAATATTTTTAGCATTCATTATTATAAGGTTTGGCAGTCAATAGTTAAGGTGATGAACCATAACCGAGAATAAAGTCAATCTCAGGTGATGAACCATCACCCGGTCCTCTACGGACGTTCTAATCTGAGGGTGATGTATGGATTTAAGCCTTCAATCAGGATCAGTCGCCTGATTTATTTGATAATGATCACTGGGGGTTCTGTTTGAAAAGAAAGGATATAGTGAAGCTTTCAAGGAGGGACTTTGAAAGGGCATGGCTTGAAAGTGGGAAGAGTCTAAGGAAACCCCACCATGACATGCAGTATCCACGCCTCCGATTCGAAACCGGAAAATCGCACGTACTCTATGATACCATCTGGATGATAAGGGAGGCCTACCTGCGCCTCGGATTCAGTGAAATGGTGAACCCTCTCCTCATAGATGAGGAGCACATATACCGCCAGTTCGGGCCCGAGGCCCCTGCAGTCCTGGACAGGTGCTTCTACCTCGGGGGTCTCCCAAGACCCGATATCGGACTCGGGGCCGGTAGGATCCAGATGATAGAGGATATGGGCATAGATGTGTCTGATGAGAAGCTAGAAAACCTGAAGGAGGTCTTCAGGTCATACAAGAAGGGGGATCTTTCAGGGGACGACCTCGTCCTCGAGGTATCCAATGCCCTTGAAGTTGAGAGCCACGATGGTCTGAGGGTCCTTGAAAGGGTCTTCCCTGAGATAAGGGACCTCAAACCCGTTTCAGGGAGAACCACCCTCAGGTCCCACATGACATCAGGATGGTTCATATCACTCCAGAACATCCACGACAGGTACAGGATGCCACTAAAGCTTTTCTCCATCGACCGCTGCTTCCGGAGGGAGCAGAAGGAGGACTCCAGTCATCTGATGACCTATCACTCCGCCTCCTGTGTGGTGGTGGACCATGAGGTCCCCCTTGATGTGGGGAAGGCCGTTGCAGAGGGGCTCCTCGAGCACCTGGGATTTTCAAGGTTCAGGTTCCGCCCGGATGAGAAGAAGTCCAAGTACTACATACCCGGCACCCAGACAGAGGTCTACGCCTACCACCCCCTCCTTAAGGAGTGGGTTGAGGTGGCAACATTCGGCCTCTATTCACCGATAGCCCTCTCCATGTACGGGATAGACCAGGAGGTCATGAACCTCGGGGTGGGGGTTGAAAGGGTTGCCATGATCCTCAACCAGGCAAGCGACGTGCGTGAAATGGTCTACCCCCAGATATACGGTGAATGGCGACTGTCTGACAGGGACATCGCCGAGATGCTCAGGATAAACCTCCACCCTGTAACCTCAGATGGCCGTATGCTCATGGATAGGATAGTCAAAACCTGGAGGGCCCATGCAGACGCCCCGTCCCCCTGCAGCTTCGAGGTCTACAGTGGGGAATTCCTTGGGCGGAGGATAGAGGTGAGTGCCCTTGAGGTGGAGGAGAACACGCGGCTGCTGGGACCCGCAGTATGGAACACCGTTTACATACATGATGGGAACATCCTGGGTGTGCCACCTGGAACCGAGCTCGACAGCGAACTCATTACCAGGGCCAGAAAGGAGGGCCTGAACACCGGTATAACATACATGGAGGCCCTTGCAGCCGAGGC
This sequence comes from Methanothermobacter sp. CaT2, assembly GCF_000828575.1. Classification (GTDB taxonomy): domain Archaea; phylum Methanobacteriota; class Methanobacteria; order Methanobacteriales; family Methanothermobacteraceae; genus Methanothermobacter. The sequence goes on along the minus strand of NZ_AP011952.1, from coordinate 1,339,390 downwards.
AGCCTACCGCATAGAGGAGATGGTTGTAAGTGGCGCCGAGGAGGTTGAGGTGAGGAGCACAATAGCAAGATCCCTCTCTGACCTGAACCTCACCCTTGAGGACACCGCCATGAGGTACATAACCGGTAAAAACCGGGAGATCGACCTGAGGGGACCGCTGTTCTCAACAATAAGGTGCAGGTTAAGGGGGTGAACCTCTGATTATCAGAGGAAAGGTGAAATCAGGTTTCGGTGAGGGGGCCTACTTCATAACCCGTAGCGTATACCGGGACCAGTTCAGGGAGAAACTGGGCTTCGATCCCTTCCCCGGCACCCTCAACATAGAGGTCGGTGACTCTGAAATTGTGGAGAGGATAAGGGAGGGGGCCCCTGTGATACAGGGAGGCGGCGGCTTTGGTGATGTCCTCTACGTTAAGGCCCTGCTCAACGGGGTGGTTGAGGGGGCCATACTCTTCCCCCTTAAGACCCATCACCGGCCGGGGTGTCTTGAATTTGTGGCCCCTGTGAACCTCAGAAAAACCCTTAAATTAAGGGATGGAGATACCGTTAGCCTGGATATAGACACCAGTGAAATTCAGGAATAACAGACATCAGGCTGGAATGAATAGATAATAGCTCAGCATAGCCGCCGATTAAATCTCAGGATAAAAGATACATCAGGATTATCAATGGAGATTGTGATTATGATTCAGGAAGCCCTTAAAGCACTTAGAAGGGGAGAAATAGTCCTTGTATTTGATGCAGATAACCGTGAAAGAGAAACAGACATGATCGTTGCTGCTGAGAAGATAAAACCGGAGCATATAAGGATCATGAGGAACGACGCCGGGGGACTCATATGTGTGCCTGTCTCCTGGGAAAACTCAGAGAAGCTTGGAATACCCTACATGACCGATATAATGGAGGAGGCGTCAGGGAGGTACCCGGTCCTGGGAAAACTATCCCCCCATGACATACCCTACGATGAGAAGTCCGCCTTCTCCATAACCGTGAATCACAGGAAGACCTTCACCGGTATAACCGACAATGACCGTGCCCTCACCATAGGGGAACTTGCAGGGATCTGCAGGGATGATAGACATGAGAGCTTCGGCGACCTCTTCAGGTCCCCAGGTCATGTCACCCTCCTCCGGGCCGCTGATGGCCATGTACTAAGGAGGGGGGGTCACACCGAGATGAGCATAGCCCTCATGGAGATGGCCGGACTTACCGGTGTTGCTGTCTGCTGTGAGATGATGGATGACAGGACAGGTAACTCGCTTTCAACAGAGGACGCCATGAAATACGCAAAGGAACATGACCTTATTTTCATGAGCGGTGCAGACCTTATTGAATCATACATGGAGTTCAGATCATAGAGGTGTTCATAATGGAGAGGCTGAAGATAGGGATCAATGGACTTGATGATACCATAGGCGGTTTCCCCATGGGGAGATCCGTTCTGATAACAGGGGAGCCCGGGTGTGGTAAGACCATCTTCGGGCTGCGGTTTGCCATAAGCAGCTGCATGGAGGGTTACAACACCGTCTACATAACAGCAGAGGAGGATGCCAATGACCTCCACATACAGGCAAACTCCTTCGGCTGGAACACCCAGGAGCTGGAGGAGAAGGGGCTCCTCAACTTCATAGAACTTACAGGTATAAGGGCAAGGATAACCGAGGCAGAGCTAAGCATGGACATGGACCCCATGAAGGGCAACTTCACCAAGATAATACATGACATACCCCCTGAGGCCGAGGTGGTTGTCATAGACAGTCTGGGTGGCTACACAGCCAAACTCACAGCCTATGAATTCAGGAACCAGTTTGATCTCCTCGTATATGAGCTCAAACAGAGGGGTATAACATCCGTCATAATACTGGACAGTGCAACCTCCAAGGAGTTCAATGAACTTGCTCTCTTCTCGGTATACGGCGCCATAAAACTTGGTAGAAGGGAAAAACCCCTACACCGGTCGCAGGGAGCGAATAATGGACATAGTCAAGATGAGAAGCACCAAAACACCCCTCCAGTTCCTCACATATGAGATCGGTGGCGAGGAGGGTATAACCATAACTGAGGGTGAGGAGATCCCTGAAGAGGATATGGGAATCTAAAACCTGACCTGATGGTTTAATTCCCGGAAATAGGGGATTCAGGCCCTGATGGCTGGGATCCCAAAGACGGGGATTCAGGGACTGAATACCTTTTTGATTTCTTCAGGGCCCATGTAACCCCTGAATTCTGGTTTTTTTGCGAAGCTGATGAGGGTATCAACATCAAGGTGCTCCTCCACGGTCTCCATGGCCTTCAGGCAGAAGTCCTCAAGTTTTATCTCAACCTCGGGTGTGCCGCCCCTCTCACTCATCTCTACCCTCGGGATGGCGAGGTACCTTCCGCCTGATGCCCTCTCAAATATATCCATATCATAGACCCTGTTGAGTATCCCGCAGAAGACCTCAAGGCCCAGTCCCTCAAGTACCGATATGTGGGCGTCAAGATCAACCACCGCAGACTCTATACCCCCCTTGCTGCAACCTGCCACCATGATCACAGGGATACCTGCTGCCAAGGCAATCTCAGCCCCGGAGTAGGGTGTTATATCGTTCAGGAGCCCTGTGAGGATGCTCATAACGCCCTCGATGAGTATTATGTCGTACCTTCCCCTCACAGATTCAAGGACATCCCTGAGCTCCATCCAGCCCAGGCGCCCTATCCTTATGGATGAGTGCTCCTCCATGGGCTCCTTTATGAGGTAGAGGGCCGGGACTATGTCCCTGACATCGGGTCCCACCTTGATAACGCCCACCCTGAGGCCCCTCCTCCTCAGGGCGCCTGCAAGGCCCGTTAATATGAATGTTTTGCCGGAGTCTGAACCCGTGGATGCTATCATTATGGCTGGTGGGGTGCCCCTCGTCCCGCCCCTATCCATAACACGTATCCCCGTTGATATCCCGAGCTCAGATCTCAGAGCTTCCCGCAGTTTCCTGTTGGCTTCAAGTATCCTCTCCCTTGCAGTTTCATCCGCATCAAGGAATTTGAGGATGTTACTGACAAGGGCCTGGTTCTCATCGAGGCATCCATGGACCATGGTCCCTGCCACGTTACCATCATCACTGCAGACCCCTGATAGGATCTCCCCTGGCCTTTCATGATAGTCTGCCCTGACTATGCGGGACCTCATTATCTCAGGTGCATCACCCCGTATCTCACCGTAGGTGTGGCAGTGGAATCCAGTTATCCTCTCACCTGACATCCCTGAGGTCAGGAAGGACTCGCCGGTTATGGTGGTCTCCACCCTGTCGTTGCTTATCATGGGGTGGAATGTTACGTTGAGGAGCCCGAGGCCCTCCCTGTAAACAGGGCATGGCGATTTTCTCCCTATATCTGTCCTCTCTGCCAGGGCCTGGAATCCTGAGCATATACCCAGGACAAATTTTCCGTCCGATGCCATCCTTCTTATCTCAAATGCAAGTTCAGGTGAAAGGCTTCCTGACTCAACGATACTTCCCCCCGGTATTATGATCCCGTCCAGGACCCTGTGGGCCCTTGAACCGTTTACAAGACCATTGCTTCCAACTATATCGGTGGGGAGAAATCCGAAGTTCTCAAAGGCAGGGACCGATCCCCTGATACAGACGAGTCCAATCCTCATGGGGGACACTCTCTTACAGTGACGCAATCTCCCTCATGGCTGATAAGATCATGCCATCGTCTCCTGGCTTTGCCTGGAGCTGCAGGCCAACAGGGACTCCGCCCACATCCCCTGCCGGTATGCTTGCAGCGGGTATACCTGCCAGGTTAGCTATGACCGTGAGGACATCGTAGGCGTACATCTCCATTGGTTCAAGCTCCTCACCCAGTGTGTGGGGTAGCTTTGGAACCGTTGGCCCCGCTATCATGTCAACATTGCTGAGAAGCCCTGTTATCTCCCTCCTTATGAGGGATCTTGCCTGGAGGGCCCTCTTGTAGTATTTTCCAGATAGTTCCTTCTGGCTGATGTAGGAACCCATATGTATCCTCCGGAGGACCTCCGGACCGCAGACATCCTCTATCCTGTGGCCGTACTTTCTGCCGTCATACTTCCTGGTGGCTGAAAAGAATTCAACGTAGTTTATGAGGTAGTAGGTGGGGAGACAGAGGTCTATGTATCCAAATTCCAGTTCAACTATCTCGGCGCCCTCATCCTCCATGGCTCCGAGTTTCCCCTGAATAACCTCGTCTATTGCCTCATCTGTGACCTCAAGGAACTCCCTCACAACACCGACCCTGAGGCCCTTCAGTTCCCTCTCCACCTCAAGGTCCGGTGAACTGTCCAGGGTTGTGGGGTCTGCCGGGTCATAACCTGAGATGACATCCAGTGCAAGTGAGATCCCGGATACATCTGCTGCCAGAGGTCCTATCTGGTCAAAGCTCATGGCGAGGTCCAGGAGGCCCTGTCTGGATACTGCCCCGTAGGTTGGTTTGAAGCCCATTACACCGCAGTGCGATGCTGGATTCCTTATTGAACCCCCTGTATCTGATCCCAGTGCCAGGTCACACATGCCAGCAGCCACTGCAGCAGCACTCCCACCACTTGAACCTCCCGGGATCCTCCCAGGGGCTGCTGGATTGTCTGTTGGACCGAAGAATGATGTCTCGGTTGAACTCCCGGCAGCGAATTCATCCATGTTGGTCATGCCGATTATTATACCGTCTTCTTCCTTTATGCGCCTTATAACAGTTGCGTCGTAGCTTCCAGTGTAATTTTCGAGGGTCTTTGAAGCTGCTGATATGTTGAAGTCCTCCACGTTGATGTTGCTTTTAACTCCTATCACCAGGCCCGCCAGTTTCCCTGTCTCCTTGCCGGAGGCTATCCTGGCGTCTATCTCCTCAGCCCTCTTAATCGCCTCTTCACCCCTAACCTCCAGGAAGGCGTTGATGTCATCGTTTTTTGCCTCAATCCTCTTAAGGAATTTTTCAAGATTTTCTGATGCGGTCAGGCCATGATTCTTAATCATATCAACCTTATCAACAGTTTCCATCTTTAACACCCTTATATTTCAAGTTGAAGTGAGATATAAGTCTGATCAACCTTAATAGCTGCCATGACTGCCCTGAGGGTGGAGTTTCCGGTCCATGGACCGCCGGGACAGCCATGACAGTACTCATCCGTGGTTTTAATTTCATTTCCAACACTAATAAATGTGAGATGTTCAATATTTAAAGATTGGTAGATTGACCCTGATTGTTATTAAATGGGGACGGTGGATGCATGGAAAAAACAGTTGTGCTAACCAGGAGTGATGTTGAAGGCCTTCTTAACATGGACGACTGCCTGAAGGCGGTTGAGGGTGCCTTTGTCCAGGAGGCCCTTGGGAGGGTTCAGATGCCCCCTAAGATGTACCTGTTCTTCAGGAGATACAATGGAGACCTCCGTGTCATGCCATCCTACCTCGAGGAGCTTGAGATGGCCGGTGTTAAGTGCGTCAATGTGCACCCCTCAAACCCGGATAGACATTCCCTGCCAACGGTAATGGCTGTCATAGAGCTTGTGGACCCTGAAACAGGGTTTCCCATTGCACTCATGGATGGAACCCATATAACCGATATGAGAACGGGTGCCGCTGGCGGTGTATCGGTGAAGTACCTTGCATCCAGGGACGCGTCAATGCTCGGGATAATCGGCGCCGGAAGGCAGGCCTGGACCCAGCTCATGGCAATCAGCAGGGTGGCGGATCTTGAGGAGGTCAGCGTCTACTGCAGGACACCGTCAACGCGTGAAAAATTTGCATTAAGGGCTTCAAGGGAATATGAAGTCCCCGTGATGGCCGCTACAGAGCCAAGGGAGGCTGTTGAGGGTATGGACATCGTTGTAACCGTCACTCCATCAAGGAGTCCTGTGGTCATGGCAGACTGGGTGTCGCCGGGTACGCACATATGTGCCATGGGTGCAGACGCCCCAGGGAAGCAGGAACTGGACCCTCTGATACTAAAAAATGCCCGTGTATTCTATGACAGCCTGGAGCAAGCAACCCACAGCGGAGAAATAAACGTGCCCATCACCGAGGGGATCCTCGGGGTGGATGACCTCCAGGGAAGCCTGAGGGATGTTATGACAGGCAAGATTGAGGGTAGAACTTCACCCGCTGATGTGACCGTATTTGATTCGACTGGCCTCTCCATTCAGGATATAACCACAGCATGGATGGTCTATGAGAGGGCCGTTGCCGATGAAGTGGGTCTGGAGGTGGATCTTCAGGGATGACTGGAGGCACCCCACCGCCGATAATCATCACAGATGACTGGAAGGATCCTTATACTATGAGTGATAGATAATTGATATGGAGCTGATAGCATGTACCCCACCAGGACGTATATGAATGAACTCCTCACAAGGATGGACCATGTCTTCGAGAGGATGAGGATAGTTAGCCGGACAAGGTCCCTTAAAAGGGATGAAATCGAAGAGATAGACCACCACCTCTCAGAGATAATGAGGATACTGAACAGATACAACTGAAGCCGTGGAATCATGATCAGTATCCTGCTATTCACCCTGACATCATTTCTGATTGGACTATCCGGGGCCATGGCCCCCGGACCCCTCCTTACCGTGACTGTTTCAGATTCCATCAGGAGGGGATTCAGGGCCGGACCCCTCCTTGTGGCCGGCCATGTCCTCGGAGAGGCTCTCCTTGTTACTCTGATACTGATGGGCCTGGGTTATATCCTCAGATCAGGCCCTGCTCCAGCCATCCTCGGGACTGCAGGTGGAGCAGTCCTCATATGGATGGGAATCCTTGGTTTCAGGGATTCTGAAGACACTGAAAATATCCCTGAGGGGGGGTCAATCCTTCGGGGGGCCATCATAAGCTTTGCGAACCCATACTTCTTCCTGTGGTGGGGTGCGGTGGGCGCTGCCCTGATGTACAGGGGACTGGAGCTTGCAGGCGTCCTTGGACTCCTGGCATTCCTCGCAGGTCACTGGTCATCTGACCTCACATGGTACAGTCTCGTATCATTCCTCTCATCAAGAAAATCCTTCAGAATGGATGGAAGACCTTACAAAATTGTTATGATGGTTTTAAGTCTATTCCTGATTCTTTTTGGAGTCTACTTCTTAATTGAAAGCCTGAAGACCATTTCAGGGTATTCCTAGGATGTTTATGGGTCTCGCTTACAGGTGCCACTCTATCCTCTCAAAATCTTAATACCATAAAAAACCATATATTGGTCCGATGAAGGCCGTTGTTTTTACCTTTCAAAATCTTAATACCATAAAAAAACATATATTGGTCCGATGAAGGCCGTTGTTTTTGATAATTCAGGGACACTCATAAGGAGGTACAGAGCCCTCAAGGATCTTAAAACCGGTAAGATATGTGACAGCATGAACTCACTTGATGTTGTTGATTACCGGGACCGTAGAGCACTCGTGGTACTTCAGACGGACCCATCCACCTGTATAGTGAATGCCAGGCCCCACCAGACAATCTACGAATTCATAGAGAGGAACCATATAAGGTTCAATATAAGCTACGCCAACACCGCAGTTGATCCCGGTGAAATCCTTGAGGTCCTAAGGGATGACCCGGCCACCGTGGGGGACATACAGGATACCATAGATGCTGTTGCAGGGAAGAACTACAACATACAGATATGCAGCGGTTCAGGTTTCATCGTCAACATGGACCGGGGGAGGGTGGATTTCACCATAACAGCAGGAGGAAAGCTCTTCCCGGAGGTCCCCCATGTTATCGGTGAACTCATGGACAGGAAAATCGACATATACATTGCATCGGGGGACAGGAAGGGGTCCCTCATGGAACTTGCAAAGCTCCTGGGAATCCCCACTGAAAACGTATTTGACACTGCAGACACCGAGAGGAAGGCAAGGATAATACGTGAACTCCGGGGGAGGTACAGCAAGGTCGTTATGGTGGGTAATGGCATCAACGACATCCTTGCACTTAGGGAGGCCGATATAGGGGTTCTTACACTCCAGCAGAGGGAGCATGTCCCCCAGAGGCTTATAGAAGCCGCTGATTATGTAATAGAGAATATAGGAGAGCTGCTGGATATAGATATCTGAGGTTAAAACCTGTAAGGGGGGTGTTTATGGCTGAGCTGAGCATAATCCAGGTGAACGACACCCACGGATACATTAAAAGCCATCCCGAACTTTTCTGGGAGGGCCGTGAAATCGTATATGAGACCCTTGGTGGTTACCAGCACATAGCTGGACTCGTTGATAAAATACGCAAAGAGAGGCCCGCTCTACTTCTTGACTGCGGGGATACCATCCACGGCACATACCATGCCGTGAAGAGTCGGGGCGCTGCAATGATCCCCCTGCTGAATGAGATGGGATTCGAGGGCATGACAGCTCACTGGGAGTTTGCCTACGGACCTGAAAGGTTCATTGAACTCTCAAAGAAGCTCAATTACCCTGTACTTGCCATAAACTGCTACCGTGAGGGTACCGAACGGCTGGTATTCCAGCCCTATGAAATCCTTGATGTTGGGGAACTGCAGGTGGGTATCATAGGGATAGCATCAAACATCGTAGATAAGGTCATGCCACCCCACTTCAGTGAGGGCCTTGAATTCACCCTTGGCCTTGAGGAGCTCCCCGGATGGATCGATATCCTCAGGAATGAGGAGAGGGTGGATCTCACCGTTGTGATATCACACCTCGGCTTTCCACAGGAGGTTCAGCTGGCATCTGATGTTGAGGGCATCGATGTGCTGCTGAGCGCACACACCCACAACAGACTCGAGAGGCCCCACATCGTTGGAGATACCATAATCATACAGTCAGGCTGTCATGGCTCCTTCATCGGGCGCCTTGACCTGGAGGTGGATGATGGTGTCAGGGGATTCAGCCATGAACTCATGAAGGTGAGGGGTCCCTCAGATCCTGATGTTGAGGAGATGGTGCTCAGGATAACTGAGACCGACAGTGACCACCTCGAAACAGTCGTGGGCTCCACCAGGACCCACCTTAACAGGTACACCATACTGGAGTCAACCATGGATAACCTCCTCCTAAAGGCCGTGATGGATACAGGGGACTTTGACCTTGCATTCTCCAATGGGTGGCGTTACGGTGCCCCTGTGCCGCCAGGAGATATCAGAATTGAGGATCTCTGGAACATTATACCTGTAAATCCTCCTTTATCCCGGGTGAGGTTAACAGGCAGGGAAATATGGGATATGATGGAGGAAAACATTGAACTCGTATTCTCAAGGAACCCCTACAATCAGATGGGGGGCTACCTCAAGAGGTGCCTCGGACTTGAGATGTACTTCAAGATCGAGAACCCTCCAGGTGCAAGGATACAGAAGATATTTGTAAATGGCAGACCCCTTGACCCGTCAGGGACCTACAGTGCCGTCTACGTCACATCCCAGGGAGTCCCCTCCAGGTACGGTGAGGACCATGAGGAGACCGATCTGAGGGCCATTGATGTGCTTGAAGAATACATCGCGAGAAACAGCCCGGTGGACGCCGGCCTTGAGGGGAGGATAACACCCGTGTAGCGGAGGTGGTGTCATGGTGGATTACCGTGTGGTCTTCCACATAGATGAGGATGATGAGTCAAGGGTTCTGCTCCTCATCTCCAATGTCAGGAACCTAATGGCTGATCTCGAATCCGTCAGAATAGAGGTTGTGGCTTACTCCATGGGAGTTAATGTCCTCAGAAGGGATTCTGAGTACTCAGGGGACGTATCTGAACTCACAGGTCAGGGTGTCAGGTTCTGTGCATGCTCAAACACCCTCAGGGCATCTGGTATGGATGGGGATGACCTCCTGGAGGGAGTCGATGTTGTATCATCCGGTGTGGGTCATATTGTAAGAAGACAGACAGAGGGATGGGCCTATATAAGGCCCTGAATCATTGCATTTAAGTATATCAAGTGCAGAGTCCTGAAAAAGTGCCACGAAGCTAAAGGAGCCTCTTTAATATGAGAACTGCGTAGGCGGTGGAGCTGTACTCCGGTGCAATGGGTGTTAAGATGAGTGCAAGGATGGCTGCAAGAGGCATTAAAAGATTCTTCTTCAGGATTAAGCGGTATTCATTTTCTCCGATATCCATTAAACCATTCCTCTGGGTATAGATCCAGCTCATGGATAATAAAAGACCTATGGTGAGCATATTCAGGTGGAACAGGATATTGGGTGTTACAAGGTCTCCATAATTACCTGTCAGCTTTGTTGAGAATGGTACCAGGACAACGACCATGAGCCAGACGATGTTTATCCATATGAATCCCGTGTCAACCTTCTCCAGTTTCTCGAAGTGCATGTGGTTAACCCACCAGAAGACGCCGAGGAGGAGGAAACTGAGACAGTAGCTGTACAAATCAGATGCAAGGCCCATGATGTAGGCGTCCATTGCCGGAACACTCATGGTGCCGGTGGGCACATCTATGCCCAGAACAAGTATGGTCATGGCGATTGCAAATATGGCATCAACCAGACCCTCCAGTCTCTTCTTTTTCATGACAGCCACCTCAACGGACGACCTCCTCAAGGATTCTTCTGCTCCTGATTACACCATCATAGCTGTTCAGTTCTATCACACCCCTCTCTATGGATCCCAGGAGTTTAAGATCGACTGTGCCCTCCCCGAGGGGCAGGTGCTGGTCCCTCTTCCCGTTATTGTCACTGATGTGATAGTGGGCTGTTCTTTTGATCTCCAGGAAATCCTGGAGACGCCCTGTAGTGTTGGCATGTCCTATGTCAACCGTTGCGTAGGAGCCACATTTTTCAACAAATCTCTCATGTTCTGCAGGGTTATTGCAGAGGTAGGAGAATCTTCCGGGCATGTTTTCGACTGAGAATTTTATGGACAGATCCTCTGCGTATTCAACGCATTCACCAAGTGTTTCAAGTGCGAACTGGAGTGCAGCACTCCTTATCCTGTCCTCCCTCCGGTGGACCACTCCAGGGTGGGTTGTGACTGTTGTTGCACCTATCCTTGATGCAAGTTCAATTGTCTCGACCATCTGCCTCCCTGTCTCCTCCCTTATACCCCGGTTCATGCTTGCAGGGTTCAGGTCTATGGTGGGTGCGTGGATAAGGACCTCGAGGTCGAAGGACTCGAAGACTTCCAAGGAATCCCCGTCCTGAAGTAGCCTTCTTGGCCAGTAGGGTCCCTCACAGAGGAGCTCTACAAGTTCAAAACCGTCATCCTCTGCTTTCTGAAGGATGTTTTCCAGTGGCTCCATGAAAAGCGCCAGGGTTGAAAAACCAAGTCTCATATCAGATCCCGGTAGATCTTCTATTTATCGGGGCTTATGAGTCTTTCCATTTGATTGCAGTACCCACAAGTTACCCGCGCAGTTTCACGGGATACCGCCAGATTCCCTCCCCATCATCACCGGTTAAAGGACGCCTCATCAATATATCACAAACTTTATATATCATGAACATTTTATTATGGCAAATAGATATATCGTAAAACTGATATATTGTGTGTATGAAAACATCAGTTTCTCTGGAGATGACTCTATGTGCGCAGAAGAAGGTCCCCTCACCGGTGAGGGGGGTGAATTCGATGAAAAGATAATAAAAAGCTTCATGAGAGGATTTGGAAAGACAATGATCCTCTGGATGATAAGCAAGGAAAAAATACATGGCTACGAGATAATGCGACGCCTTGAAAGATTCTACTCATTCAAGGGCATGCACTGCAAGAACATAAAACCGCCCGGACCCAGCGTAATCTACCCGGTACTCCATGACCTCGAAAGGAAGGGACTGATAGAGGGCAGCTGGGAGATGCACGGTGAGAAAAGAGTGAAATACTATGAGATAACCCCTCTCGGTGAGAAGACGATAGAGAGGATCCGGCAGATAATGAGGGACCATGTATCAAAGATATGGGAAGACTTCTGGAATGACATGTTCCCCGCTGAAAGGGAGGATGAAACATGAAATATGCGATAGAAACCTTCGATCTCACAAAGGTCTACGGGGACTTCAAGGCGGTGGACAGCCTGAACATGAAGATAGAGAAGAACTCCATCTTTGGTTTCCTGGGGCCCAACGGGGCCGGGAAGACAACAACCATAAAGATGCTCACATGTCTCATCCCGCCAAGCTCAGGGACCGCCAGGGTTGCAGGTTATGATATACTCAAAAACCCCGATGAGGTCCGGCAGCAGATAGGCATGGTTCCCCAGAAGGTAAGCCTATACGAGGACCTCACAGCAAGGGAAAACGTGGAGATGTGCGCAGACTTCTATGGCATGCCCGAGGATCTGAAGGAATCAAGGATAGAGGAGCTCATGGAACTTGTGGACATAAAATACGCTGCAGACAAGCCAGTCGGGCAGATGTCAGGTGGCCAGCAGCAGAAGGTGTCACTGGTTGCAAGCCTCATACATCAACCAGACATCCTCTTCCTGGACGAACCAACAATCGGCCTGGACCCGACAACCAAGCGGGTGCTCTGGGACCTCATAGACGAACTGAACAGCAGCGGTCACACCATCATACTCTGCTCCCACGACATGTACGAGGTGGAACTCCTCTGTGACTACGTGGGGATAATAAATCAGGGCGTTCTTGCCGCCTTTGACACTCCACAGGGGCTCAAGGACACAGTGATAAAGGAGGAGGAATCCCTCAGAGCAAAGGAGATCGGTGGGATACTGGACAGGATCGACAAGGAGACGCCTGAATCCGAGAGAAGGGCCATCCAGGAGATCAAGAAATCAGAGAGGATATGTGCCGGTAAGGAGATAAGCATGCTCATTGTGAACCTCACAGATGATCTACTATCTGAACTGGAAGCCCTACCGGTTACACTGGACGTTAAGAAGCACCATACAGGAAGGATAATCCTTGAACTCGATGAAACATGCGAAACTGCCGTTAATGATGTTCTGGCGGCTGTTATAAGGAACAACGCCAGGATAACCTCAATTTCAACAAAGGACCCCTCACTCGAGGACGTATTTATGAAGGTTACAGGGAGGTAACCGTTATGGAAATGAAAAAGGTTATGTGGATGCTTAAGAAGGACCTGATAGTCCTCTGGAGGCACAAACCGCGCCTCATATCCATCATACTGTTCCCCATACTGATGATAACCCTCTTCGGTTATGGTATGGGCGGTACCCTTGAGAATATACCCGTGGTTATAGTGGAACAGAGCAGCGGTCCGGTGACAGACCAGACCGTTGATGCCATGAGGAACATGAGCCTCTATGATATAAAGGATATCCTGAAGGACCCGGAGATCGCCAGGGATATGGTGGACGCCGGGGAGGTCAAGGCAGCCATAATACTGCCACCTAACTATGATAACCTCACATCATCGGAGCCCACCGTGGTCATGTACCTTGACTCCTCGGATCAGCTGGCAAGCCAGGCCCTTGTACCGGCAACACAGGCCCTCTTCAGCAAGCTATCCGGGCAGCTTGCTGTGGAGAGGATGCAGGGCACATCCATGAATGCACAGAATTCAACTCCAAGTTCAGGTTTCCAGAGCATGGTCAGCACCATAAACCTCCAGATTGACAGAATCTACGGGGACGTCAAGTACATGGACTTCCTTGTGCCCGCCATACTGGCCATGACCATAATGTTCTCCTGCATGTTTGGAATGGGTCAGTCCATTGCGGGTGAACGGGAAAGGGGAGAGCTTGCAAGGCTCTTCATGACCCCCACAAGTGTAGCCACAGTTGTGGGAGGTAAGATAATCTCAAAGCTTGTGATAGAAAGTGGAAGGGCCCTTCTCCTGCTCTTCATTGCAATTCTTCTCTTCGGTATCAAGATAAATGGTAGCATGCTCCTGACGGTCCTGCTACTGATACTGACGGCCCTCTGCTTTGTCGGCTTTGGTATAATGATATCAGCCAGGGTGGGGACCCAGGAGGACTACATGCAGATGGTCATGCCCTTCGCCATGCCCATGATGTTCGTATCAGGGGTGTTCTACCCCATTGAGACCATGCCCTGGATATTCCAGAAGATAGCCTACGTAGTCCCCCTCACCTATGCCAACAATGCCCTCCGGGCAGTCATGCTAAAGGGCGCCGGTGCTGGGGACATAATGGTTAACCTCCTTGTGCTTGGTGGATTCACCCTCCTGTTCTTTGCGATGGGTGTTACCCGTTTCAACAGGGACATTTAATGTAATTAGTTTAATGTGGTGATAGAAATGATGAGAAAAGGTTTAATCGCGGCACTCATAATCCTTGGGATGATCCTCAGTCCTGTATCAGCAGCTGACTGGCCGGTATTCCATGGAGACGAACAGCACACAGGTTATGCAAAGGAGCCAAGCGACTTCTCTGCAAAGACATGGTACCTCTCCATTGGGGGTATAAAGTCATCCCCGGCCATATTCAACAAGGTGGCCTACATAGGATCCCTTGATGGGAGGCTCTATGCAGTGAACCTTGAGACCGGGTCCGTGGTCTGGAGCTACAAAACAGAGGGTGCCATCGTCTCATCGCCGGTGGTTGTAAATGGGACCGTATTTGTGGGTTCCTGGGATGGATACCTCTATGCAATAGACACAGACACCGGAGACCTTGAATGGAAATTCAAAACAGGTAACAGGATAGAATCATCACCTGCAGTGAGCGGGGACACCGTCTATATTGGATCTGATGACTGCAGGGTATACGCTGTGGACAGAGACGATGGCTCCAAGAAGTGGGAGTTCTACACCGGGGACGCCGTTAAATCATCACCCCTCCCTGTGAATGGCACCTTATATGTGGGTTCATTCAATGGTAAGGTATACGCCCTCTCAGAATCCGACGGGAACGAAGTATGGAGTTACACGTCAGGGGACGCCATAAGATCCTCACCAGCCTTCTGGAATGGGACAGTCTATGTGGGGTCAGATGACGGGAACATCTACGCCCTATCAGAGTCAGATGGGAATGTGATCTGGAAGTACAGCCTCGGCGACCGTGTATATTCCTCCCCATCAGTTGACACAGAGGAGAACAGTGTCTTCATTGGATGCGATGACGGGAACATCACATCCCTGGACACCAGGACCGGTGCCCTGAAATGGTCATTCCATACCGGTGCCCCTGTACGTTCAACACCGGCTCTCTTTGAGAACATGATAGCGGTGGGATCAGATGACGGGACACTCTACATCCTCAACAAGTACAGTGGCAGGGAGGAGTGGAGCTACTCCCCAGGCTACTACCTCTTCAGCTCACCTGTGAGTTCCTCTCCAGTGGTCTACGGCAAGACAGTCTACTTTGCAACCGAAAACGGATACATATACGCCCTTGACTCCAAGAAGAAGGAGGCTCCTACCTCAGTATTCGCCTACTACATCATTGCAGTGATCCTTGTAATCGCCGGAGCTGTTATCGGACTCAGGAAGGTTGCAGGAAGAAGATAAAATACCCATTTTAATTTTTAAAGGGGGATAATCCGATGTTCAGGACACTCATAATCTATGAGAGCACCTATGGGTCCACAGAGGAGGTTGCATCTAAAACCGGGATGATACTTGGACCATCGAGGTGCTGCAGGGTCCCTGAATTCCAGGAGCCCTTCAGGGACTTTGAATTCTTTGTAATTGGATCCGGTGTCTACCGGGGGAGAATGCACCCACGAATAACTGATTTTATAAGGGAAAACCCATGGCTCAGGGAGAAACCCGTGGCACTCTTCTCAGTTTCCCTGAGTAGAGAGGATGGTCTGAGAGCCATTAAGGAAGTTGAAGATCTTATCGGAGGTAGCATATATTCCCGGGCGCTTGGTGGACGTATGAAACTCGGCGAACTTTCAGAGGAGGACCTTGCTGATCTCCAGGCGTTCTCTGAGGTCACCGGTATTGAGTTGAGTGACGTTGATCTCCTGGATAAAGGGGAGGTCACTGAATTTGCACTTGAACTGAGGGACATCCGTGACTCCCTCATGACCTCCATTGATGAGGGTGAACTCCGTGGATTCATTGACGAATTCCTCAGATCACACAACACCTGCACCCTTGCAACCTGCCATGGAGGACAGCCACGGGCCACACCCCTTGAGTACATATATGATGGGGATTCCCTCCTCATAATCAGTGAGGGTGGTGAGAAATTTGCAGGTCTCCCCGAGAATGAACGGGTTTCAGTTGCAGTATACGAGGACTACACATCCATGAGCGACCTTGCAGGGATGCAGATAACGGGTGCTGCCAGCATACTCCATGGAAAGGATGCTGAACATGTTTATAAGCTGAGGGGTCTCAACCCGGATGCAGTGAAGGATCTGAACATTGATATGAATGTCATAAGGATTGATATCATGAAGGTTGAATTCCTCAACAGTAAATTCAGGGACCTCTCAGCATGCCCAAAGCAGGTCCTCTGGGTTAAAAAAGAGTAATTAAAATTGACTGCACGTAAAAACCCTTAAATGATTAATCAGAGGTCACTGCAACCTTTGATAATAAAATATAAAAAATGGAAACCTGTGGCTTCCATCTTTTATATTTTTAATCCTTTCGGAGCTGAATTTCTATTGCTGAAACATTGGTAGCGGTTCCCTCGTTACCAATGATCTCCTCTGTGCATATGTCGATGTTCTCTATCTGTATGTCTGGTATGAAGCGGTTCCTTACAATCTCTGCAACGTCAACAGCCCGGCTTATGGCTCTTCCACGGGCTTTAAGGATCACTTCACTGGTCCCACCGTTCATCTGAGTAACCACGGCCAGAACATAGTTCATTACAGGCTTGTTTCCGATGTATACTACATTCTCCTCTGACATCACTTAACCTCCAAGAGTGTCTGTAATAAAGATAGAAACCCAAGATTATATAAACTTTGTGATATGGTAACTGAAAAATTTAATAACAATCATGATCCCCATAAACAGCCCCGCACATTCTAGCACCAAGGTTAACAGCCCCCCTGAAACCTGCTGTGAGGCTGGATCCATGCATAACATCGATGAGGGGTGCCCCTGAAACCTCAGATATGCGGGTCTCTGCAAGGCCTCCCAGTATCAGTTCGGGTTCAGTCCTGATGATGGCCTCCTCAATATCAGAAACATCGACCCCGACAAGTATCTCTGACCTCAATCCAGGCACCCCTCTAAGGTTTTCCAGTGTGTAATCACCTATCATATCCATTGATACAAGAACTGGCTTCATCCGCAGTTCAGTTATGAATTCTGTGAGTGCAACGGCCCTTGTTGGTCCTGAAACTACCGCCACCCTCAGACCCTCAAGTTCAGCCCTTATTCGATCCCTCTCCTCGATAAAAGCTGAGAATTCCTCATTTATGGGATAATCGAGGTTGAGATACCCGAGAACCTCCCTGTAAAATCTGAGTGAATTTGAAAAACCTATGGGGATGGGGTGGTGGATGAAGGGTGTCCCGAAGTTCTCCTCAAGGAAGCGGCAGGGGGCGATACCCGAGACATCACAGAAGGAGCAGTTGAGGTGGCCCGCCGGGATCATGGTCATGTCCCTGATGCTGCATCCTGATGTCAGGACACAGTTCACATCCACCCCCATCAATGATAGGGACTCCCTGACCTCCCTGAGGTCGGCTCCGCCCCTGAATTCACCTATTATGTTGACTGAAGGCTTAGATGATGGCTCCATCCTCCAGCAGAATTTATGGATGAGTGCCATCATCACCTCCTCATATCCCTCACCCTGACTGGATTCAAATCCACCGGCACTGACGGTTATGAGCTCCGCGTCCACGAGTTCTGAGGTCTCATCTGCAACCCGCCCTATATCCTCTCCGATTATGCTGGTTGCACAGGAACTCATAATTACTATGATATCAGGTTTTCGTGTCCTGTCAACCTCTATTATCCTGTCCCTGAGTTTCTCTGATGCTCCGAAGACCACGTCTGATTCTGATAGTTCTGTTGATGCCACAGCTATCCTCCGCCCGCCCCTGGCTGTGAGTAGATAGCCTATATGGTATGCGCATCCCCTGGGGCCATGGATGAGGGGTACTGCATTTTTTATGCCTGTCACCGCCCTCACGGCACCGAAGAGCTTGCAGGTTGAAACTGGCCCCATATCATACCAGCTCAATCACTTTTCTATTTAAGGCTCAGAATCTTGTTTATGGCGTCCAGTACTGCCTCAACACTCGCCATGACTATGTCCTCCCTGGTGGACCTTCCTGTGGCCTTGTTACCCTCCCCGTCACTCATGACAACGAAGACCTCTGCAAGTGCGTTTGTACCACCAGTTATGGCCTCTATGTTGTATTCATCGAGTTCTATGTCTGCTGTTTCACTTACAAGGCTTTGTATGGCGTTTATTGCAGCATCTACAGGTCCAACCCCTGTCATGGATGTTGTCTTGACCTCGTCACCGATTCTGAGCTTAACTGTGGCTGTTGGCATCACACTCTCCCCTGTCATGACTGCTATGCCCTCCAGCTTCACTATTTCCCTGCTGGCCTTTCCAAGGATGGTGACGGCCATGGCCCTCAGATCAGCATCCGTGATCCTCTTACCCTTATCTCCAAGCCTCTTGACCTGTTCATAGAGTGTGCAGAACTGTTCCTCCTTCATCTCTATTCCGTATTCCTGGAGCTTTGATCTGAGGGCGTTGGCTCCTGTGTGTTTACCAAGGACTATCCTCCTCTTGTGGCCCACCATCTCAGGGGTTATTGGTTCATAGGTTTCAGCCTTTTCAAGGACTCCATGCACGTGTATGCCGGCTTCATGTGCAAAGGCGTTTTCACCGACTATGGCCTTGTTGGGGGGCATCCTGACACCGGTTATCTTTGAGACGAATTCTGAGATGTTGACGAGTTCCACGGTTCTTATATCCACCGGGAGGTCATACCTGGTTATGAGGGCCATTACAACCTCCTCAAGGGCAGCGTTTCCTGCCCTTTCACCGAGACCATTCACTGTTGCATGTACCTGTGATGCCCCGGCCTCCACCGCTGCAAGGGAGTTGGCGACTGCCAGGCCGAAGTCATTGTGACAGTGCACGCTTATGGGTACCCTGAGTTCCTCCTTAAGCCGGGATACCAGGTGGTTCATGGCCCGGGGTATCATGACCCCGACGGTATCCGGGACGTTTATGATCTCGGCACCGGCATCCTCGGCTGCACGGTATACCTCAACCAGGTAATCAAATTCAGTCCTTGTTGCATCCTCCGCAGAGAACTCAACCTTCAGGCCATGTTCAGCCGCATATTCCACTCCAAAGACCGCCCTGTCTATTATCTCATCAGGGGACATTTTGAGCTTGTATTCCCGGTGGAGTGGTGATGTCCCTATGAAGGTGTGTATGTAATCAACTCCACAGTCTATTGCCGCGTCTATGTCCTCACGGAGCACCCTTGCCAAACCACAGATATTTGCTTCAAGTCCGAGTTCAACTATTCTCCTTATGGAGTTCATTTCACCTGGAGATGCTGCAGGGAACCCTGCCTCGATTGTATCGACTCCAAGGGCGTCGAGCTTCCTTGCTATACCCGTCTTTTCCTCCACTGTGAGGGCCACTCCAGGTGTCTGTTCACCATCCCTCAGTGTTGTGTCAAATATCCTGACATTCTCCGGGAGATTCATTTCTCCTTTAACCTCTTCTATGTACATCTTGATTCCCCGTGGTCTGGCATTTTATCTGCTTAAATTTCTGTGGGCTACAATTAAAAGCTTTTACACACAGTATGTTATAAGTTATATCTTATAAGTTATAACCCGGGTTCCCGGGTGCCAGGTAATTTACAGAAAACCATTAAACCGCCATGCTCAGGCTCAGGAAATTTCTGAGACCCGGGGCAAGGCCCAGTATAAATATCACAAGCTTGAGGGCCTCTGAATCCATATCGGACTCAACGTATCTATCAATGGCATAGAGGGCCGTCAGTATAACCGCCATCTTCAGGGGAAACATGACCATGGCAGTGCCCGTGAGGCCTGTTAGGGCTGATGGCAGCACATGCTGCTCTATATAGCCGTACCAGTCAACGGCAACGTAGGTTGAGGATGCATCGAAGAGGTGTGCATATATAACAGGGAGGTTCATCCTGCCCCGGAGGAACTCCCACCTCAAGCTCAGGGCGTAAAATGCTGCTGAAAAAACTGAGAACACTCCGAGGACGGAGAGGAAGGGTACCGGATCTATGTGACGTATGCTGATGAGGTTGGGCGCAGCGAGGACAGAGCCCGTGGCAAATATAAGTTTCCTGTAATCCCAGCCACGGGTCTCCTCAAGTTTAACCGCGGCTATTAGTGTTGCTATGGTTGTAAGGCCCACAAGGATGTATATGCCCGGGGTTACCAGAAGGTGTGTTAGCGGGTATATCCCGTTATCAACAAGGGCCCTTGCACCGGAGCCCAGGAATATGAAGGGAAGCAGGGGCACAAGTAGCTCGCCTGGATCCTTTTTAAGCCATCTGAACATCCTGAGTATTATCAGAACAGCTATTCCGAGTACAATCCCGAATACGACCGTGTTCAGTGGTGTGTAACCAGGGTGCAGGTAAAAGAAGTTGCTCTCAAGGAACTCGATGATTTCAGATATCATGTCACTCCCCCATGTTGAGGAGGTATGTCTGTCGAGGGCTGCAATGCATCTGATGACCGTGCCATGCCCGCATACGCTATTGAAGAATAGATTCCACTGGGAGGGTCAAATATGAGGTGTGCTGCCCAATTAGAGTTATCAGGATCAGACATAATCCCTCATCCTTCCAAGTAATTTCTTGTTTATGACCTCCCTCACAATGAGTGGGAGTGGTGTCCTGCTTCCTGCTGGCTCTGTTTTTCCCTTAAGGATAGCCCTGACTATATCATCAGCCTCGCCCTCAGAGTCAACCAGGGTGAAGGAGCTTCCAACGGCCTCCAGAAAGTGGGCGTCACTTGCACCTATCTCTGGTATGCCTCTTTTCCTTGCAAACTTCCGGGCCCTCCAGTTCGAGTAGCCCACGATGTACCTGGAGTTCAGGGTCTCGATGGCGTCAACACGGATGTTACGCTCATTCACAAAGAGTCCCTGCCGGTACCTCACAAAGGGGTGGGGTATTATGGCGACTCCATCCTGGTCATGTATCTCATCCAGGGTCTCGACCGGAGTGAGTCCCCTCGAGATCTCCTCCTGGATGCCAAGGGCAACGATATGTCCAGCAGATGTGCTGAGCTCCATTGCGGGTACCACGGTTATGCCCATTCCCCGGGACTCCTTGAGGGCGATTATTGATCCCTTCATTGTGTTGTGGTCTGCAACTGCCACCGCATCAAGACCCACGGCTGAGGCCCTCCTGAGGATCTCCCTGGGGGTTCCCCTCGCATCACCAGAATATACGCTGTGTATGTGGGGGTCTATCCTGATCATCCCATCACCCTGTACTCAATACTCCAGCAAAACAACACAAACATCAACTCACCCTATACTCAATACTCCTTATGAGACCCACGGGTCCTGTCATCATAACATCCCCCGCCGGTGCTGCATGGTGGACATCAAGGTCTATACCGTCAAGTATGCCCCTCTGGGGACCGGTTGCAACCACCTTGACCGGTTCGCCAACAGCATCAATGACATGGGCACCGTGACCGCCATCTCCATGGATTTCACCGTGGGTCAGCTCACCCAGGCAGAGCCTTATAATGAAGTCCTCGAGTTTAGCCGGTGAGAGCATGCGGGTGTGGTGCTCCATGACACCATGTATCCTCCCTTCAAGGATGCTGGCTGCCAGGGTGTGTCCATTTCCCACGTCCACCACGACAATCGGCTCATCTGAACTGACTGCAGGATCCATGAGTGCCCCGGTCACTGAGGCGAACTTTGAATCCATGATGAGGGTGGGGTGTCTGATGGCCTTCTCAATGGACTTCATCCTTGTGAAGTACTCAGGGACGTCTCCCAGGTAGGAGAACTCCTCCGGGGGGATGGGTACGGATAATTTCTCCCTGATCTTCATGAATCTGAAGTTCCTATCACCCATATCACCCCCGGCCCCGTGGTCCTGTACAGCAACACCCAGCAAATCAAAGTCCAGATCAACGTCAAAGCATGCAAGTGCCCCTCTTATGGCCTCAAGGTCTACGTCCCTGAATTCAATGCTCTGAAGTCCCGGGTTTTCCTCTGATATCTCTATTCCCATGGCCATGACCCTTTCAGGATCATCCCTGACTGTCCTGGCTGCTTCAGGTGTCATGACCACCCGGTTTCCGGCTCCGATGTGTTCAAGTATTGCACGTGTAACCGGGCCCCCGCCCATTGTCTGTCCACTGATAAAGACATCGCCACTGATCCCCCGGATTCTCCCTGCAATTATCCTTGTTGGTGAGGGCATTACCATCTTCAGGGAGTTCTCTATCCTGTCGATCCCCGTGTCATGGTACATTATATCCTGGGTTCCGGCCCCCACATCAACTGCAAGTATTTTCATGTGGGAAACATATCTCATCACTGTTTATTAACCATTCCCTTTGATGTACATATATGTACAGTAAAGTTTTAAATAGTTCTTTAAAGATATCTTACTGCATGGAAATGATGATTTCATCAGTAGGGACCAGTTCCAGCCATGAGGTGATATGATGAATAAGATCGTTCTTGATGAAAATGAAATACCAAAGAAGTGGTACAACATTAACCCGGACCTTCCCTCACCACTACCAGAACCAAAAAACCCTGAGGGTGGGAAGAACATTGAAAACCTGCCAAGGGTATTCTCAAGGGGAGTGCTTGAGCAGGAGATGTCCATGGAGAGATGGATAAAGATTCCCAGGGAGGTCATGGACGTCTATAAGATGATTGGAAGGCCCACACCACTATTCAGGGCAAAGGGCCTTGAGGAGATGCTGGACACTCCGGCAAGGATATACTACAAGAGGGAAGACTATTCCCCCACAGGGAGCCATAAACTGAACACCGCCATAGCCCAGGCATACTATGCCCGGAAGGATGGTGCAGAGAGATTAACAACAGAGACCGGTGCAGGGCAGTGGGGAACAGCCCTCTCCCTTGCCTGCTCACTGATGGACCTCCAGTGCAAGGTCTACATGGTCAGAGTATCCTTCAACCAGAAACCCTTCAGAAAAACCATAATGCAGCTATACGGTGGTGAGGTTGTACCATCCCCAAGCAATCACACAGAATTTGGTCGCAGGATGCTCAAGGAGGACCCCGAACATCCCGGATCCCTGGGTATAGCCATATCTGAGGCCATGGAGGAGGCTCTCCAGGAAGAAAACGTCTACTACTCCCTTGGAAGTGTACTTAACCATGTGCTCCTTCACCAGACCGTAATAGGTCTTGAGACAAAGAAACAGCTTGAAATCGCAGGTGAAACACCAGACATCATGATAGGGTGCGTTGGAGGGGGCAGCAACTTCGGGGGGGCCATCTTCCCCTTCGTGAAGGACAAGCTTGATGGTAAGCTGGACTGTGAATTCATTGCTGCAGAGCCAAAGTCATGCCCAACACTCACAGCCGGAGAGTACCGCTACGACTTCGGTGACACTGCAGGCATGACCCCGCTCCTCAAGATGTACACCCTCGGCCACGACTTTGTACCCCCATCCGTCCATGCCGGTGGCCTCAGGTACCATGGAATGTCACCCCAGGTCGCACTCCTCGTGAGGGAGGGTGTGATCAATGCCAGGGCCGTTCCCCAGCACACCATATTCGAGAGCGGCGTCAAGTTTGCAAAGGCAGAGGGTGTTGTGCCGGCCCCGGAAACATGCCATGCCATAAGTGTGGCAATCGATGAAGCACGCAAGTGCCGGGAAACCGGTGAAGAGAAGACCATAGTTATCAGTTTCTCAGGCCATGGCCTCCTCGACCTTAAGGGATACGGTGACTACCTGGAGGGTAAAATCTAAACCCCTCCACCACCTCACCCCTACTGATTTTTTTCTCCCGGAGCCATCCAGAAACGGTGATGGCCGCTTCAATAGATATAAATACCATCATCACCTACACTAAAATTAATTTATATCAATCTCATCAAGGTGATCTGATGGACTACAGGAACATAGTTATCGGTGCCATGGTTCTCATCATAGCACTGATGGTTGGTTTCAATGTTGCCCTGTACCTGGGGGCCCAGGACCAGAATGTAACCCAGCTGGATTGGTCAGATAATGCAACAACAGATATGAGTTTTGCAAATGAATCCCCGGCACCGGTCAGCACCGACAACACAAAAACCACCACCAAGAAGATAAAAACAAACACAAGCAGTGCTGAAAACAGCACAGAAACATCTGAACCTGAAGAACCAGCAGGAAACCAGACCACATAGGAGGATTTTAATGTACAGAATAGGTGAAGCACTCATAGGAAGCGGCAACGAAGTCGCGCATATAGATCTCATCATAGGGGATAAGGAGGGAAACGCAGGGGCCGCCTTCGCAAATGGTCTCACAAACCTTTCACTGGGTCACACCCCACTTCTATCAGTCGTAAGACCCAACCTCATGACCAAGCCCGCCACACTCATCGTGCCAAAGGTCACGGTGAGCTGCCTTGAGGATGCCGATAAGGTATTTGGTCCTGCCCAGACAGCAGTGGCACGTGCAGTTGCTGATTCCGTTGAGGAGGGCATAATCCCCGAGGAAAAGGCTGAAGACCTGGTTGTTATAGTCAGCGTATTCATACACCCTGAGGCAGAGGACTACAGGAAGATATACCAGTACAACTACGGAGCAACCAAGCTTGCCCTCAGAAGGGCCATGGAGGGCTACCCATCAGTCAGAAAGGTCCTCAGTGAAAAGGACCGCGGAAGCCATCCCATAATGGGCTTCAGGGCCGTGAGGCTCTGGAACCCCCCATACCTGCAGGTTGCCCTTGACCTCGATAGCATGGAGGAGATGGAGAGGATCATCAACACCCTTCCTGACAGGGAGCGTATACTGCTTGAAGCTGGAACACCCCTTGTCAAGAAATTCGGTGTGGGTGTTGTCAGGAGGATAAGGGAGCTTAGAAGGGATGCCTTCATAATAGCGGACCTCAAAACCCTGGATGTTGGAAGGATAGAGGTCAAAATGGCTGCAGATGAAACTGCGGACGCCGTTGCAATATCAGGCCTCGGGACAGTTGAGTCCATTGAAAAGGCCATCCACGAGGCCCAGAAACAGGGAATCTACTCCATACTTGACATGATGAACGTTGAAAACTTCGTCGATAAACTCAGGGGACTCAAATACAAACCCGACATTGTTCTCCTCCACAGAAACGTTGACCTTGAAACCCTCAGAGCTGAACGTGGAGAGGAACTTGGTGAAATGAGTGAATGGGGTAACATCAGGGAGATAAAGGAGATCCTTGGACCCAGGGGCCTTGTGGCAGTGGCAGGGGGAATAACACCCTCAAAGATGCAGGAGGCCCTTGACAGCGGCGCAGACATAATAGTCGTTGGCAGGTACATAATAGGATCAAGGGACGTCAGGAGGGCTGCAGAGGACTTCCTTGAGCACATGCCCCAGGACCCCGACACCATGAGACTGCCCCTCGACGAGGACGAAGCAATCTAGAACTGGAGGGGGTTGCATGATACTCGGTATATGTGGAAGCCCCAGGAAGCAGGCAACAGAACATGTCCTTGAAAGGGCCCTCTCAATGCTTGAGGATGATGGCCTTGAGACAGAGTTCTTCACGGTGAGGGGTAAGAACATCTCCCCCTGCAGACACTGTGATTACTGCCTGAGGAATAAGGAATGTGTGCTGAAGGATGACATGTTCCCCCTATATGAACTACTCCGGAGGGCCGCCGGGATCATAATTGCAACCCCCGTGTACAATGGAGGTGTCAGCGCCCAGATAAAGGCCATCATGGATCGTTGCCGGGCACTGGGTGCTGAAGACTATGACTCCCTCCGCGGGAAGGTTGGTATGGGTATAGCTGTTGGTGGTGATAGATGCGGGGGGCAGGAGCCAGCCCTCATGCAGATCCACACCTTCTACATACTCAACGGCGTCATACCCGTAAGTGGAGGTTCCTTCGGTGCAAATCTGGGGGCCTGTTTCTGGTCAAGGGACACCCTTGAGGGTGTTAAAGAGGACTCATATGGATTCAAAACCCTCAAAAAGACCCTGGGCATGTTTAAAAGGTTCCTGGACTCTGAAGGACCCTGAAATTCTTTTTTATTCGGAATTTATTTAAATCCGTCAACTCTTTATTTCTGGTGATTCAATGGCATCTTCAGGCACATCCAAACTTCTAAAGGGCAGTTTCCTTATAATGATAGGCAACCTCCTGTTCAGGGTCGGGGGCTACATCTACAGGGTGCTCATGACGCGTCTGCTTGGACCCGAGGGCTACGGTTTGCTTGGACTCACACTCCCCTTCCAGGGAATATTCCAGATACTGGCAGCGGGGGGCCTTCCTCCAGCCATTGCAAAGTACGTGGCCCAGCATAGGGCTCTGAATGAGGAGGAGATGGCGCGCCAGGTCGTTGTGACATCCCTAAAGGTGATGATATTCCTGGGTATAGCCTTTTCCCTGGTCATGTTTTTCACTGCCCCCTGGCTTGCAAATGATTTCTTCCACAAACCAGCGGCCCAGTACCCCCTCCAGGCGGTTGCCCTCATAACACCATTCAGTGTCATTGTTGGGGCATTCCGTGGAGCATTTCAGGGCATATACCGCATGGAATACGTCGTGATTACAAGGGCTGTTGAGCAGGTTTTCATGATAACAATGGCTGTTGTATTCGTCATGGCAGGTTTCTATGCAGCCGGGGCGGTCATTGGCACCTCCATGGGGTTCCTTGCATCAGCCATCTCAGCCATAATCATCTTTCGCAGACTGATAAACAGTTACTTTCCGCCCGCCCCACCCGAAAAGAGACTGGGCCTCAGGGAGGAACTTGGACTTGTCAAGACCCTGATATCCTTCTCGATCCCGGTCATAATAACCGCCCTCTCTGAGATGGCCATATACGACATAAGCGTATTCGTAATAGGATACTTCATGGCAACAACCTCGGTGGGGTACTACACCGCCGCCGATCCTGTTGCAAGGCTCCCTCTTGTGATATCAATGTCTGTAGCCACGGCTGTACTTCCAGCAGCCTCTGAAGCATTCGCCCTGAAGGATCAGAATCTCCTTGAGACCTACATTGTCCAGTCATACCGGGTCGTGACCCTCCTTGTGCTGCCAATGTGTGTGGGTATAGCCGTGTTCTCAGGGCCCCTCCTTGAACTCCTCTTTGGGAGGGACTTCATCTTTGGGGCTGGGGCCCTCAGCATACTCGTGGTGGGTATGAGCTTCTACACCCTCTTCATGATATCATCAAGCATAGCCCAGGGGATAGGGTACCCCCGCCTCCCCATGTATGTCCTGGTGGGTGGGACCATCATAAACCTTGTACTCAACGTTGCCCTTGTACCCATGCTCGGGATCGAGGGAGGGGCCCTTGCAACAACCCTTGCAGCCCTAATTATAATGATCATAATCCTGTGGAAGACCACACAGATAACAGGTGTGAAGCTTCCAGGGATGGCGTTCATCAGGATAGCCACTGCATCCGGGGTTATGGGTGGTTTCATGATTCTGCTCCCCCAGAACATCCCAGGCCTCCTTGCAGCCATCATCTTCGCTCCCCTGGTTTATGGTCTGAGCATTCTCCTTGTCGGTGGTGTTGAGAAGAGGGATGTGAGGCTCATTCGAAGGTTAGGTGCAAGGATGGGGCCCCTCAGTGGTGCAGTTGCAAGAATGGCTGATCTGATGGACCGGTGGGCGAGATAGTTGATGGCATAAAGATATAAAGAACCGGCGCCATAGGTTCTACAATGAGATTTGCCTGTAGAATCCCTATCAACGATCTTGAAGTTCCGGTTGATGAGAGAATGTTCAAGCTCCTCAACCTCATCCACAGGATGGGCTCCATAACAGTTGCAGCAAGGGATGCTGGAATTCCCTACAGAAGCGCCCTTGCATACATACGGAACGTCGAGGATATCCTTGGCGAGAACATAGTGGAGACCCGGCGTGGTGGAAGGGGAGGTGGTGGAGGCAGCAGGCTCACAGATACAGGCCTGATGATCATCAAGGAGTACCTTAAACTAAAGAGGGCCCTCGAAAGACAGAGAACTGTGAATGAACTTGAGGGTGTCGTTAAGGAGGTTTCAGCGGATGGTCTCAGGGTTGTGGTAGGGGGTTTCACCATTGATGCCGCCCGTGCAGAGGATGTATCCGCCGGGGACAGGGTCATCCTCCTTGTTGAACCCGACGATGTTGTCCTGATGAGGGAAAGGCAGGTCACAAGCATGAGGAACATCATCAGGGGGAGGGTGACAGGTCTTGAGATGAAGGGGGACATCGTAAGGGTCAGAGTGGACGCCGGTGATGGACTTGAAATTGAAACCCATATAACACCGGCTTCACAGAGGAACCTCCAGCTTAAACTGGGCACAATGATCTACGCCGGTTTTAAGGCAGTTGCTGTTACCGTCCTGAAGATATGAGGTGTTCACATAATCTCAAAACGCATTAACCTTTCATGAAGATGGGAGTGGTTCACTTGAAGATAATTGTTGATCCAGATAAGTGCACAGCATGTGGCGAGTGCCGGGAGGCATGCCCCAAGGGTGGTAAGATATGGACCATCCAGAGAGGGAAGCCTGCAACCCCATCAAATCTTGAATTCTGCCACCAGTGCATGATCTGCGCAAGTAAGTGTCCTGAGGGCGCCATAAGAATTATCAGGGATGATAACTATGAGAAGAAGTATGAAGACGAGGGAAACCCTTGAAACCCATGTGAAGGTGGATCTTGAAATCGACGGGAGTGGAAAATCAAGCGTGAACACCGGTCTCGGATTCCTTGACCACATGCTTGAATCAGTTGCACGCCATGGACTCCTTGACCTGGAGGTTGAGGCGAGGGGTGACCTGGAGGTTGACGACCATCATACCGTTGAGGATGTTGCCCTCACACTGGGGGAGGCCCTGAGGGAGGCCCTGGGTGATAAGAGCGGTATAAGGAGGATGGCCCATGCCATGGTCCCAATGGATGATGCCCTTGCAACCGTTGCCCTGGACCTCAGTGGAAGGCCCTATACGGTCCTTGAACTGGAATTCGATGATGCTGTGATAGGTGATGTGAAATCACAGAACATAGGACACTTCATTGAGTCCCTTGCGGTATCTGCAGCCATGAACATCCACGCCTCCGTGAGGGGAAGGAACGACCATCACAAGGCCGAGGCTCTATTTAAGGCCCTTGCCCTTGCAATCCGGGACGCTGTCCGGGTTGAACACGGGGAAATTCCAAGCACGAAGGGCAAATTGTAATATGGAACAGGATATGGGATGAAAACTCCAGTTCCAGATAATTTAGCCGGCATTCCGGCTCCACTGAAACAGTAAAGCACCTCTCCACGCAACCGTAAGCCCCTTTTTTTCATTGATTAACATGAGTCACCTCCATGGTGGATTGTGCCTCAGCCATGTTCATCCAGAGACCACCATGGGGACCCAGAAAACATCAGACACGCTTCAAGTATATCCATTCACTGATAATATCAAATCTTAATTTGTAAACATTTATTAACCTTTTTTAACATATATTGTATCAGGATCAGGCTCACCGGCCATGATCATATCATTGAAGGACTGCAAATCGCGGTTATCAACTGGAATGGGGGTGAACGTTTTGTGTGAACTTTTAGGAATGTGTTTCAACCAGGAGGTGCAGCCATCCTTCTCCTTGAGGGGTTTCAGGATGAGATCAGAGCGCAACCCCCACGGATGGGGGCTTGCCTTCTATCCGGACAAATCCGTCCAGGTGTATAAGGAGCCAGTAAAATCCAGAAAAAGCATTATGGCGGAGATCATGGAGGGCTATAACCTTATCAGATCCAGCATCATAATGTCCCATGTCCGGACTAAAAGCAGTGGAGAGATCTCCCACAAGGATACCCATCCTTCCAGAGGGAGTGGGACGGTAGAGAATATGTATTCGCCCACAATGGCACCCTAAATGCAGAATTTAACCTGGAAGACGGAAGATACCGGCCAGTAGGTGAAACTGACTCTGAGATAGCCTTTTGCCATATCATGAACCAGATCAGCGAAAAGGGGGTTACATTCAAGGATGAATCAGAATACAGGTGGCTATGGGACCTCCTGCGGGATATAAACCAGCGCGGAACATTCAACTGCCTTCTATCCGATGGCAGGCATCTCTTCTGTTACCATGACCATGCCGGATACAATGGTCTCTGCCAGCTGCACCGAAGGGCACCCTATGATAAAGTGAAACTCCTGGACGATGACTACGAGATAAACCTTGCCCATGAGAAAAGACCCGACCAGGAGGGCTACATCATCGCAAGCAATCCTCTGACCAATGAAAAATGGGAAGAATTCCAGGAGGGTGAACTGAGGGTCTACAGGGATGGTAAACTGGTATACATCTCCGGAGAATAGGTTAATCTGAACCTCTCCATCCCCACTTCATTTTGCTGTGGAACTTCAAAACTTGTGTGGATGTCTTTTCAGCTGAGACCTCTAAAATTATATTAAAGGGAGAAAAAAAGTAAAACCAGAACTGATCTATTCTGGTTTGGCCAGAAGATCAGTTTTGCTTAATGTTTCGCCCTCTTTACCGTGTGGTGTCCTGAGGACGGTGTCGTTGGCCTTTTCAATCTCCCTTGCTTCTACTGCAAGTTTGGCTGCTGCGGCCAGCATTTCATGTGCTGATGCAACTATTGGTATGTACTTGTCTGGATCCTGCACCATGAAGCAGCCCTTAACGTCTATATCTGCAACCTTGGTGGCTATCTCATATGCTGCCATGGCCTTGGCCTTTGCATATGGGTTCTCATATCCTGCTGCCTCAACAGCCACGTCGGTATCTATAACAACCTGTGGAAGTTCAGGAGCCTTTCCAGCCTCAACATCGGCAATCATGGCATCAATTGTGTTCTGAACGACCCTGTATGCACCTGTGAACGCCAGAACCTTTATAACGTCGGAGTTGAAGGATGCCATCTCTGTTGGGTCCAGGAACTCCCTCCTGGCACCTATCATTGGGTCCGCCTTAACTATGATGTAACCGAGTCCCTGTTCCTCTATTTCATCCTTTACCCTCAGACCTGGAGCGTCACCAATTATCATGGCAGGGACGTCAGCCTCTGATAGGAGTTCCCTTGCCTTTGCAGGGCCCGGTGCACCGGGGTTTGGACTTATAAATATAACAAAGTCCCTGTCCATTTCAAGCATGGTGGGTACTGCCCTCTCAATTTCATCAGGGTTCATCTTTGCACCAGAACCAACCACACAGACATCTATGTTTGGCCTGTCGGCCCTCTCATCTAGTAACAGGTCAAGTACCGGTGAGGTCCCGATGTTACCGCATCTTATTATCCCAATTTTTACAACCATTAGATCACCAGAATCTTATTATTTTGCACCTTATTAAGTATTTTATGATTTAAAGATTATGATTAAGCTTTTATATCAGTAGTATATTTTTCACGGTTGCTGGGATGCGGATGGTTAAAATTCAAATTATAAATAATATTTTAATCATTTAATTTAATATTGAATTTATTAATCACAGGGTCTTTCAACAACAAGGACATTGCCCGTGAAGATCCTTGAAAATATCTCCCTCTTAACTGTGATCCTCCCAAGTGCAGGGTCTGCAAGTGTGACATTTCTCTCATCCATGGACATGATGACTGTGTAGTGACATGTGTCTCCATACTTAACAAAGACTATGTGGTTTTTTCTAAGATCATTGAGTTCCATTTTAACTCCCCTTGCTCTCAGGCCCTTTGAAGTTGCTGCAACGATCAGTCCATACATTGTGGTACCTGATTCGTCTGTACCTGCAAGTTCTGCAAGTTCTGCCTCGGTACAGTTCACTCCAAGGTTTCTGAGGACCGTTGCAAGCGCTGCCGGTCCACAGCTGTAGCTCCTGCTCTGCATGACTATAACCTCATCACCCAGAGATGTGCTCATAACAAAAACCTCCATTTTAATACTGATGTTAATAATTAATTATTAAATGTTATTAATAAATGTTGGTGATCTGTGGAATATGGAAGAACCTCAGGGATCTCCAGAGAAACAATCAGCTGAGAATATGAGAAGAGGACTACCAGAAAGAAGAGGTGCGCAGACAGCCAGAACAACCTACCTGAAATGTTTGCGGGCATCCCAGATTCGTTTCATGGACTTAAAACCACCTCTGGGACCGGCAAATTCATTAAAATCTTCTACAAGTTCTGAAAGCTTGCTTAAAGCAGCTTCAGCGTTTCTGACAATGTCTGATGCTGCTGGTGGTCTGACATCATCCACCACATCCCTCAGATCACCAGCATCAGCAACCGGTATCCCCACCTCACCGGCGAGGTCAACACTGGCATGCCTCCCGTGGAAGCCCTTAATCTTGATGGAGGGGACACCCAGTACCGCCGCCTCGATTGTGATGCCCATTCCGGCACCGTATACCATGAGGTCAGCGGCGCTCATGAGGGAGGGAAGGTCAACGAAGCCCTCAAGTACCTCCACGTTGCCAGATTTTACAAAGCTCCTGACATAATCCGGGCTGAAACGGAACGGGACAACCAGGACTCTCCTGTCAAGTGCTTCAACCCCTGAGATCACCTCCGGTATGTCCCTTCTCCTCAGGTCCCCGCCAAGTACAAGGAGGGTGTAGTCCCTTATCCCCGGGTCTACGATCTGGAGGCGGCTCACATAGAGGGCGTGGGGGTATCCTCCGATGACCTCAACATTCTCAAGGAGGTACTGGTCCTCAAGGTAATCCCTGTAGCGTCCTGAAGGTGCCGTTACAATGTCTGCGAAGGCTATCATCTCGATGGGGTTGTAGATATCCTGTTCAACGTGGAGGACACCGATACCCCTGAGACGTGAAGCTGCTATGGCCTTCCTGACATCGCCGGCATTTCCACATGTGAGGACCAGGTCAGGCTCTATCACCCCGAGGTGCCTCCAGGTCCTCATGATGTCCCTCAGGACAAGTGCTCCAACCTCAACCGCCCTCCCTGACCGGCTCCTGCCTGCACCCATGGAATAGAATCGTGAACAGAGGCCATCAAGGATCTCCCTAACACCATCGCCATGACAGAGGCAGTGATAATCATGTTCAGTGTCTTCCATCAGGGGGTGGAATGTCTTCGCAGGGGCCATTTCAGCTGCAACTGCCAGCCTCAGAGTAACACCTCCAGAGAACGTATATTGCTGATATGAATCCTATAAGGTAGAATACCCAGACCACAAGGTCCGTGGGTCCCGTTTCAACCCATACAATTGTCTGGGCCAGTATGATGGAGTATATACCCGTGAAAAAGCCGTCGAGAACTCCCTGAATTCGGTGCATGAGCCCCAGAAGCAGGCCCAGTATAAACATCTGGAAAAGCATTGCATGTAATCCGAAATCGAGGAGGGATGGTCCAAAAATCGTGGATGTTGTGGAGTGGCTGTAACCCAGTACAACCTCCCCAACGATTGCCCTGGGGTCGGTGGAGTGGATGTACCCTGTCAGGGTGTAATAGAGAAGTTTGCCGCCTGTTGCACCTTGCAGGGATATTATCCTGTCAAAGACTGTGAGGGTGTAGCCTGCCCTGTAGAGGAGAAGTTCCACCGGGTTAAGGGTCCAGGTCTGCCACTCAATGGATTTAACTGCAACGTAGCCAACAAGAAGAGCTGCAACTGCAAGCGCAGAGATTAAAACTCCCAGTTCCCTCCAGGAGGGCCTGGCTGAATAGTAGAGGGTTATGGTGCCGCTGAGGAGTATGACCACCACAGTTGTCCTGTAACCTGTGAGGGCGAAGAGAATGGCCCCCATGATGAGGGGGATGTAGTATTTCCTCCGTGGATACGCTGCCAGGAGTATGTTGATGGATGGGAGGAATAACAGGTATGAGATGAACCATAACTTTGTGACAGCCCTTGCCTTGAGGTATCCGCTTAGGAGTGGGATTCCCCCCAGAAGATACAGGTTAATTGCCTGGATGAGAATTCCGGCAATCACTAAAGCCACGAGGAATGGTTCGGAACCTTCATGGGTCCTTATCTTCCCTATCCTGAACCCTGATGATAGGTAAACACCTCCAATGAGGGCGACCGTTCCGGTGGCAATGTATATGATGGAAAGGGCTGAAGGTGGTTCAAGTCCCCTCAGGCCGAGTCCGGTTCCGGTCAGTGCCAGGGAAAGGTAGATTATAATGACAGCCACCACTGAGTATGGTGAAAACACATCAAACCTCATTTATGGCCCCCCCTTCTGGATCAGCAGAAATCCCTCCATGCTAAAACTCCCAGGCATTCCTTGTGAAATTTGCAGCAAACTGTGGGCAGGATGCGGCATGTATGTGGATGTAGCTTGCAAGGGATGAGCCTGATGTGATACCATCAAGGGAATCCACTATCCCCCTCCCCCGGAGGACCCTGAAGGCGAATTTTCCGCCTGAAGCCCCCAGGACCCTTGAGTAGTGGAACTCATGTCCCCTGAATTTATCACCGGCCTCTGTGATCAGGTTATCCATCACTGCCTCGGCTATCACGTAACTCAATCCCTGGACGCGTCCTGTCATTTCAGCGGGGTGTGGGAAAACACCGCACATTTCACGTTCATCGATTGAACTCATGAGGTACATGAGGCCCCCGCATTCCCCGAAGATAGGTCTCCCATCTGCATGGAACCTCTGGATGGACTTCCTCATTGAGGTGTTGGATTCAAGTTCCGCTGCAAAGATCTCGGGGTATCCCCCACCGATGTAGACGGCGTCAACATCTGGAAGCTCCTCGTCGTGTATGGGGCTGAAGGGAACCACAGATGCTGCGTTGTCCTCAAGGGCCTCAATGTTCTCCTGGTAGTAGAAGTTAAAGGCCTCGTCGATGGCAACACCTATCCTAACCCTCTTTCTGTTTCCCCTCTGCCAGAGAGGTTGCCTTTCACCCCTTATCTTCCCTGCGGAGGACATTATATCCTGAAGGGCCTCCAGGTCAATGTACTCCTCCATTGCAAGGCCCCACTTCTCGATTTGGGCTGCTATGGTATCCCTCTCAACTGCAGGGACAAGGCCGAGGTGTCTCTGTTCAACCTCGAGTTCACTGCTGCGGGGTATGCCCCCAATAACCGCTGTGCCGGTCAGTTCCTCCACGGCCCTTCTGGTCTTGAGGTAGTGCCTCCTGTTCTTGACCTGGTTCAGTATGACGCCCTCTATTTTAACCTCCCTGTCGAGGCTTCTGAATCCTAGGACCATTGCTGCAGCGCTCTTAACAAGGCTCCTTGAGTTTATTATAAGGACAACCGGAGCATCGAGTGCCTTTGCAACTGATGCCGTACTTCCTGTATCTCCTATCGGGCTTATACCCTCATATAATCCCCTTACACCCTCTATTATGCCCATCCTGGATCCTGATAATTTCATGGCCCTTGTGAATGCCTCCCTTATCTGGGCCTCTGTCATGAAGAATGAGTCAAGGTTCCTTGAGGTGTTGCCGGTGGCCATGGTATGATAGGATGGGTCTATGTAGTCTGGGCCAACCTTGAAGGGCTGCACGCCTCTACCTGAGAGCGCCTTCATTATCCCTGTTGCTATTGTGGTCTTACCAACCGCACTCCCTGTCCCTGCAAGTACAACTCTCATGTATGATGGTCAGCGCTCAATTTATTTAAATTATTTGTAACAAACAGAGAAAAATGACCGGAGCTGATGGAATGCATCAGCCCCGTAAGATACCCTGCGGCCGACAGAAGATGATGGAGTTTAGAGACTGCATCAGCACCTGATAAGGTACCTTGCCCTTGCTGTGTGGGACTTTCCATGTACAAGACAGAAATCCGCGTCACAGTGACTGCATACCCACATACCCTCTGGACAGGTGGGACCCTTCTCATACCTCAGTGTACCGTCCCTGCCACAGAAGGGGCAGTGGTTCCTGAAGGCAGCCCTGTGTTCAGCGTAGTCTGTGTGGAGTGAGCATGAACATCTACCCACCGATTCAACGTACTGTGAAGTTACCCTGTGGTAAGATGCTCCCACATCACGGGATGTGCGTCTGTAGACCCTGACGTGTTTCCTCTTGTAGACCTTCTTCCGGTAGTAGGCCTTTGTATGAACCCTCTTTTTCTTGTAGACCTTCTTCCTGTAGTAGGCCTTTGTATGAACCCTCTTTTTCTTGTAGGTGTGCTTTGCTGCAGCAACCTTAACCGGCTTCACGGTTACAAAGTTCTTCCATCCTCCGCATCATGGGAAGCAGCCACACCTGCTGCTACCATGGGAAGGAGGAACAGGGATGTAATAAAAAATCGCTTAATTGTACCGCCTCCAATCCAGAAATACGTTTATCGTTCCCTCTGGATGGTAGGAATATAACTGCGAAGCCATATATAAATATTTTGCCTCCAAATCAAAAAATAAGGCATCATAAAACTCTTTTTTTCAATTAAAACCTTTTAATCCTTTTTCAAATATGCTGATAATGGATGTGTCATTTTTATTTCCCCTTTAAACCTCTTTGACAATCTAAATCGTCTTTTTCGAAAAATAAGTCATTTTAAGCTCCTTTCTGGTTGCGATGGTCCAATGGATTATACTGAAAGAGGCTGCAAAATCCATCTGGATCATTTAGAGGTCTGATTCGAATTTCGTGCCTGATTCGGTGGTTTAAATTGTGAAATAGCCGTTAAAATGTTCATATATCCAACTGTCATTAAAACTCATTTAATGGTTAATTTCTGGTCATCTGGCAGTCCAATCTAATGGTAAAATCTGGCAGTCCATGTACTGGTAAAATAATTAATAGAAGCCTCCACATATATACCTCCATGAGTCTCGGTGAAAGGGTCCAGGTACTAAGTGACAGCGCCCAGTTTGACCTGTGTGATTACAGTGCTGACCCATCACAGCGAAATACAGCTGTCCCTGGCATCTACTACACCAGTTACAGGGGCTGCAGGGTCCCCCTCTTCAAGGTGCTCCTCACCAACAGGTGCTGCAATGACTGCAGGTACTGTATAAACAGCTCATGCGAGATGCCGGTGGAGCTCAGCCCTGAGGAAATTGCCAGGGTATTCCTTGACTACTATGAGAGGAGATATGTTGATGGTCTCTTCCTAAGTTCCGGTGTCAGCCACGACCCGGATGAAACCATGGAGCGTCTCATAGAAACCCTCAGGATCCTCCGTCTGGAAGGCTATGGTGGTTACATACACCTCAAGATCATACCGGGATCCTCCATGGATAGCATAAAGAGGGCCATGGAGCTTGCAAGCCGTGTGAGCATCAACATCGAGACAGCCACCCCCGATGGCCTGGATGAGCTTTCATCAACCAAGGATTACGGTGTTGATATACTCCGGAGAATGAGGTGGATACACAGGTTACGGAAGAGGCACCCCGAACTTGCACCCTCAGGTCAGAGCACACAGCTCATGGTTGGGGCCGTTGATGAAACAGATGAGGATATAGTGAAAAGAGTCGGGTGGATCCATGACCGTTTCTCAATTAAAAGGGTTTACTTCAGCGGCTTCCAGCCCATGGAGGGCACTCCCCTCGAATCCAGGGATGAAGCTGATCCTATGAGGGTTCTTAGGCTTTATCAGGCAGATTCCCTCCTCAGTTCCTATGGTTTCAGTCCAGATGAACTCAGGTTCAGTGGGGGCTACCTTGACACGGACCTTGACCCGAAATATGCTGCTGCAATGGATATGGATATCTTTCCTGTTGACCTTGAGAGCGCACCCTACCATGAAATCATAAGGGTCCCCGGGATCGGTCCCAAGTCTGCCAGGAGAATAATTGAGATGCGCAGCAGGACACGCCTCACACCTGAAAGGCTCAGAAAGATGGGTGTGAGGATGAATAGGGCAGAACCATTCATATACCTTGATGGCTTCCAGTCCACACTGGCTGAATGGGGTAAAGATAGAAGGGAGTGAAGCAGCCATGGGCGATCCACGGGCGCCTAAAGTTCAGAAAACAGCTCCCATATATCAGGGTACTTATTCCTCACCGCCTGCTCTATAAGGGCAGATGCCTCCCTGCTTATGCTGAATTCTGGCTGCGTCTTTTTAAGGTACCTTAAAACAGCTGCTGATCTTGCAGACCAAAGGGTAACCCGGGGATTCTTCTTAACTTCCCGTATGACCTCCTGGATGCGTGCATCATCATCCTTTCCGGTATCTTTTTCAGGTTCCTTCCTTGTCCTTGACTGGATCAGTGCATCCAGTCCCATTCCAAGGCCCTTCTTCTGTGTCATCCTATCCCTCCATTTCAAGTATTTCAGCTGCAAGTTTCATGTAGGCCTCTGTACCTGTACTTTCGGGGTCATAGGTTATGCAGGGCTTACCGTGGCTGGGGGCCTCTGCAAGGCGAACGTTCCTGGGTATCCTTGTCCTGAAGATGTTCTCCCTTTCACCGAAAAACTTCTCAACCTCCCTCTGTACGTCCCTTGCAAGTCGTGTCCTTGAATCGTAGAGGGTCAGCAGTATCCCCTTTATCGGACAGGGACTCTGGAGTCGTTCTTCCACCAGGTTCATTGTCTTCAGGAGGTCTGCCATGCCCTCAAGGGCATAGTACTCTGCCTGTATGGGTATTATGACACTGTCAGAGGCCACGAGGGCGTTGAGTGTGAGTATGCCCAGGGATGGTGGGGCGTCTATGAATATGTAGTCAAAGTCATTCCTCACATCCCCCAGTGACTCCTGGAGGATGGCATGGTATCCTATCTCACTGCTGAGCTCTATCTCGGCACCGCTGAGGGATATGTTACTGGGTGCTATGTAGAGGTCCTGGAGCTCTGCAGGCATTATCACAGAGGACAGTGCTGCCTTTCGGCTCAGGACCGTGTATATTGTTGACTCCAGTTCTGACTTGTTTATCCCGAACCCAGTGGTTGCATTGCCCTGGGGGTCCATGTCGATTACAAGAACCCTCCTGTCAAGGAGGGAAAGTGCTGCTGATAGATTAACGGCTGTTGTTGTCTTTCCACAGCCACCCTTCTGGTTTATGATTGAAATTACCTCTCCCATCTCATCACCTGCTGGATCTAAGTTATAATTTATAACTTATAAAGTATATGTGATAAGTTATAAGTTATCAGATTAAAAAAAATTATTAGAAGTTTATCCTCTCGGATAGTTTAACCGGTAGCGGCAGTCTTCTGAAGGGCATGCCCTCTGTTTCAGCCCTTATACGTTCTATGAGTTCATCCAGGCCCATCTGAAGCTTTTCACCTGTTTCCCTCACATTGACCGTGAGTTTGCCCTCCATTTCACTGTCACCTATAACAACAACGTAGGGGACCCAGTCCTGGGCCGCATTCCTTATCTTCTTTCCGAGGGTCTCTGATCGGTCATCCAGGTCAGCCCTTACGTCAGCTGCGATAAGTTCTGATACCAGGTCACTGGCATATTCCATGTGGCGCTCTGCAATTGGAAGCACACGTACCTGGGTGGGTGAGAGCCACAAGGGCAGCATAGGTGGTTTTTCATCCATTTCAATGGCCGTCTTCTCAAGAAGGCTGCATATGACCCTCTCAATGCTGCCTGTTGGACTGCAGTGGAGGATTATTGGGTTTACCTCCTCCTCATCACTGTT
The DNA here is from genome assembly GCF_000828575.1 of Methanothermobacter sp. CaT2. Classification (GTDB taxonomy): domain Archaea; phylum Methanobacteriota; class Methanobacteria; order Methanobacteriales; family Methanothermobacteraceae; genus Methanothermobacter. The sequence continues at coordinate 1,299,920 of NZ_AP011952.1, read as the reverse complement.
AACATAGGTTATCCCGAACCTCTCACCGCTTTCAACGTCAATCTGAACTGTTGGATTCTCTATCGGTCTTCCAAGGTAGTCTATGGCTGCGAAGTCCATCTTGGCAATCCAGTAGTGCTTCCTTGAGGGGAGTATCTCCAGGAGCACTGGTTTTCCGATTTTATCCGCTACTTCATGTACCCATTCCCTGTACTCCTCATAGAAGTCAGCCGTGGCCCTGAATATGACCTCATAGTTCACCTGGAGGTCCTGGCCGGTCCTCATGCACATCTCGACCTGCCTGGCGAATTCCTCAAGGGACTGATCAAGGTCAGCACATACCGTGTGGAGATCCGGCATTGTAAAGCCCCTGAGCCTCTTAAGACCAACCACCTCGCCCTTCTTTTCAAGCCGGAAGCTGTAGGTCGAGAGTTCATATATGGATGCAGGCAGGTTCTTCCACGTCAGGAAGGAGTCTGAAAGGATCCTGAAGGCTCCGAAACAGCAGGCGTATCTCAGCATGAGTTCCTTCCTGTTCTTCATCCTGTACTGTCTTTCACCGAACTTCTCTGCATGTACCCTGATTGCCTCGTCCTCGAGGTCATACATTATGGGTGTCTCAACTGGCATTGCCCCCTCACTGGTGACAAGCATGTAGACGTAGTCTGCAAGAAGGTCCCTTATCAGCCTTCCCCTGGGGTACCACCGGAGGTGTCCAACGTCTGCTGATGGCTCATAGTCTGCAAGTCCCTTCTCCCTCATGAGTCTAACGTGTGGTGGTTCTTCACCAGAGGATTCAAGTTCGCCAAGCTCATATTTCACCAGGTTCTCAAGATCCCTGTTTTTGAACTCGAAGTCTCCGGGTTTAACCGTCTCTCCCCTGTGGAGTATGAACCACTCGGATTCCTCGCTCTCCTCCTCCACCTTTGGGGGCTGTGGCCTTATGCTCCTTGATAGCTCTGATAGTGGGTGACCCTTGCAGGATATCTTGAAGGCCTTATACCACCCGAAAGGAACCCTTGAGACATCAACACCCTCGCTGCGGAGGGCTGATTCCATTCCCTCAAGGACCTCCACCGCTGTTTTGGGGGAGCTGAGCGAGGAGCTGAGGTGTGCGTAAGGGTATATCACGACGTTCTCTGCCTTAACGTCATTGAAAACCTTTATTATTTCATTAACCGCGTTTTCAATTACTGATTCAGGGTTATCCTCATCTTCAGCCTCCACTGCTGTGAAAACCACCAGGGACTCCCTGAAATCTCCCTGCATCTTATCTTCAGGGATTTCCTCTGCTATCCCTGTTTTATTCTTTGTCTCGTATTTCAAGTAATCAGAGTGAATTAACAGTATCCTCATGCCATCACCTTGGTAAGAATAACTAATGTTATTGTTTTTAAGGTGAGGGTTTTTAAATATTGCTCCGGTGGATCTTTAAACCCCTAGTAATGTTCAGATGATGACCCTTAAGGGATCTCCTGAACCTCTTCAATGAGGTACATTCTGTGCTGATTGAAATGGAAATGTCCTGTCTCTGCGATTGAAAGGATCTTAAGGTGACCTCCCGGCACCCCCCTTCCATACCGTGTCGAATATCCTGGCATAGTTCTCTGCGATCTCAGGGTACTGGTTCCATATCCCGATGGCGGTTTCAGGGATGGGTGCACCATCGGGTGTGAAGCGTGAGAATATCCACATCATCTCCTGTGAATCCCGGACAAGCATCCTGACAGGGGGTATTCTCCTCACCTCAACCTCACCGGGTACATCAATTACATCCCTGGCCATGATCCTCACCTCAACTCCACGATCGGTTATTCTATCAAGGGCCGGGCGGAGTGCCTTTATTTCATCCCTGAATATGAAGCCCATCCTCATCTTGAGTTCCTTCCTTGAACGGGATATTATCTCCAGTTCCTTCTTCACAATCTTCTCCTGTCCATGGATGAGCCATACAGGTGTCGGTACCCTGGCAACCCTGTCCTCATAGATTTCGGTAAGCCTGGACATGGCCTCATCAAGTTTTTTGATGATCCTACCCTTCTCCCTCCTGAACACCTCTGAGGGTGGCACCACATGGTACCTCATGGGTTTACCCCTCTCAACCTCCACGAAGCCCCTGTCTGAGAGCTGCCTCAGGACCTCATAGACCCTTGATCTTGGAATGCCCGAGACCTCGGCAACCTCCACTGCCCTGGCAGATACCAGCGTGACCATTGCAGTGTAGGCTGAGGCCTGATAATCTGTCAGACCCATGATCTTCAGGGCTTCATTAACACCTCTATCCATAAACACACCTCACTCGTTATATCCCTGGAGTCCCCTCCCCATCTATCTGTTACATTTTATACTGAAATAGTGACAAAAATTATATATAATTTACTGCCAGTTTTTAATATGGTGATTGAAAATGAAGTACCGCTGCAAGGTATGTGACTACATATATGATCCGGAGGTGGGTGACCCCCGCTCAGGTATAGAACCCGGGACACCCTTTGAGGAACTTCCGGATGACTGGCTCTGCCCTGTGTGCAACGTGGGCAAGGACCAGTTTGAACCCCTCCGGGGTGAAATAAAACGGGTGCGACCCGAGGATATAGACATGTTCTGTTATCAGTGCTCCCAGACCGTCCGTGGAAGGGCCTGCACAATCAGGGGAGTCTGTGGAAAGGAACCAACAGTTGCCAGACTCCAGGACAACCTTCTATTCGCAATAAAGGGAATTTCAGCCTATCTCTACCATGCCAGGGAACTCGGATACACTGATGAGGAGGTGGACGCCTTCCTTGAGAGGGGATTCTATTCAACCCTCACAAACGTTAACTTCGATGCCGGGGAATTCATAGACCTTGCCCTTGAAGCAGGTGAGATGAACATCAGGACCATGAAGCTCCTGAAGAAGGCCCACATTGACACCTACGGGGAACCCGAGCCCACCGAGGTTAGGGTGGGGGCCCTTGAAGGTCCCGCCATAATCGCAACCGGCCACAGCCTCAGGGCCCTCGAGGAGCTTCTGAAGCAGACCGAGGGTACCGGCATAAACGTCTACACCCATTCAGAGCTCCTGCCAGCCCATGGCTACCCTGGACTCAGGAAGTACCCCCATCTTGCCGGCCAGCTCGGAGGCCCATGGTTCGACCAGAAGGACACCTTCTCACGCTACACTGCTGCCATACTTGGAACATCTAACTGTGTCCTGCTTCCCCGCGATGATTACAGGGATCGCATGTTCACCTGTGGTGTTGCAGCCCTGCCCGGAGTTGAACACCTGGAGGGCTATGACTTCAGTCCCCTCATAGATAAGGCCCTTGAACTACCCCCACTCAGTGAAGAGGATGCCACGACCCTCACAACAGGATTCGGGTTATCAACCATACTTTCACTGGCAGATAAGATCAGGGAGCTGGTTGAGGATGGTAAGATAAGGAGATTCTTCCTTGTGGGTGGCTGTGACTCCCCCCTCCCCAGGGCAAAATACTACACCGAATTCGTGAGAAAACTGCCAGAGGACACCGTTGTCCTTACACTGGCCTGTGGAAAGTACCGGTTCAACTCCATGGACCTGGGTGACATCGAGGGGGTTCCCAGGCTCATAGACCTCGGGCAGTGCAACGATGCCATAGTGGCAGTTGAACTCGTTGAGGCCCTCAGCAACCTCTTCCAGATGGATATAAATGAGCTGCCACTCAGCATAATCCTCAGCTGGATGGAACAGAAGGCAGCCGCCATACTCTGGAGCCTCCTATCACTGGACCTCAAGGGCATGTACATCGGTCCAATCCTGCCTGGCTGGGCCAACGAGGACATAGTGAAGTTCCTGGTTGATAACTATGACCTCACACCAATAGGTGACCCTGAAGAGGATATCAGGAAGATACTGGGGTGATTTAACTGGATCTCACAGGAAAGGTGATGAAGATCAGCAACCTCATCGATTACCAGGACGACTCGGTGGTCAGCAGGGAGATAATCCGCAAAGAGACAGGTACAGTTACCCTCTTTGCCTTTGACAGGGGTCAGGGCCTCAGTGAACACACCGCCCCCTTCGATGCCATGGTACAGGTCATTGATGGTGAGGCCGAAGTCACCATAAGCGGAGAGAAGCACCGCCTGGTTGCAGGTGAGATGATAATCATGCCTGCAGAAAAGCCCCACGCCGTGATGGCGGTGAAACCCTTCAAGATGCTCCTCACCATGATAAGGTCCTGATCCAGGTCAATAAAACAGCAACAACCAGTCTCCTGATCTATGTTAAGAGAACAGCCAGCAACCCGGCTGTTATGATTGCAACGAAAAGGGTCCCCACCCTTTTCCCGAATTTTTTTGTTCCAAGAACAAGGGCTATTCCCCCCTTTATCAGGGTGTTTGAGACCCCCGCCAGTGTTATGGCGGCTGCAGCAGTTGATTGTGAGATGGAGCCCCCTGCTGCAAGGATTGACATGCTCACAGTTATTGCATCAACATCAGCAACACCTGAGATCACACTGGCCACAAGTACACCCCCACGGCCAAGATAGACGCTGGCAGCCTTTGATATGAAGAGTATTGCAAGGAATAGGGCCCCGAATATTAGGGCTGGTTTGACAGAGAAGGGATTTTCAATCTTGATGTCTGAATCGATCCCTGATGATGACCTCATGAACATGGCTGCAAGCATAACACCCAGAACACCCATTGCAAGCATGGGAGGGGCCACATAACCCACAAGTGAGGAGTTAACAACTGAGACCTCCAGCAGTATCCTGAAGAACATCATGGAACTTGAAATGACCGCCGCGAATACCGCTGGTCCCATAAGGTCCTCCGAATCCCTCACCCTCCCTGCCATTGCAGTTACAACTGCAGTACTTGAAACCAGGCCCCCTATGATCCCTGTAGCCCCAAGGCCCCTTTCGGGTCCGGCTATTTTCATGGCTATGTATCCAGCATAACTTATTGCAGATATGAAAACCACCATGAGCCAGACCTGGTAGGGATTGAAGACACCCCAGGGGCCAGTTGCGGTGTCAGGAAGGAGGGGGAGGATTACGAAGGCTATTATCAGGAACTTTATGGTGTCTATCATCTCCCTCTCACTTATCCTCCTCACTGCAACGTGTATGTACCTCTTCAGGGCCAGAATGGCCGTTACTATGATTGAGAGCATCACCGCCAGCCGGTAGTCATATGCAACACACATTGCCCCCAGGAGAAATGTGACAAGGGCAGCCACCTCCCCGGTTACCCCGATATCACCGCCCTCCCTGGTGCTTGCTGTGTAACTTACGACTATGAGGAGGATGATCCCAAGGAATGCCACAGGGAACGCCAGAAAAAACTTTCCTGAAAGATAGGCTGACAGTGCCCCTACAAGTGATATGAGCATGAAGGTCCTTATACCTGCAAATTCTGTCCTCTTGATCCGCCGCTCCCTCTCAATACCCACCAGCGCACCTATTGCAAGAGCTATCAAAAACTTAATTACCGGGAAGTCCATGTTATAATATATGGCAGTAACTTTAATATTAATTATCCCCCAATATTTAATAATAATCGGGTTGATGATAATAATGGTGATTCCATGAAGAGTGATACAATAAAGAGGGGAATCCAGAGGGCGCCCCACCGATCCCTCCTGAGGGCCTGCGGCCTGACAGATGATGACTTCGAGAAACCATTCATAGGTATAGCCAACAGTTACACTGACATAGTTCCCGGCCACATCCACCTGAGGGAACTTGCAGAGGCTGTTAAGGAGGGTGTGAATGCTGCGGGGGGTGTCGCATTTGAATTCAACACCATGGCGATATGTGATGGAATAGCCATGAACCACGACGGGATGAAGTACTCCCTGGCATCAAGGGAGATAGTTGCAGACACCGTGGAGAGCATGGCGATGGCCCATGCCCTTGACGGGCTGGTGCTGCTTCCAACCTGTGACAAGATAGTCCCGGGGATGCTCATGGCAGCGGCCAGACTTGACATACCGGCCATAGTCGTGACCGGCGGGCCAATGCTCCCTGGAGAATTTAAGGGAAGAAAGGTGGACCTCATAAACGTTTATGAGGGTGTTGGAGCAGTCAGCGCAGGTGAGATGTCAGAGGATGAACTGGAAGAACTCGAAAGATGCGCCTGCCCGGGGCCAGGATCCTGTGCGGGTCTATTCACAGCCAACACCATGGCATGCCTGACGGAGGCCCTGGGCATGAGCCTCCCTGGCTGTGCAACCGCCCACGCCGTAAGCTCACGTAAGAGGCAGATTGCAAGGCTCTCAGGTAAGAGGATAGTTGAAATGGTGCAGGAAAATCTGAAGCCAACCATGATAATGAGCCAGGAGGCCTTTGAGAATGCGGTTATGGTTGACCTCGCCCTGGGGGGTTCAACAAACACCACACTCCACATCCCGGCCATCGCAGCTGAAATCGATGGACTCAACATCAACCTGGACCTCTTTGATGAGCTGAGCAGGGTAATACCCCACATAGCATCAATCTCCCCGGCAGGTGAACACATGATGCTGGACCTTGACCGGGCAGGCGGGATACCCGCCGTCTTAAAAACCCTGGAGGACCATATAAACAGGGAATGTGTAACATGCACAGGCAGAACAGTCCAGGAGAACATTGAGAATGTGAAGGTAGGACACAGGGACGTCATAAGGCCCCTTGACAGTCCAGTCCACAGTGAGGGCGGTCTTGCAATACTCAGGGGTAACCTGGCGCCCCGGGGATCGGTCGTGAAACAGGGAGCCGTTGCAGAGGACATGATGGTTCATGAGGGTCCTGCGAAGGTCTTTAACAGTGAAGATGAATGCGTGGAGGCCATATTCGGTGGCAGGATAGATGAGGGTGATGTGATCGTCATACGCTACGAGGGGCCCAAGGGAGGACCCGGCATGAGGGAGATGCTCAACCCGACATCTGCGATTGCAGGCATGGGCCTTGAAAGGGTCGCCCTTATAACCGATGGAAGGTTCTCAGGTGGTACAAGGGGACCCTGCGTTGGCCATGTATCGCCTGAAGCCATGGAGGACGGTCCCCTTGCCGCGGTGAATGATGGGGACATCATCAGAATAGATATACCCTCAAGAAAACTTGAGGTTGACCTTAGTCCCCGGGAAATTGAGGAGAGACTCCAGAGTGCAGTTAAACCCCGCCGCAGTGTTAAGGGATGGCTTGCACGTTACCGTAAACTGGCAGGATCCGCAGATACAGGTGCAGTACTCAGATAGGTGTCCATATGAACGACAGACGCGAAGTAATTGAGGCAGCCGCGTACCTCCTTCTACTTGTGCTGGCAGTGGTTGCCTCCCAGCACATGAACGTGGTTGTATCAGGGAGCATGGAACCCGTCTTCTACCGTGGAGACATCGTCATAATCGAGAAGACCAGCTTCTTCGGGGTCCAGGAGATGGACCCTGAAAGCATCAGAAAGGGTGACATAATCATCTATGACGCCACCTGGTTCCCTGAACCCGTGATACACCGGGTCATAGGCGTTGAGACTGACAGAAACGGGGCCAGATATTACATCACAAAGGGTGATAACAACCAGGACCCGGACCCGGCCCCTGTCTATCCATCACAGGTTGAGGCGAGGGTGCTGACGGTGGGTTCACAGCCCCTCATGATACCTAGGGTTGGATACATAACACTCTGGCTTAAGGGACTCTGAATAAGGCAGGTGAAGAGATGTTCAGGTACATTGAAAAAGAGGCTAGGGATTCAATAACAGCGGCACTTGAAAAGCTCGGTATAAAGGTACCCCCTGAAATAAAACTGGAGGAACCACCAAACCCCCAGCTCGGGGACCTTGCATCCACAGTATCCTTCGAACTTGCAGGTAAACTCAGAAGGGCCCCCATTGAAATAACGGCGGATATAATGTCTGTGATAGAAACCCCTGAAATATTTGAGACCATTGAATCCAAGGGGCCCTACATCAACTTTTTCGTCGATTACGGCAGATTCTCCAGCAGACTACTGGAGTCCATCCAGGATGACTACGGTTCACATCCCCCCAGGGATGAGAGGGTGATCCTGGAACACACCTCGGCCAACCCCAACGGTCCCCTTCACATAGGCCATATAAGGAACGCCATCATAGGGGATTCCCTTGCAAGGATACTGAGGATGGCTGGCTACGACGTCGAAACCCAGTACTATGTTAATGACATGGGTAGACAGATCGCCATGATAGTCTGGGGCCTGCTGAACCTTGATGGAGACCTTGAGGACTACCCCGGGGATAAGATGGACCACAGGGTAGGTAAACTCTACTTCGAGGTCAACCAGAGGCTAAAGGAAAATCCAGGGATCAGGGACGAGGTGGATGAACTAATAAGGAAGTATGAGGCAGGGGAGAACGAGGAGCTATTCAGGAAGGTTGTTGAGTACTGCCTCAGCGGGATGGAGGAGACCATGAAAAGGCTCCACGTTCACCACGACCGCTTCGTATGGGAGGGCCAGTTCGTAAGGGATGGTACCGTTGACAGGGTGATAGAATCCCTCAGAAAAACCGGTTACACCGGCGAGAACGACGTCCTATACCTCGACCTTGAGGAATTCGGCCTTGAGAAGGAACTGGTGCTCACACGGTCAGATGGAACCTCCCTCTACTCAACCAGGGACATAGCCTACCACCTCCAGAAGTCAGAGGAGGGGGATGTTATCATCGATGTCCTTGGATCGGACCATAAACTTGCAGCCGAGCAGGTGGGGATTGCAGTGGAACTCCTGGGAGGTAAAAGACCCGAGGTCATATTCTATGAGTTCATAACACTCCCTGAGGGTTCAATGTCCACCAGGAGGGGTGTGTTCATATCCGTGGATGAGCTTATGGATGAAGCCCACAGCAGGGCCCTTCATGAGGTTAAAAAGCGGCGGGATCTTCCCGATGATGTTGCAGATGATATTGCAGAGTCCATCGGCAACGGTGCCATAAGGTACTACATAGCAAGGCTCTCACCCGAGAAGCACATCGTATTCCGGTGGGATGATGCCCTCAGCTTTGAGCGTGGCTGTGCATCCATCCAGTACGCCCATGCAAGGGCATGTAAACTCCTTGAGAAGGCGTCATTCACTGGTGAGGAGGATATTGAAGATGGATGGAAGCCCGAAGGTGATGAGAGAGAACTTGTCCGTCTTCTTGCACGTTTCCCTGTGGTGGTTGAAGAATCTGCACTTGCAAGGAGGGTTCACCCTGTGGCACAGTATGCCCAGGACCTTGCAAATACCTTCAACAGTTTCTACAGGTCCACGCCTGTTATAGGATCTGATTTTGAGGGTGCACGCCTTAGACTTGTTGATTCTGTTAGAAAAACCCTCAGAAACGCCCTCAATCTCCTGGGAATTCATGCCCCGGAGACCATGTAGGATCACTTCGGATCCTTCATTAAAATTTTTTTTGAGTGGCCTGGAGTCTTTGGACTGGATCACGATCATTAAGGTTTTTCTATTAATTAATTGACGGATGAAAAATTTCTTTAAACATGCATCAGTGGCATTCTGGGGTAAGAATATGATCCTGCCATACACCCTGCGTCACGATTCTGGTGTCCTGAATGAATATGATAAGGTTTTAATGAGCTTTAAGCCCATAAACCTGCTGAGTGGAACTCATATATCCCCCATGAGCCAGTGCATTATGGCCTTCTGGGCATGGAGCCTGTTTTCTGCCTGATCCCAGACAACCGAATGGGGACCGTCAATAACCTCGGCTGTTGTCTCCTGGCCCCTCACAGCCGGCAGGCAGTGCATGAATATGGCTTCGGGAGCTGCAAGTTCCATGAGCTCCATATTCACCTGGTATGGTCTGAAGACCTCTAAACGGTCCTCAGCCTCGTCTTCATATCCCATGCTCACCCAGACATCGGTGTAAACCACGTCGGCCCCCCTGACAGCCTCGGAGGGATCATGAATTACCCTTATCCGTGAACCTGTCTCATCTGCTATTTTCCCTGCCATCTCCCTGATGCCGGGGTCAGGTTCATAGCCGGGGGGGCAGGCAACATCCATGTCCATCCCCAGGGTGGCTGTTATGAGGAGGAGAGAGTGGCAGACATTGTTACCATCACCCACAAAAACCAGCCTTCCATCGAATCCCCCCAGCTTCTCCCTGATGGTCTGCATATCGGCCAGGGCCTGGCATGGATGTTCCAGGTCTGTCAGACCATTGATGACCGGGACAGATGCCTCGCCTGCAAGTTCAACCACGTCGGAGTGACTTATGGCCCTTATCATTATTCCATCAACGTATCTGCTGAGGGTCCTTGCTGTATCCGCTATTGGTTCGCCCCTTCCAAGCTGAAGGTCCGATGCAGAGAGGTAGAGGGGCTGAGCCCCCATCTGGAATGCCCCAACCTCAAAGGATACCCTGGTCCTTGTTGATGACTTCTCAAAGATCATGGCAAGTGTTTTACCCCTGAGGATCTTTTCCCTGATCTTCCCCTCCTTGTAGTCATCTGCGAGGTCAAGGAGGTCCACCACGTTATCCATGTCACATACAGATAGAAGGTGCTTCATCTGCCCAACTCCCTCAGGACCGCAGGTCCTCCATATGTTTAATCCTCTTCTCAACGAGTTCCCTGGTACCTATATCCCTCCTGTGGTAGAGCCTTCCCTTCACATGGGCCGTTGCTTCCTCACAGAGCTCCTCTGCAGAGTATATGTCATCTGCAGGGGCCACGAGTGCAAGTGCACGGGATGATGATGTGTATATGTGATCATCCTCCTGGTTCACAGCCGCATAATAGGTTATGACGCCCATATCCTCTATCTTCTTCTCGTCAACCTTTATCTCGGCGCCGGCAACACCTGATTCAGGGTAGCCCTCAGGTACCAGATACTTGCAGACCGTTGCAAGGTTCATGAAACTTGCTGATTTAAGGTTTCCATCCACTATACCCTCACATATTTCCAGCATGCTGGATTCAAGTAATGGGAGCACGTTCATTGCCTCAGGGTCACCGAATCGTGCATTGTACTCTATGAGTTTCGGACCATCTGCAGAGAGCATGAACTGACCATAAAGTATGCCCCTGTAGGGCCCTGTCTCCTTCCTTATGGCATCAACCGTCCTCTGCATTATTTCCACGGCGTCTTCATAGTCCTTCTGTGTCAGGAATGGAAGAAGCCCGTCTGAGTCAGAATATGATCCCATCCCTCCTGTTATGGGGCCCTGGTCGCCCTCATAGGCGTGGGGGTGGTCCTGGACTGCTGGCATTGGCACTATGTGTTCACCGTCGGAGAAGGCCTGTACAGTGAATTCCTCTCCAACAACCCGCTCCTCTATCACCACACTGGGATGACCGCCTATCCTTTTCTCAATGACCTCTGTTGCGTATTTGAGGGCCTCCATGTTATCCCTGAGGTGTTCTCCAACTATCTTGACGCCCTTTCCTCCTGTGAGGCCGACTGGCTTTACAACTGCCTCACTGTCAAAGTCTTCCATGAATTCACGTAGCTCCTCAGGGTCACTGAAGACCCGGTAGGTTATTGACCCCGGTATTCTGTAATCCTCAAAGAGTTTGCGCATGAATGATTTATCTGTTTCGATGCGGGCTGCATCCCTGGTGGGTCCCACCGAGGGTATACCTGCCTCCTCAAGGGCGTCCACCAGTCCAGCCTCAAGGGGGGCCTCCGGCCCTATGAATGCCATGTCAACTCCCTTCTCTGATGCGAACCTGACCACCCCTTCGGTGTCAACTTCAGGAGCAACAGTGAATTCCCTGGCGAGCCTTGATATACCCGGGTTTCTGTTACCCATCACAGAGTATATGGTTGCTTCATCTGCCAGTGCACTGCATATGGCATGTTCCCTTGCTCCTGTTCCCACAACAAGTATTTTCATCGGATAATCCTCCTGGAAATTGATAAGGTTAAATCTCCCTATTGTTTTATATAATCTTAGCACTTATTTGAAAGTATATATTTTATAGGAAATATGTCATTAATAATAATGACAGATTCCGTTCAAGGTGTTTCCAATGAAAGGTGGCCAGGCAATAATCAGATCACTTCTGGATCAGGGAGCAGACACCGTATTCGGATACCCCGGTGGACAGTTACTGCCACTCTATGATATGCTCTATGATTCTGAACTTAAACACATCCTCGTAAGACATGAACAGTGCGCAGCACACGCTGCAGACGGATATGCAAGGGCCTCAGGAAGGGTGGGGGTCTGCATAGCTACCTCCGGTCCCGGGGCAACAAACCTTGTAACAGGCATTGCAACGGCCTACATGGACTCAGCCCCCATCGTGGCCATTGCAGGTCAGGTCCCAACACACCTCATTGGAAATGATGCATTCCAGGAGGTGGACATGATAGGGATAACCATGCCCATCACCAAGCACAGTTTCCAGCCATCAGACGCCAGCGAGATACCTGCAATTGTCAGGGCAAGCTTCCACATAGCAAAGACAGGACGGCCAGGACCGGTTGTTATAGACCTCCCCAAGGATATACAGGAACAGGAGATCATGGAGGAGGTTGATGACCTGGAGCTCCCAGGGTACAGGCCCAATGTAAAGGGCCACCCCCTCCAGATAAAGAGGGCCGCTGAACTCATAAGGAGGTCAGAAAAACCCGTCATACTTGCTGGTGGAGGAGTTATAATATCAGGGGCGTCCAGGGAGATAAAGGAATTATCAGATCTCATAAAGGCCCCGGTGACAACAACACTCCTTGGTAAGGGTTCCTTTCCTGAGGACCACCCTTCAGCCATGGGTATGCTCGGCATGCACGGCCGCAAGGTGGCGAACCTGACAGTGGACGAATGCGACTGCCTCATAGCCGTTGGATGCAGATTCTCAGACCGTACAACAGGGAACGTTGCAGAATTCGCCCCCAACGCCAGGATAATACACGTCGACATCGACCCCGCTGAGATAGGTAAGAACGTTGGGGTTGATGTCCCCATCGTTGGAGATGCAAGAAACGTCCTCAGGGAACTCATAGCAAAACTCAAAAAATATGAAAAGAGGGACAGCCAATGGCTTGAAAGCGTCCAGAAATTCCGTGCCGATTGCATGCCAAGGATGAGCTATGATGAGGTGCCCCTGAAGCCCCAGCAGGTTATAAAGGAGATAAGCCAGGTCCTTGATGACGAGACGGTCGTTACAACGGATGTGGGACAGAACCAGATGTGGATGGCCCACTTCTACACATCCCGTGCCCCCAGAAAGTTCATATCATCAGGAGGCCTTGGAACAATGGGCTTCGGTTTTCCAGCCGCCATAGGTGCCAAGGTGGCACTGCCTGATAGTGACGTTGTTGCAGTGTGCGGTGACGGCGGATTCCTCATGGTCTGCCAGGACCTTGCAACCATAAGGGAATACGACATCCCGGTGGTGATATGTATCATGGACAACAGGCACCTTGGAATGGTGGCGCAGTGGCAGCGCCTCTTCTATGATGAGAGAATGTCCCATACACACCTGGGCGAAGTTCCGGACTTTGTGAAGCTGGCTGAATCATTTGGAGTGGAGGCTGAGAGGATAGAGGAACCCGGTGAAACCTCTGAAGCCCTTTCAAGGGCAATAAGGTCTGGTGAACCTGCCCTCCTTGATATAGTGATAGATCCTGATGAGATACTCCCCATGGTCCCCCCCGGCTGTGGTCTCACCGAGATAGTGGGGGAGTACCGGGTTGAAAGGGAGGACCCCCAGGAAATTAAATACTCCCCAGGGAAGGCGGATGGTGATTGAGATGGAACCCGATACCCATATCATAAGCGCCCTCGTGGAGCACAAACCAGGAGTGCTCCAGCGAGTTGCAGGACTCTTCACAAGACGTGGATTCAACATTGAAAACATAACGGTCGGGGAATCAGAAACCCCAGGCATTGCCAGGATGACAATAATCGCCAGGGGCGACGACAGGGTGCTTGAGCAGATAACAAAGCAGCTGAACAAGCTCATAGACGTCATAAAGGTCAGGGACCTTGAACCCGCGGCAACTGTTAAGAGGGAGCTCTGCATGGTCAAGGTCCACGCCCCATCAGAGAGTGAAAGGTCAGAGATAATACAGTACACCAACATATTCAGGGGGAGGATAGTGGATGTGAGTCCCGATGCCCTGACAGTTGAGGTTACAGGGGACTCTGAAAAGATAGACGCCTTCCTGGAGCTTCTGAGGAACTTTGGAATAAAGGAACTCGCAAGGACAGGGCCAACTGCAATGTCCCGTGGAAGCAGGACAATGTGATGCTCAATGCGGAAAAATTCCGGATCAGACCGGGACTCCCATAAATTTTATTTTAAATGAGCTGTTAATTAGAACTTGAGGAGGTTTTTTATGAAGATATACTATGAAAATGACATTGACATGGAGATACTGGCAGATAAAAAGATAGCGGTTATAGGTTACGGGAGCCAGGGCGAAGCCCAGGCCAGGAACATGGCTGACAGCGGACTCAACGTGATAGTTGGACTCAGAAGGGGTGGTAGCTCCTGGAAGAAGGCCCATGATGATGGCATGAATGTCATGACCATCGAGGACGCCTCAAGGGAGGCCGACATCATACACATACTCATACCCGATGAGATACAGGAAACCGTTTTCGAACAGTCAATAAGGCCCTACCTCAAGGAGGGTAACACCATATCCTTCTCACATGGATACAACATACACTACGGCTACATAAAGGCACCCGAAGGAGTCAACGTTACAATGGTGGCCCCGAAGGGTCCGGGTGCCATGGTAAGGAGGACCTACCTTGAGGGCTTCGGCATACCCGGCCTTGTGGCTGTTGAGGTTGATGCAACAGGCGATGCAATGGAGCAGGCACTTGCAATGGCAAAGGCATGTGGACTTGCCAGGGCAGGGGTCCTTGAGACGACCTTCAGGGAGGAAACAGAGACAGACCTGTTCGGTGAGCAGGCTGTGCTCTGTGGTGGTGTCACAGAACTCATAAACACGGCATTCAAAACCCTTGTGAGGGCCGGTTACCAGCCAGAGATAGCCTACTTTGAAACCTGCCATGAACTCAAACTCATAGTGGACCTCATCTATGAGAGGGGATTCAGGGGGATGTGGCACAATGTGAGTAACACCGCAGAGTTCGGCGGCCTTACAAGGAGAGGAAGGATCATAACAGAGGAGACTGAGAAGGAAATGGATGAGATCCTCAAGGAGATCCAGAACGGTAAATTCGCCAAGGAGTGGGCCCTTGAGAACAGGGCGGGTGCCCCCATGCTCAAGAGGATGAGGAAGCTGGAGAGTGAACTGGAGATAGAGGAAGTCGGGTCAAAGCTGAGGAAACTCTGCGGACTCGAGAAGTAAACCCCCCTTAACTTCTTTTTCAGGTGGTTGGTTTGGTATTCGTGGGTATGGACCATGGGACCACGGGTGTCTCCTTCACCATCCTCGGTGATGATGCTGAACACTTCAAGATAGGGAGGGAGGACCTATCAACAGGTAGAGCCTCCGCCCTTGATGAACTCAAAGATAGGGTTCCCCTCAACGAGATAGACCTCATGGCAATAACCTATGCCATGGGTGACGCCATAAGCACCATAAAGCCCATTGAGAGGGTGAAAAACAGGGGTATAATCTCCATTGGAGGGGCAGGTAAGGTCACAGGCGGTGGAACAGCAGTATACAGTGAAATCGAATCATCGGGGATACCCACCCTCCTCATACCTGGCCTCCACCGGAACACGCCCTGCCTTGATGAGAGGTTCAGGGCAGCCTACTCCCACCATGCGAGCCCCGAGAAGGTGAGCATCTGCTACAACGCATACCTTGAGACCGGCTGGGAGAATATGATCGTATCAGACATAAGTTCAAATACCGTCACGATGCTGATACAGGATGGCAGGATAGTCGGTGCCATGGATGCATGTGTAGGTGCCATGGGAGTTATACACGGACCCCTTGACCTTGAAATGCTCAGGAAAATAGACGATGGTGAGAAAACAGCGAATGAATGTTTTTCACATGCAGGAGCAGTTAAGATAGCGGGTATCGACACAAAGGTCTCAAGGGCCAGGGAGGAACTCCTTGAGATGTACCGTGCAGGTCGGGATGAGGCTAGGCTTGCCCTCGATACCATGATGATGACCATTGCCATGGAGATATGGGGACTTGCAGGTATCTCCAGTGGAATCGATGGAATCGTCCTCACGGGATCTGTTGGTGCCATGAGGGAACCCTATGACTTCCATGGAAAGCTGAAGGATATGGTGAAGGAAATCGCAGATGTAAGGTGTACGGATCCCACCTCAGGCTCCATGGGAAGTGCCCAGATAGCAAGAGACATATATAATGGTAAAAGGGAGATCCTTGGAATAGAGGTGGAGGTTTAGCTACCAGTTCTTTGCCAGATAAAATCAGTGCACACTTATTCCATGGCTATGAAGGCTATCTTGGTGCCCTTAATAAACTGGATGCCCTCTTCTGTCTGTAGAACCGTGTTAAGGTAGTTATCAATTGATATGAGTTTTCCCCTTGTTTCTTCATTGTTCTTCAGGGTGAGTAGAACGTTCTTATTTTTAAATTTCAGGAACTGTTTGTTAACCCTGAATTCCTTGTCACTGCCCTTCATTATTAATCCCCTTAACTGATTTAGTAATCCTATAATGATTCACATATATATAGTTCACAGCCTTAAATTTCCAGCACGGACCACACACCTGTAATGATTCACATACACTTCACAGGCTTACTCCCTCAGCACAGACCACTGCCCAGCTACGGTAACGCGGCCACCAGACACCGACTATTCCCATGCTATCCTCAGGAGTACTGTTAAAGCTGCAAACTGGCATATATTAACACTCAGAACAGGAAATCCGATTCCATGACCCTGGAATCCTTCCCTCGTTATCATGAAGATTATGAATATTGTGTTCTGCAATATCAGAAGGACTGTGAAGGCCACCAGTCCCAGTGTGAAGCTGGACTTTATCTTCCTGTAGCTTGAAAGATAAATTCCGAGAAGGATCAGGAGAAGGAAAACATTCAAAAGCCCCACTATTATGGCAAGGAACGTGAAGTTCTGGTCCTGGATGAAATCATGGGCACCCCTTCCCCTCATTCGCACACCTCGATTCTGCTCCATATCTCCTCAAAGAGGGGGTAATTATCCTCCATTACATCTGAAAGAAAGTACATTTTACCATACCTATCCCCTGAGGATACTATGATCTTATTCTTCTCAAGGACCCTCAGATGATGCTGAACTGTCTTGTAGTCAAGTCCCAGTGCCTCGGCCAGCTGGTTGTTATTGTATGGTCTCTCATGCAGCATCCTGATTATCCTCCCGCGGTTGTGACCTCCCCTTGTACCTGCAAGAAGCCACCATAACAACCTCTTCATAGGGACCACATTCAAAGTTCTGGATGGAGTTATGGTGGTCCCTCCAGATATCACTTTCTTATGCCCCGGTGAAGCAGCGTCTTTGATATGCTGCTCCAGATCTGATTATCAACTGGCTTTCTGAGTGCAGAATGTTGATCTCCGCCTGAAATCCGATCTCGGCCACGCCATTGCAGCTGCCAGAGAGGAATTCATGTTTTAAGGGGATGATATCTGATTTTTGATGTGCCTGAAAATCCCCCTGAATTGCTTCCAGTATATGTGTATGTGGATTAATGTTCCTATGACCATGAGGATTGCCAGTTCGGCGTGCCAGTAGGTAACCGATGGGTTAAGAGCCGTTTTTATGCCGAGGCGTATGAAGAGGAGGAGGAGAACCCCTGTGACTCCAGTCCCTGCATAGCCAGCTGTCAGGATGATATTCCAGATCCTCCTGTGCACTGATCCCCTGATACGGCCACTCCCCATCAGGTAGAGTGTGATCATATAAGCCGCGATCAGGATGAGGCTCAGGGGTATGAGATGATAATCTGTGGTGGGTTCCTCCACTGAGGGATGCTGCAGTGTTTCATCTGGAGCATCAACCCCCACACTGTGACCTGAATCGTCTGAAGTCGCCGCGGAATCATCTGAGGTGCTCTGATCATTAGAGCTGTCCCGGGATGTATCATCAGAGGTGCTGTAGTCTGTGGTTGACTGTGAAAGGTCACATATCCCGTCTCCGTTAAGATCCGTGAACCTGGGGCACTGTCCGGGGTAGGGGTCATTCACAAGTCCATAGGGACAGGAAGCACCACATGCTACGCCAGCCGCCATGATACCTGCGAAGGGCAATACCCCGGTTAGAGTCCTTAAAATTCTCCTGATTCTCATTTTCCCACCCCAATTATTCTCCTCAAACTCCCCCTGTAGCAGTGAAAGTGGAAAACTGTGAGGGGTATGAGCGCAATCCCGGCCTCCACGTGCCAGTAGAGCAACTGCGGGTTGAGGTAAAACTTCACACCGGCTTCAGTAAGCAGCATGAGGACGAAGCCCCCAATTCCGGATATGATAAATGCCAGCAGTATTACGAGATTCCAGAGGTTCACATGAAAGGCCCTGCCTATAAAACCCGTCCTGTAGAGTAAATAGGTGACCATATAAAGTCCCGTGACGGGTATTGCCGGTAAAATACTGTATCCCATCCTGTTATCACCTTTAAGTTCTCTTTTTATAATGGATGGGTATGCCTCTTAAAAGAAATTTTTCCGGATTTAGACCCAGATCTCCACCAGATTCACAGGTATAACAGGTCACGGTTGGGACCTGGATGGCTGTGGATAAAAATCAGTTCCATGCTCTAATCAAGCCAGCCCTCCATTGAGTCAGGGCCTGCTGTGCAGTCGAGTGATATGGGGGTGAGGGTGGCGGTGTTTTCAGCCTTAAGTGTGTGGACATCTGTACCCGGAAGGTCTGTACCTGCAGGGTCACCATCTATCCAGTAGTATGGGCGTCCACGGGGATCCAGCCTTTTCTTTATGTGAACATTGTACATCCGGTCCCCCAGCCTCGTGAGCCTTATCTCATCGCTTGCTGGATGAGAGGGGACATTCAGATTCAGGAAGTCAACACCCTCAGGGAGTCCCCTCCTGAGTATCCTCGATGCAACCCTCCCTGTGAGTTCAGCTGCCAGTGAAAAGTCAACGTCAACATGGCCGTCATGGAACTTGATATCACCCCGTCTCACCTGGAGAGAAACTGCCAGGGATGGCACCCCATGCACTGCAGCCTCCATTGCCGCCCCTATTGTCCCTGATGTTGTCAGTTCTGATTTACCAAGGTTCTCACCCATATTTATCCCTGATATCACGAGGTCGGGCTTTTCATCCATAAGCTCGAATATCCCTATGATAACAGCGTCGGTGGGTGTCCCCGAAACAGCATAGGCCCCTGATCCATCCCTGAGGGTGACCTCACTTACCCTCACAGGTTCAAAGAGTGTCAGAGCATGGCCTATCCCGCTCTGCTGGGTGGCGGGGGCCACTATGATTGTCTCCCCAAGGTCCTCAACGGCCCTTCTTGCTGCAATGATGCCTGAAGAGTTAACTCCATCATCATTTGTTATAAGAATCTTCATTGCTGATCATCTTCCTCCATTTGAACTAAACTGATACCAATCATCATTATCTTATGCTCAATTATGTTAATTCTCGCCCTTATCTTCTTCTATGGATCCAAAAAACTGATGGTTGATCTTCATCAATAATCATCTCTATCTTTTTATAGTCTTTATATCAAATTTTAAGTATATCTTATAACATAGCTCTATTAAGTCTAACCCCGGCAGGTGGAAGAATTGAAGAAACAGAAACTGGTGGATTTTATTGCCAAGGTCATGGAGGATTCTGGTTTTAAGGTTTACAAGGACTTCAGGACCTCCCAGCATATAGTGGATATCTACGGAATTCTTCCAACCGCCCTCGGGGACATCGGGGTCGTTGTTGCCTGTAAGAATTATGATGAAAACTGGAAGGTTGGAATGGATGTTCTGAAGGAAATGGAAATGGCTGCAAAGACCCTCAAGGCATCCAAGGTCGTAATTGTAACGACATCTGATTTCTCATCCCAGGCAAGAAATTATGCTGTGAAGAGAAACATGAAGCTCATAGATAGGAAGGGCCTTATACGGATTGCAGAGGACTTCTCAAAGAAAATCCAGGTCCCTGAAGAGGAGGATGAGGAGTACCCTGATGAGGAGGAGGTTGAGGTCTACACTCCCCCATCAAACATATTCCACACTACACCCCAGAGGGGGGTTCTATCAAGAAGGGAGAGCCGCAAACCTCTGGCTCCAGTTATAAGGGGTCTGATGCAGAACACCATAATACTTATCCTGACAGTTGTTGCTGTGTCATTCATCATTGCGACCCTTCTGCAGCTTGCGGCTGGTCTTGGAACGAGCCTCACCGGTGTTTTGAAGCTGATGATCGCAGCAGCCCTATCCTATGGTATACCCTACCTGGTGGAGGAGGACGGTGCCGTTATAATGATAAAGGGTACGATAGTATTTTTCAGTTCACTCCTTCTGCTGGTCATCCTGATACTGATCTGATTCCCGTCACCAAAAAAACAGGTATCTGCAGTATATGCGCAATGGCAAAGCAACCTTGAATCAAAAAAATAAATTTTTGGGTTATCTTCTTGAGATAACCATTCCTGCTCCAAGTATGCCTATTCCAGCCACAAGTAAACCTGCTGCTGCGCCTGTCTCCTGCATTGGGACCATTCCTGCTCCAGCTGCTGGAACTTCCTGAGATTCCTTTATTATGATTGTTGCAGTGTCATTATTGTTTGTGGTATTGAGGTCTGGCTGATCCCCTGAGATTGTTGCTGTGAACTGTGAGGTCCCGGACGCCGTGGCCCTCTGGTGCACAACAAGTTTGTAGACCGCGCCCACAGGTAGGTTCCCGATGGTCCACCGGCTGGTCAATGGGTCGTAGGATGGATCATTGTAGATCCAGTTTGCCCCACTGTCCCATGAAACCTCATGTTCAAGGTACTCAAAGGGATACTGACTGCTCCTTGTTATATCGACCTTCACTCCGGTTGCATTTCCAGGGCCGAGGTTTGTGACTGCAACTCCCTCAAAGACCTCATCGCCAACGCTGGCAGTGGTTATAATGTTTTCATCAAGATCAAGGTATTCTGCGTCCACTGCAAGATCTGAATTTGCCTGTAAGTTGTCATCAGTTTCCTGGGCAGCTGCAGCGCCCATGGCAAGGAAAATCATGGCAACCAAAAGAAATCTGTACATTTTTCACCCCCCCCAAATTCTAACATCGGAAAAATAAATTCCAATGTACTGTTTGTTATTTATCTTTCATTGATAATATATTTGGTGGTGAATAATCAAAAGCACCGGTCCCTGGCACTGCCTTAATAGTGCTGCCTCCAGACCATATTCCTGTGAGCACTGAATGCATTAAATAAGTTTGAGAGTGGCGTGTGCCTCTGAAAAAATGAAAATCCAGTGGGCCGGACGAGATTCGAACTCGTGACCACCTCGGTGTGAGCGAGGTATCATACCCCTAGACCACCGGCCCCTCTGAAGCCCGAAGAATAATAAATGGGCCGGACGAGATTCGAACTCGTGACCACCTCGTTGTAAGCGAGGTATCATACCCCTAGACCACCGGCCCTCAGTGTGACTTTAAATTTTCACAATATATAAAGTTTTCCGGTTATGGAGAGCATTAATATAAACCTCCGACCATAACATACCCCACTAAAGTTTTCCGGTTATGGAGAGCATTATATAGGCCTCCAACCATAACCTATCCTAGTAAATCACCTGAGGTTATTATCATGTCATGCGAAGCCAGTGGAAAGATATGGTTAAACGGTGAAATGGTTGAATGGGAAGAAGCCACCGTCCACGTACTCTCACATGTTGTGCATTATGGATCATCTGTCTTTGAGGGAATAAGGTGCTACAGGAACAGTAAGGGGTCAGCCATCTTCCGTTTGCGGGAGCATGTTAAACGCCTTTTTGATTCTGCAAAGATATACCGGATGGACATACCCTACACCCAGGATCAGATATCTGATGCCATAGTTGAGACCGTCAGGGAGAACGGACTTGAGGAGTGCTATATAAGACCCGTGGTATTCCGGGGATACGGTGAGATGGGTGTTCACCCGGTGAACTGCCCAGTGGACGTCGCTGTGGCTGCCTGGGAATGGGGGGCCTATCTGGGTGCAGAGGCCCTTGAGGTTGGTGTCGATGCTGGTGTTTCAACCTGGCGGAGGATGGCACCAAACACAATGCCCAACATGGCAAAGGCCGGCGGTAACTACCTCAACTCACAGCTTGCCAAGATGGAGGCTGTGAGACACGGCTATGATGAGGCCATAATGCTGGACTACCATGGCTACATAAGTGAGGGTAGCGGGGAGAACATATTCCTCGTCAGTGAGGGTGAAATTTACACCCCCCCTGTTTCATCATCCCTTCTGAGGGGGATAACAAGGGACTCCGTAATAAAGATAGCCAGGACCGAGGGTGTTACCGTGCATGAGGAACCCATAACCAGGGAGATGCTCTACATCGCAGATGAGGCCTTCTTCACAGGTACAGCCGTAGAGATAACACCCATCAGATCAGTTGATGGCATAGAGATAGGTGCCGGGCGAAGGGGTCCCGTGACAAAGCTGCTGCAGGATGAGTTCTTCAGGATAATCAGGGCAGAGACAGAGGACAGCTTCGGATGGCTCACCTACATCTGATGACGAGGTTATAAGTGATAACTTATAAGTTAAAAGTGATGTTCATGGACGTTTTTCAGGCCATAGTCATTGGAACAGTGCAGGGTTTGACCGAATTCCTGCCAGTAAGCAGCTCAGGCCACCTGGTGCTGGTGCCGGAACTTATGGGTGTTAGCTCCAGCCTTGCATTCGACACCGTGCTGCATGTGGGCACACTGGTGGCTGTCGTTGGATACTTCTGGAACGATATAGTTCACATGCTGGGGGCCTTCCTCTCAAGTCTGAGGGACATCCCCGCAGGTAGATTCAGGAGGGGAATCATTGAGGATCCCTTCAAGAGGCTTGCCTGGATGGTGATCATCGGTACTGTGCCGGCCGGCCTTGCTGGTGTACTGTTCAAGGACTTCTTTGAGTCACTTTTCAGCAGTTTAACCGCCGTGGGATTCTTCCTGCTGGTCACAGGCTTTCTGCTGTGGGGATCAGAGAATATCAGCAGGCGTGTGAGGAAGAAGCTTCCAGTTGAAAAACTCGGTGTCAGGGAGTCACTCATAATAGGGTGTGCCCAGGCCCTTGCCATAGCACCCGGCATATCACGTTCAGGTGCAACAATCTCTGCGGGCCTGTTTCTCGGCTTTGAGAGGGAACTTGCAGCAAGGTACAGCTTCCTCCTCTCCATACCCGCGATACTCGGGGCCGCCCTCATCCAGGTCAAGGACATTGGAGCCGGAATGGACCTCCTGGGTGCCAGCATGGTTGCAGGGTTTGCTGCAGCGGCTGTGTCAGGTTACATAGCCATAAAGTTCCTCCTTAAACTCATAAAGGAGAGGGACCTCTACATATTCGCCTACTACTGCTGGGCACTGGGTATCCTGATCCTTGCAGCCGCCCTCATCTAATGGTGAAGACGTATCCGCACCACCTTTTTTTATTCAAAGCTGTTCATTTTCTTAAAGCAGATGCATAAAGGTTAAAGGGTTTCAGATACCAAGCTCCTGAATCGATTAAAAATCAGAGTTCCACAGAGAATACATGGGTATAGAAGTATCTCCATGATACCGGTCCATGGGTGAGGTTATAAACCCACCAGGTACTCCAGAAGACCTCCAGAATTGCTGCAATGGCGAATAAAAGTATTATAAGTGGGATAAGGTATGCAAGGTTCTCCCTGAGGGCTGTGACGAGAGGTCGTCTGGACCTGTGCTGGATGGCCCCGAGGAGGGACCTCACAAATACAAGGGCTGCCTGAAGTGAAAGTAGGCACCCTGTGACCTCAAGGTGCAGGTGCAGTGTCCCCGCATAGATCAGGAGCCCCCTGACACCCCACCTCACCAGAAGGTTATGTAAGATGGCCCCTGCAAGGACGAACATCTTAAGAACAGGATAAAATGTTGCCAGGGAGAATATGAAGACTGTAACCTGGGTTATGTTTGATATGAATATCCAGAACGCAGTTGCTAACAGGTAATCGATGAACTGCTCCCTGAGACCAGGGAATGTGGAGAAGTGGACCACCATGTCCCCTGTGAGGAACCCATAGGCCAGTGGTCTTCCCGAGGCATCCAGTACAAAGCCAAGAATGTAGAGTGCCATTGCAAAGGCAAGAATTCCAGGGTGTGGGATGATCCCATCCCAGCGGGACCCTGAAGTCATCTGGAACCTCCATTAAAGGATTTCAGGCCAGTATTGTATTGCAGAGTTCCTCGATACGCTCCCTCACCATTTCAACGGGTATGCCATGGAGAAGTGCCAGTAGCATGGCGCCGCCGGCCCCAACACCCTCCTTCACAGAACCGTTGAGGTACTCATGGAGCCCCCTGTGCGAGGCAGACCCGAAGTCCGGGTCAACCGCATAGATGTCAATATCACCTATCTGCTCTGCTATCCTGTTTATATCGGAGGTGCTGTCCTCGGCAACGAATATGGTCGTTGCAATTGCTGTATCTGAAAAGTCGAAGTCCGGGTCAATGGCCCTCATAAGGGCGCAGACCGCTGTCATCTGGGTACCCCCTGCAAGGGTCACCGGTACAGTGCTGCCCATGCATATCCCTGCAACCGCAGGTATCATGGGGTCCCCCACTGCCTCCACTGCCCTGAAGGGTTCCCTGGAACAGTCCCCCTTCTCGATCCCTGCATTACTGAGTCCTGCCATCACAACCTCCCTCTTGAGGTCATGTGGGTTGTGGGGCATGCTGGCGCTGACCCTGAAATCAGCATCATATCCCAGGGCCGTTAAAACGCCCAGGGCAGTTGTTGTACCTGCCGGTGTGCTCTCACCCACCACCAGATGCTCTGTGAGGGAGGAGAGGGTCCTTCCAACCATCAACCCCCTCTCATATATCCTTTGAGGTTCGGTGACCGCCCTCCCTGTCCTTATATCACCTCCGGGTTCGGAGTTAATGTTTATATAGGGAACATCAGGTTTAACCGAGGCGCCTGCATCGGCGACCATGAAGGGGACCTCTGCAAGTTCCAGGGCCGCCTTGGTTATCACAGCCGGTGTGGGGGCTGCCTCCCCCTCCACGATGGTCTGGGGTATCTCAGGAAGACACCTGGGGGCATCATGAACTATGAGTTCAACATCAGCTGCTGGAGTGTACTCTGTGAGTTCGGGGCTTGCTCCTGCCCCTGTTATTCCCGGGATTCTTGATGTCTCGGTTGTTGCAACGGCGCAGATGAACAGGGAATCCCTGTCAGTAACACCTTCAAGGTAATTGCCAGAACCATAGATCTTCAGTCCATCAAACATTTCCATTCACCTTTCCAACGATACAATAGTTATAACCGGAGATACATAAATTAGTTACACTCCAGAAGGAGCAGGGTCACAGGTGGTTAATTAAATGTTGTGTCTTGGTATAGAGGGAACTGCAGAGAAGACAGGTGTTGGTATCGTCGATGAGGCTGGAAATGTCCTATCACTGCGGGGAAAGCCACTTATACCTGAAAAGGGAGGTATACATCCCAGGGAGGCTGCTGAACACCATGCAAAATGGATACCCCGTCTCATGGCTGAGGCATGCCGTGATGCAGGTGTTGAACTCGGGGAAATAGGACTGATATCCTTTTCGAGGGGTCCGGGCCTTGGGCCAGCACTCAGGACCGTTGCAACAGCAGCTAGAACACTCGCACTTTCACTTGATGTTCCGATAGTTGGTGTTAACCACTGCATAGGTCACATAGAGATAGGCCGGCTCACCACAGGGGCCAGTGACCCTGTTTCACTCTATGTGAGCGGCGGGAACACCCAGGTCATAGCCTTCAACGAGGGAAGGTACCGTGTCTTCGGTGAAACCCTCGACATAGCCGTCGGTAACATGCTCGACCAGTTTGCAAGGGAATCGGGCCTGGGACACCCGGGCGGTCCGGTCATTGAGCAGCTTGCATTGAAGGCCTCAGAGTACATTGAACTCCCCTACAGCGTTAAGGGGATGGATATATCCTTCTCAGGGCTTCTAACAGCTGCTTTAAGAAAAATGGAGGCTGGTGCAGGCCTTGAGGATCTGGCTTACAGCATCCAGGAGACAGCGTTTTCAATGCTGGTGGAGGTTACAGAGCGGGCCCTGGCATACACAGAAAAGAATCAGGTCCTCCTCTGTGGTGGAGTGGCTGTTAACAGGCGTCTGAGGGATATGCTGAGGGAGATGTGCCAGGAGCACCACGTGGAATTCCACATGCCTCCCCCTGAGTACTGTGGTGATAACGGTGCGATGATTGCCTGGCTCGGTCAGCTCGTCTACAGGTACAGGGGGCCGGATGCCCTGGAGGACACCACGGTGGTGCAGCGTTACCGGACCGATGAGGTGGATGTCCCCTGGATGAGGGAATCAGAGGCAGGAATAGAGCTCCCCCCTGACATCCTGGCCAAGGGTGCCGAGGCAAATATCTACAGGGGCCAGTGGATTGGGAGGCCCTGCATAATAAAGGAGAGGATATCCAAGGGTTACAGAATACCTGAAATTGATCAGAAGCTCAGGTCATCCAGGACCCGGAGGGAGGCCAGGCTCATCAACCAGGCCAAGGGCGCGGGTGTGCAGACACCAGTACTGTTCGATGTCGACCCTGATGGAGGGGTTATGGTCATGGAGGAGGTTCGCGGCACCCCATTCAGGGACGCTGTTGAGGATACAGAGCTCTGTTCAAGGATCGGTGAGGCCATAGGGAGGCTCCACCACGCCGGTATAATACACGGGGATCTCACAGGATCCAACATAATCATCAGGGGGGATGATGTGGTATTCATAGACTTTGGACTTGGGAGGTTCTCAGATGAAATCGAGGATATGGGTGTTGATCTCCTTGTCCTCAAAAAGTCCCTTGAAAGCACCCACTACGCCCTGGCCGGCGAGTGTTTCAGCAGGGTCCTTGAGGGGTACGGTAAGATAATAGATGCTGACATCCAGTCAAAGATAAGGGAGATAGAGTCCCGGGGAAGATACACTGACTGAGCTCAGAATTACATACTAAACCCCCTGAATACACTGACTGAGGAGGTTCATCATGAAGGTAACATTTATAACTGGTAATAAACACAAGTTATCTGAGGCAGAGAAGATATTCCATGGTACTGGAATAGAACTGATGCATGCTGATCTGGGCTACCCGGAACTTCAGGGAACACTTGAGGAGGTGGCCCGCTACGGTGCAGAACATGCTGCCAGGATCATGGATGGTCCTGTGATCGTTGAGGACGCAGGACTATTTATAAGGGCTCTTAAATGGTTTCCAGGACCCTATTCTGCCTATGTACAGGATACCATAGGAAACCGTGGCATATTAAAGCTCATGGAAAATGTTGAAGATCGCTACGCCGAGTTCAGGTCGGCTGTTGGGTTCTGCACCCCCAACTCCGAACCCGAGGTTTTTTTAGGCGTGGTGAAGGGACGTATAGGTACTGAGGAGCGCGGAACAATGGGTTTCGCCTTCGACCCGTTATTCTATCCTGAAGGGATGGATAAAAGCTTCGGAGAACTCAGTACCTCAGAGAAGAACAGGTTTTCGCATCGAAGCAGGGCCCTTAAAAAATTTGCAGAATGGTACATTGAAAATTATGAGGTGATTTGATGTCTCTAAAACCTGATTGGGTTGAATACTCAAATGAAGAAATAGAGGATCTTATAGTCAAACTATACAGGGAGGGTAACTCCACCAGCAAAATAGGTATAATACTGAGGGACCAGCACGGCATACCCAGCGTAAAGGCCGTTACAGGGCTTAAAATAACACAGATACTTGAGAAGCATGAAATGAAACCTGAATACCCTGAGGACCTCATGAATCTCATAAGGAAGGCTGTTAACATAAGGGATCACCTTAAGGAACACCCAAAGGACCTCCACACAAGGAGGGGCCTTCAGATCGTTGAATCAAAGATAAGGCGCCTTGTCAAATACTATGTGAGAGAAGGTGTCCTTCCTGAAGGATGGAGATATGACCCACAGAAAGCAGCCCTCCTCGTCAAGTAAACTCCCCGACTCAATTCTCAAGAGGGGTGCAGAGGCCTCAAAGGTCCTTGAGGAGCACCTTGAAAGGGGAAACATAATAAGGATCATCTCTCACAACGACGCAGATGGTCTATCAGCCGCAGGAGTTGTTGCAAGGGCCATTTCATCCATGAATGGTCAGTTCCACATCTCCATCCTCTCGAGGCTGAAGAAGGAGTTCATTAAGAAATTGTCGGGAGAGAAATACTCCCTATTCTTTTTCTGTGATATGGGAAGCGCCTACCTTGAGGAGATATCCCGCCTGAAGGGTGATGTCATCGTCGCTGACCATCATCAGCCCTCTGAATTCGAGGCAGGACCCCATGTTGTTCACATAAACCCTCATCTGCATGGCCTTGATGGCAGCAGGGACCTCAGTGCATCTGGAACAGCCTACCTGGCCACGAGACTCCTTAACAGAAAGACCGCCCCCCTTGCCCTTGTGGGTGCCTTGGGGGACATGCAGTACACTGACGGATTCACCGGTGCAAACAGGTTCATCATGGAGGAGGCTGTTGAAGAGGGTGTCCTTCAGGTCCACAGTGACCTCAAGCTGGCATCAAGGTACACCGAGCCCCTTTACCGTTCCATTGCATACACATTCAACCCGGCCCTGCCTGGCCTCACGGGAGATATGGAGGCTTCTATGGGCTTCCTTGAGAATATAGGTGTATCCTATGGCGTTAAATATCCTGACCTGTCCCCTGAGGAGAGGGATGTTCTGAGGGATGAACTTACAGGGATAAACC
This sequence comes from Methanothermobacter sp. CaT2, assembly GCF_000828575.1. Lineage (GTDB taxonomy): Archaea > Methanobacteriota > Methanobacteria > Methanobacteriales > Methanothermobacteraceae > Methanothermobacter. The sequence continues at coordinate 1,271,168 of NZ_AP011952.1, read as the reverse complement.
CTGAGATATTCGGAGAGGTATTCACGAGCAGGGAATTCCGGAGTATAGGTGACCTCTCTGACATTGCAGGGGTGCTTGATGCCTGTGGAAAGAACCGTAAATATGGCATAGGAATCGGACTGTGCCTCGGTGAAAGGGAAGGTGCCCTTGATGTGGCCCTCGAGCTCCAGAAGAACTACCGTGAGGAGCTTGTGAAGGGCCTTGCATGGATAAGGAGGGAGGGCTCCACCACCCTGGAGAACCTGCAGTACATCTACAGTGAGGATAAGGCCTTCAAGGGGATCATGGGAACCATAGCAAGCATATCACTCTCGCTCAAAATTCTTGACCCTGACATCCCCCTCCTCGGACTTTCACGGATGGATCAGCACGTTAAGGTATCTGCAAGGACAACCAGGCCAGCTGTTGAAAGGGGTGTTAACCTCGGGGTTGCCCTCAGGGATGCCGCCGCAAGTTTTGGTGGTACCGGGGGAGGACATGATATAGCGGCCGGGGCGATGGTGCCCTACAGGGATATGGAGAGTTTTCTGCAGCTTGTTGATGAGATACTGGGGACCCAGACTGGTCCCTGAAGAGACACCATGTGTGGGGTTGGAAAAGTGTACCTTGATAGGACAGAAGAGAGGATGTATGATGGTGAATTCGGTGAGACGGTCCAGCAGAGTATGGAGATACTTGTTGCCCTGGGTGATATCTATGGTGCTGAGAGGATGGTTGACATATCCTCTGCCCAGGTTTCAGGGGTATCCTACAAGACAATAGGGGACGCCGGTCTTGAATACCTGGAGGACCTCCGTGCCAGGGGTGCCGGAGTGAAGGTTGCAAGTACCCTTAACCCTGCGGGGATGGACCTCCAGAGATGGAGGGAGATGGGCTTCTCAGAGGAATTCGCCAGTAGACAGATAAGGATAGTGGAGGCATACTCTGCCATGGATGTCATGAACACCTGCACCTGCACCCCCTACCTCATAGGGAACGTCCCCCTGAGGGGCTCCCATGTTGCCTGGTCAGAGTCCTCTGCAGTTTCCTATGCCAACTCTGTTCTGGGAGCCAGGACCAACCGTGAGGGTGGTCCAGGGGCCCTTGCAGCCGCCATATGCGGTAAGACCCCTGAGTATGGCTACCATCTCCAGGAGAACCGGAGGGCCACCCTGAGGGTTGATGTTGAATGTGAACTCTCAGGCTCGGATTACGGGGCCCTGGGTTACATTACAGGAAAAATTGCCGGTGAAGGTGTCCCATATTTCACTTTCACTGGTCATCCCTCGGCTGATGACCTCAAGGCCCTTGGGGCTGCCATGGCGTCGTCCGGTGCGGTTGCACTCTACCATGTTGATGGGGTGACACCCGAGTACATGGAAGCCTCTCCTGATGAGGCGGGGGAGAGCATTACGGTTGATACCGGGGATATACTGGAGGCAAGGGAGGAGCTGTCCACCACTGATGATGATCCTGACCTCATATGCCTGGGATGCCCCCACTGTTCCCTGGATGAGATCCGGAGGATAGCCTCATTTTTAAGGAAAAATAAGCCTGCCTGTGACCTCTGGGTGTGCACCTCTGCTGCCATAGGAAGTGCTGCCAGCAGGATGGGCTACACAGACGTTATAGAGGCAGCAGGTGGGATGGTTGTATCTGACACCTGCATGGTGGTTGCACCTGTGGAGGATCTTGGCTATGAGGTCCTTGGTGTTGACTCTGCCAAGGCCGCCAACTATGTCCCGGGTATGTGTGGCCTTGATGCCGTCTATGATGACTGGATGAACCTCATCAGACCTTAAAAGTTATAACTTATAAGTTATAACTTTTCCTCTGGAGGGCGCTTCCAAGCTGAAGCCCTATTGATGAAATGTTCTCAAGGCTTATCCTGTTGTAGGGTTTAACACTGTAACTTGCCAGGTTTAAGATTCCTGTTATCTCCCCTGAAAACTTAATCGGGATCATTAGAATTGTTCTTATATTGTTTCTCCTTATGGACTCATGTATCATGCGGTATTCAGGCGACTCAGAGGTTATGTATATAACCCCCTCCTTCTCAATGGACCTCTCAAAGAGGTCTGTGAAGGCCCCGGCCATGCACATTCTGCTGAGTGTTTCTGGCAGGTTCCTCTGAACCCTGAGCTGGAGTTCCCTTTTCTCCTCCATGAGGTATATGCATCCCATTTCAAATTCCAGGGTTTCTATGACGGCCTCGATTGATTTCTCAAGCATTTTTTCCTCTTCCTCATCACTGTTTATAATTTCAGAAACCCTGTTCATGGCCAGAAGTGTTCTTATGAACTCGTCCTTCTCCTGTCTCAGTTTCTCCATTTCTAGATACTCTGAGACCTCGTCGGCCACCATCTCTATGATTTCAAGGATCTGTGAGGCTACGGAGTCCTCGGGGCTTCTGATTATAAGGGCTCCCTTCGCCCTCTCCTCTGTGAGGAGGGGTACTGAAAGCATGAGACCCGAGTCATACCTCCATGATACCGTCTCGAGGGTTTCAATGCTCCTGTAGATGAAGTATTCAAATTCAGTGAGATCCTCTGACTCAGGGTACTCGTAGACCCTGCTGAACCCGGAGGCATCGCTTAGGACCACCGAAAGCTGGTTAAGGTCCATTATTGTGGATAATTCATCCCTTATTGAGTTCATAAGCTCCTCAAGGCTGCCAGAGGATGATCTCAACCTTGTGATTGTGAGGAGGACCTCAAGTTCATTCTTGGAAAATGAGGAACTTGCAAGGTCCCTTCCTATGATGACCCAGAAGTTGTTTACAGGTATGACTGAAAGACTGTAGTTCCTCCTTATCCCATCCCTTCCCCTCAGATCGACCTGTATCGTGCCCCGGGATTTCATCCTGTTCTCAATGAGGACCAGGCTCTCCCGGTCCATGATGTCCCCAAGGCACTGTGCGCCAGGGAACATTCTTCTGAAAAGGCCGTTGGATACTACTATGTCCATGAGGGTGTTTATGGTGAAGACGAGTTTATCAGGGTCATCTATTTTTCTTTCAAGTTCCAGGAGTTCCAGGAGGTTTCTGTGAATTTTTGATGCGTTTTTTATAAGCTCAGAATCTCTGGATGTGTCTCCAGTGTATTCCACAGTTCCCTCAAGGTCCCCCGCAGGCATCCATAGTTTGCTTCTGCCAACCGTCCTGTATGTTACAAGACCCCTGGCCTCCAGTATGTGCAGGTACTTGAGAACTGTTGCCCTGCTCCTGTTTATTCCACGGGTTATCTTGTCGAGCATGCACTCCTCTGGAGGATTTGATTCCAGGTAGGACATTATCATCTTCTCGGTTTCAGAGAGTTTCTCCACTGACCTCACCCCATGATAGCTATGGTATAACCATGAATTATAACTTTAGAGAAAAATTTAAATATTTGATCTTTATACTTTATCGTATAGTTATACTATCATGTATAGGTGGTTGTATGGATTACAGGAAGATTTCAGAAGAACTTAAGGAACTCCTGGAAATGGAGGGCAGCCCCGTGGCTGTCAGGTTAGTCAAAAATGAGGAAATATCTGGTGAAAAGCTTGAAAGGAAGAGGCACTGCGAGTTCATACAGGATGCACGCTTAAGGGGTGCCTGTGGCTATGCAACTGCAGACGAACATCTCTGCAAGGGTGGCGCAGCGGTCCTTGGACTCTGCAGGGTACCACCCCAGGTTGCGGATGGAAGCCTCTACCATAAACTCGGAAACTACAGCACACTGGAAGCTGCTGCTGAAACCGTAGAGGCCGTTCCCGCGGTGAAAGGGGAATACCATGCTTCAATCTATGCGCCGCTCGAAGAGGCTGATTTCGAACCAGACGCCGTTGTATTCATACTTAAACCGGCCCAGGCGCTTAGACTCAGCCAGGCATACCTCCATGACAGGGGTGGCAGAATAAGCGGGGACTACTCAGGGATACAGTCACTCTGTGCAGACGCCGTTGCAGCTGTAAGGGAGAGGGGCATCCCAAACATGACAATGGGGTGTAACGGTTCAAGGAAATACGCCGGGATCAGGCCTGAGGAACTTGCAGTCGGAGTACCAGTATCTGACCTTGAGGGAATTGTGGAGGCCCTCAGAAAATTCAGGGAAAAATGGGGATAAAAATGAAATTAAACCTCAGGGGAGTAAACAGATACGCTGCAGCCATAATAACAGACAATATACTTAAAAATGGTGTTCAGAACCTCCAGCTGATCCTGAAGGAGGACTCTGAAGAGGTCAGGAGAGTTGCAGAGAAGCACCATATGGAATATTCTCCCAGAGAAACAGAAAAGGGGATGGTGGTTAACATTTCACCTCAGGGTATTGAAGAGATAGATGTTACCGGAGAAACCTGTCCCGGCCCGATTATAATCGTAGGGGATAGGCTCTCCTCAATGGAACCGGGGATGAGGATAAAGATAAAATCAGAAAACAGTGACGTGATCGATGACCTTGCACTCTCAGCTCCTGAAATGAAGGCAGAGGTCATTGAAAAATCGTCCAGCCACCTCATCCTTGAAAAAACAGATGTTAGCAGGGAAAGGGAATTTACAGGAAAGGATAAGGTACTCGTTGTCCAGAGCAACGGGACAGGGAATGCAGAGAGGGCCTACGCCACCTTCATATTCTCAAAGGCTGCCCTCAGCATGGGAAAGGATGTCACAATATTCCTCCTCATGGATGGCGTGAGCATTGCAAGGAAGGGTAGTGCAGCCGCCGTAAAACACCCGGCCTTCCCGCGGCTGGATGAACTCATGGCCGAGGTCATTGAGATGGGTGTTAAGATCTACGTCTGTGAGATGAGCGCCCAGTTCCGGGGGCTCAGAGAAGATAACATGGTTGAGGGCTGCAAGATAGCAGGTGCAGCCACCTTCATAACACTGCTTAGTGACCCGAGCTACTCAGTGGTGAACTTCTAGAGGTGATGAAATGTATCAGGTCATTATATTCGCACTCCTCTTTGCAGGAATCTCATCAGGTTTCATAACCTTCCGTATAATGGGGATGAGGATGGCGCCACACTTCGGAGTCCTTATCCTGGCCCTCATTGCAACGGCAGCAAATATCATGTCTGGCAATGTAACCCTGAACTACATTGCAGTGGCTCTGCAGATCCTCACAGGGATTTCAGCCTACACACAGTTCCTCCCGGTTCTGAGGGACAGCTTCCAGACAGCTCCACTCTACGCCTGCCATCTGAGCACAGTCACCGTTGCTGCGGTGCTCGCAGCTGCCTCAGTCCCACTTAACCTCCCTTAAATCTTTTAGACCGGTTGAACACGCATCATCCCCAATAAAACCCCATTTACTCTTCTTTTAATCCCTGAAACCTCAAATTAGGAAGGCCAAAGCCTCAGGTAACCTGATTTTCAGCACTGAAAGGAACCTGAACCTTAAATAAATTGATGACCAGATAAAAGACCATGGCAAGGTACATAGAGCACCCCCTCATAAAGCCAGAGAAAATAGAGGCAAGGACCTATCAGCAGCTGCTGGCAGCAGATGTCATCAGAAAGGGCAACTCAATGATAGTCGCCCCCACAGCCCTCGGAAAGACGGTTGTGGCTGTCCTTGTGGCTGCAGAGAGACTCAGGAAATACAGGGGCTCAAAGGTACTCATCCTATCACCCAGCAAACCCCTGGCCATACAGCATGAGGAGAGCTTCAGGGAGTTCATGCTTGCAAGCTGCACATCCCTTACAGGTAGCATAAAACCTGAAGAGAGAAAAGAAAGGTGGATTAAATCCCAGATAATATCCGCCACGCCCCAGACAGTTGAATCAGACATCCTGGCTGGAAGATACGACCTCAGGGACGTCTCACTCATTGTATTCGATGAATGCCACCGCGCAGTTGGATCATACTCATACGTCTTCCTTGCGTCAAATTATATACAGAACGCCAGGCACCCCCTCATACTGGGACTCACAGCGTCTCCGGGTGCAGATGAGGATAAGATAAAAACTGTCTGTGAGAACCTCTTCATGAATGAGGTTGTGGTGAAAACAGAGGGGGACCCTGATGTGCGCCCCTACCTCAAGCCCATAAAAATAGAATGGGTAAAGGTCAGGATGACACCGGAGCTTGAGGATATAAGGGAACTGCTGAGGAAGGTCCTTAAAAATCGCTTGAAGATGCTTAAAAACCTCGGTGTTATAGACACCATCAGTGTGGGTAAGAAGGACCTTCTGAAGGCAAGGGGCCGTGTCCAGAACAGGATAGCGCGATCAACGAGCCCTCCAAGGGCATGCTACAGGGCCATATCACTCCTTGCATCATGTATAAACGTGGAACACGCCCTTGAACTCCTTGAAACACAGGGCATAAGGCCACTCCACCAGTACCTTCTCAGGCTAAAGGAGAAGAAAACAAAGGCTGCTAAGGGTCTCCTGGCAGATCCGGACTTTACAAGGGCCATGCACCTCACAAGAAGGGCCATGATGTTGGGGGTGGAACACCCTAAACTTGACAGGCTAATGGAGATACTGAAAAGGGAACTTAAAGGAGATGAAGCAAGGATAATAGTGTTCACACAGTTCCGCGACACCCTTGAGGAGATATACCAGAGATGCAAACGTGAAGGTATCAACGCAGTTAAATTTTATGGACAGAACAGCAGGAGCGGAGAGAAGGGCCTCACCCAGAAACAGCAGAGGGATATAATAAAATCATTTCGCATGGGGAACCATGACGTGCTCCTATCAACCAGTGTCGCTGAGGAAGGTATAGATATCCCCTCGGTGGACCTTGTGGTGATGTATGAACCTGTTCCCTCTGAGATAAGGATGATACAGAGACGTGGGAGAACCGGGAGGAAGAGGAAGGGCCGCATGGTTGTCCTCATAACAGAGAAGACCCGCGACGAGGCATACTACTACTCAAGTATCAGGAAGGAGAGATCCATGAAGGAGAACATCAGGGGCGGGTCAGTTAACGTGGAGGTTAACCCCATAATGGAACCCTCAGGGGAGGGACCCTTCATCTATGCTGATTCCCGGGAGGTCAACTCAAGGGTCCTCAGGGAACTCAAAAAGATAGGAGTGGATTTTGAACTCAAACCCCTTGCAGTTGGTGACTATCAGATAAGCGAGGATACCATAATTGAGAGGAAGACAACACAGGACTTTATTGGTTCAATTATAGATAAAAGACTGTATAAACAGGCAAGGGAGATGGTCAAAAACTTCAAAAGGCCTGTTATGATCATAGAGGGGGATGACCTCTATTCAGGATTCATAAACCCGGACGCCGTGAGGGGTGCCCTTGCAGCTGTTGCTGTGGACTTTGGAATACCCGTAATCCCCACGAGGTCAGCCGAGGATACCGCTGCAATGATAAGGAGGATAGCCATAAGGGAACAGAGGGAAGGCAGGCCTGATATGCGTGTTCGCACGGATAAGAAGCCCCTGACCCTCAGGGAGAAGCAGCTCTTCATCGTGGAATCCCTGCCAAATATCGGTTCAAAGTACGCTGAAAGGCTCCTGGAAGCCTTCGGATCAGTTGAAGGTGTTATGAACGCCTCAGAGAAGGAACTCCGTAGCGTGGAGGGTATAGGTGCAAAGAGGGCTTCGGAAATCAGGAGGGTCATTGAGGCAGAATTTAAGGGACCCGATGAAGCCGCATATAAATTCAAGGAGTAAGGTGATTGGACTTGCGCATACTTATGGATGAGAGAGGTAAAAAATATCTCCTGGAAGAAGGAGAGGACTTTCAGAGTGACATGGGGATCATCAAAGCAGAAAACCTGGAGGATTCCGGGCCCGGGGATGTCCTCAAAACCCACCTTGGCAGGGAGATTTACGTCCTTAAACCCGGACTCTCAGATTACCTTGAACTCATGGAGAGGAGGTGTTCAATACTCCTTCCCAAGGACATAGGAATGATATGTGCATATACAGGGATAGTTGAAGGTTCAAGGGTTGTTGATGCGGGTACCGGTGCGGGTACAGTTGCAATGTACCTTGCCAATCTGGTGGGAGAATCAGGGCACGTCACAACCTATGAAATACGTGAGGACTTTGCTGAGATAGCAGAGAAGAACATTGCAGCCTTTGGATTCAAAAACGTGGAGGTCAAGAACAGGGATATAAAGGAGGGTATAGAGGAGGAGGACCTCGACCTGGTTTTCCTTGATCTGCCCAGGCCCTGGGAGCTGATGGAGGATGTCCATGATTCCCTCCTGAGAGGTGGGTGGGGAGTCTTCTACAACCCCTACATTGAACAGGTGAAGCTGATACACAGGATAGGGTCGAAGGTTGGATTTGCAGATATAAGGACATTTGAAACCATTGAACGTGAAATAGAGGTCAGAAAGCAGGGTACAAGGCCCAGAACAAGGATGGTCGGCCATACAGGGTATCTCACCTTCATGAGAAAGATTTAAGGAATAGGGTTATACATGAAAATCTGGAAGGGGTACTGATGTTTGAAAACGTTATCTCAATAAAGGATTTTAAGAGGGAGGATATCGACTTTATCCTCAGGGAAGCCGAGAAGATGGAGCCATTTGCATCGGGAGAAAAATCCTCCAGCGCCCTCAGAGGAAAGATACTTGGCATGATGTTCTATGAGCCATCCACAAGGACACGCTTATCCTTTGAAACTGCCATGAAGCGTCTGGGAGGGGACGTTGTTGGATTTGCAGATACAGGGGCGACATCTGCCGTTAAGGGTGAGAGCCTGGCTGACACCGCCATGATGCTTTCAGCCTATTCCGACGCCATAGTTATAAGGCACAACCTGGAGGGTGCAGCACGTTACATATCAGATGTTGTGGATGTTCCAGTGATAAATGCAGGGGATGGTGCCGGGCAGCACCCAACACAGACCCTCCTGGACCTCTATACCATGAAGAGGTTCTTCGGGAGGATAGGTTCCCTGAGGGTTGCACTGGTTGGTGACCTCAAGTACGGGAGGACTGTCCACTCACTGGCCTATGCCCTGGCTGTTTTCGGTGCCAGTATGAGCTTCGTATCACCACCCGTCCTCAGAATGCCTGATAACATCATACATGACCTGAGGGGGGCTGGTGTTGAAGTTAAAGAGACAGAAAGGCTTGATGATGTCATAGATGAGGTGGATGTCCTCTACGTTACAAGGATACAGAAGGAACGTTTCCCTGACCCTGAGGAGTATTCAAGGATAAGGGGAGCCTACCACATAGATGGATCCACTGTGGCTGATAGGGACCTGATTGTGATGCATCCACTCCCAAGGATAGATGAGATATCCCCTGAGGTGGATTCCCTCCCACAGGCCATGTACTTCAGGCAGGCGTTCTATGGTGTGCCGGTCCGGATGGCCCTCCTGAGGCTGCTGATAAGTGAGAGGAGAGGACCTGAAAACCAGAAGATAGTTTGACCGGGATGGCTCTAGAAAAAAGCTTTAAACACCCCAGAGTGAGTCCTCCAGGAGGGAAGTTTCGCACTGCAGGTCTATGATATTTGTACGTCCCTTTCCCCTTCCCCGTGAAACAGTATTTGTGGATATCAGGCCGAGCATTTCAAGCTCGTTTATGAAGTCAAATATCCTCCTGTAGGAAACAGAGTCCCCCTTTGCTATTTCCTTGTAGACTTCATAAAGCCTTCCGGAGGTTATTTCCTCCTTCCTCTTTGTGAGGTAGAGTATGGCCTCAAGCACCCTCTGCTGCTGGCTCGGTAGTGTCAGTATTATGTCCGTGATCTTGTTGTGTTCTATGTAGTCCTTGGCCTCCCTCACAAAGTCCCCCAGGACTTTATCTGAGTCCCTTTCATCGGCAATTTCACCTGCTGTCCTGAGGAGGTCCAGGGCGTACCTTGCATCACCCTCCTCCTTGGCTGCCAGAGCTGCGCATAGGGGTATGACATCATCATCAAGGGCACCCTCCTTGAAGGACATCTTTGACCTCTCCTCAAGGATATCAACAAGCTGCTGGGCCCCATAGGGTGGGAAAACTATCTCCCTGTCTCTGAGGCTGCTCCTGACCCTGGGTTTTATGAATTTCTTGAATTCCACGTAGTTACTTATGGATAAAATGGAGACATTATCTGTCCTTGTAAGGGTGTACAGGAGTCCATCTCCATCATTTCTGAGGAGTATGTCTATTTCATCAAGTACGACCATGAGTATCATGTCCTGGCCAAAGGCGTTTTTCTTGAACATGTTCCTGAAGGTGTTCACGATTTCAGCCTTTGTCCAGCCACGGTAGGGGACATCACGACCGAGCTGCTGGCATAATCTTGCTATGACCTGGTACTCTGTTGTGTAATCTGTGCAGCGGATGTATTCAGTCCTTATATTCACGTCACAGTCCTTTGATGCCTCCTTCAGCTGTTTCATGGCAAATTTTGCAACGGCAGTTTTCCCTGTACCTGTTTTACCATAGATTGTAATGTCTGGAGGTGTCACTCCATTGAGGGCCTCAACCCAGTACTTGGCTATTGATCGTATCTGCTCCTCCCTGTGAGGTAATCTGTCAGGAAGGAACCTGTGATCAAGATATTTCTTATCCTTAAAAACAGATTCTTTGTCCCCTATCTCATCAAAAATGTTCATGGTACCACTTCAACTAATTTTTAGAGAAAACTGCTGCATCAAATTATCAATAAAGGCCCTAAAATCTGGATACAGTGAAATTCAGGATGACCTTTTCAGCTGGCAGCGCCCCGTACTACCATCCCCTGATGTGGGAGTGTGGTAGATTTCAAGTGTAAATTTTCTTATTCCAACTATTAGATAAAAGTTTTTATTAAAACCAGCTTGATTTATAATAACGTATGTGGGACATCCATTTCAAGTGTAACCATCTGCATCCTCGATGGGAACTCATGAGAGATGAATTTCAAGTGTAAAAATCCTGCTGTTCCTCAACCATTTCTCTGATTCAGTGGGAGATGTGTGAGACATTCATTTCAAGTGTAATCTGGCCATGATTCTGGTGACCTGTAAGGGAGACATTCATTTCAAGTGTAACTTAGTATTAATTGATCTCGATTTTTTGAGACATTCATTTCAAGTGTATTTGGGGTTTTTGTTTTTCGCTCTGTAAACCAGGCTGAACTAGGAAAGAACCTTTACAGTTGAACCTGATGTCACTATTTTAAACAAATTTTTAATAATAAAGTTACAGTTGAAATTGACCTCTCTCTCTCAATCCTGAATAAAGTTTCGCTGGTTACAGTTGAAATTGACCTCTCTCACCTGGGCAACTAAACGAGAGAAAAAACTTTACACTTGAAACCATTGACCCACACCCAGAGAAACAGGAAACCCAAATGATTTTACAGTTGAAAACCATCCCCCACATATGAAAAATGGTTACAGGGAGTCCTTACAGTTGAACCGGACCTCCCCTAGACATACATGCTATCATGTTCTGGTCTTTCCTCACCGAAACGTTCCTGTATCATCCACATGACCTGAAGTTTTGCCCTGAAGACATTTTTTATACTTGAAATCAATCTGTCCTTTGAAAGGCCGTCGAAGAATATTTCATCTGTCACGAGGTAACTGTTAAGGACGTTTTCTGGATGGTCGAGCTGGAAATCAACCCCGAACCGGTTAAGCGTGAATCTGACCTTCCATATGAACTCAGTCCTCTTCTCCATGCTGAGTGCCCGGATCCCTGCCTGGTGCTCTGGACTGACACTGGTTGCGCAGGCTATGAGAATCATGTCATCCTTTCCGGCGGGCTGGATTATATCGATAACGTGATCCTCAGGGTAGTTCACAACATAGTGAAATCTGGCGTTTTCGTCAGGAACCTCCATGCGGAGGAACCCCTCTTCATCAAGCCATTTCTTGATCATTTCTTGGGACATGTTATCACGGCTATAACTATCTCCCTTCATGAATATATAGATAAAAATTATTACATGTCTCAGATATATAACAGAGCACAGTTAAAAGAGGAGTACATGAATGAAGTTTCAGTCCTCCTGCTTGCTGTAATCCTTGACTTACTCATTGGGGAACCACCACACCGGCTTCATCCGGTGGTCTGGATGGGGTCAGCAGTGGAATGGATGCGGAACATCCTTGGAAACAGCCGTATATCCGGCATAATACTCACCATTGCAGTTGCAGCGCCCTTCACACTCCCCCTGTTCCTTATCAACCATCTTCAAGACCCCCTGAATCTCATCATATCCTCCATCTTACTTTCAGCGGTGATATCCATAAGGATGCTTGTAACATCTGCCCTGGATGTTGGAGGATCCCTCAAGGAGGACATTGAAGATGCCAGGAAGAAACTTTCAATGCTCGTCAGCAGGGACACCACTTCCCTCTCAGATGAACAGATAACTTCAGCGGCGATTGAGACACTCACAGAAAACATCACGGATTCAGTGACAGCCCCCATCTTCTATTTCATCCTCCTAGGCCTTCCAGGGGCCTTCCTCTACCGGGTGGTCAATACACTTGATGCTATGGTGGGCTACCTTGACAGCGAGAACAGATACATAGGGTGGTTCCCTGCAAGGCTGGATGATATACTCAACTACATCCCATCAAGAATCACCGGAGTCCTGATGGTCCCTGCAGCCCTCCTACTCGGTATGAACTGGAGGGGATCCTTCAGGATTCTCTTGAGGGATGCCCGGCGTACTCCAAGCCCCAATTCAGGTTTCACCATGGCTGCAGCGGCAGGGGCCCTTTCTGTTCAGCTGGAAAAGCCGGGCGTGTACGTCCTTGGGGATCCCTGTGATGGACTGGACAATGAAAAACTTCTTGAGGCCGTGAAGCTGAGTTCACTGACCCTGATACTGTTCACGGCAGCTGCAGCAGGGGTAATGCTGGTGATACCATGATAGTTACAATACTCACACTAACAGAGAGGGCCAGAAGACTCGCAGGGGAGATGCGGGAGAAACTCCTCCGGGATCCGACCATTGTTTCAGTTGAAGTCATACACCGGAACATGGATCTGGGGAATGTTTTCGCTGAAAGCGACATCATAGTGGGTATAATGGCTGCAGGTATAATGGTGAGGAAGATAGCACCACTGATCAATAACAAGTTATCAGACCCTGGGGTTCTGGTTGTTGATGAAAAGGGGTCAAATGTTATAAGTCTACTTTCCGGTCATGCGGGGGGTGCCAATGACTTTGCAATTAAACTTGCAGGTCTGATAGGTGCTAATCCCGTTATAACAACATCCACAGACGTCAATGGCCTTGTTGGTATTGATACCTTTGCAGCGAGGTACTTCTACAGGATACTTGACCCCCACCTTATCAGGCACTTCAACTCCTCAATTATCCAGGGTCACCGGGTTGAACTTCACTCCTCCAGGGACCTTGAGGCCCTGATTGATGATGATATGCGCAGAACCTACACCTATGTCCCGGAGGGGGACGAGGTTGTGAGGGCCCACTGCAACTCAAGGGTCATGAGGCTTGCACCCCTCAAGCTTTCAATGGGGATAGGGACAAGGAGGGGGGTTGAATCAGATAGAGTAATCGGTCTCATCAGGGAAACCCTGAAACTGCTGAAGATACCCCCCGAACGGCTTGATGCCATTGCAACAGGCTACATGAAAAGGGATGAGGATGGTATCAGGGAGGCTGCCAGGCTCCTAGGAGTCCCCCTTGAATTCATAGGGCCCCAGGAACTCAGATCCCAGAATACTCTCTCATTTTCTGATTTCGTCTATGAAAAGTTTGGTGTGGGAAGTGTATGTGAAGCAGCAGCCCTCAGCAGTGCAGGTAAGGATTCAAAACTTGTAATAAGAAAAACAAAGTCCTCTGGAGTTACAGCTGCACTTGCAGTTTCAGGGACACCAAAAGCTTTTTAACCCAGATGATATAAACCAGATTGAATATAAACATTATTCTGTATTCTTCAAGAATTCAGCAGGGAGGACTCAATATGAGTAACGAAACATTCAATCGCGTTTCTGAAATTTTAAGGCACATTATGGAAGACAACAGCGTCCCCAGGAACATTAGAAGAGCTGCAGAGGAATCAAACGAAATTCTGAATAACCCTGATGAGGACAGCACCGTCAGGGCCAGTACAGTTATATCCATACTGGATGAGATAAGCAACGACCCCAACATACCCATACATGCGAGGACGCTGGTCTGGGAGATACTCAGCGAACTTGAATCCATAAGGGAATAAAAAACTGTTTCTGAATTTTTCAGGGTTTTCCAGAGGTTAAAAATAGTTTTACTATTTTTAAGTGATGATATCTTTTTTCCGGATTTTTTGAGGGTTCTGGCTGTGCACTTAAGCGCTGATTATTTTTTCATGGATTTCAGGGTCTCGGCTATGAACTGGGTCCTTGCAGACTCCTCAATGAATTCCGCCAGTAGAAGGGCGTCCCTTAAACCTTCACCTGCACATACAACTCCATGGTTCTCCAGGATGGCAGCATCCTCATCAACCATTACCCTGCCACATTCAGCTGCAAGTTCTCTGCTACCTGGCGGGTGGTACGGGACCATGGGTATGTAACCCCTCCCGAGACCCATGAATCCCTCCATCTTCTCAATCTGGACTCCTGCAATGGAGAAAGCCCTCGCATGGGGCGAATGGGTGTGCACTATTCCACCCACATCTGGCCGTGCCCTGTATACCTCAAGGTGGAGTCCCAGTTCAGATGATGGCCTCCCTCCCCTGATGACCCCTCCATTGAGGTCCACCACAACGACATTCCTGAGTGAAACCTCCCCCAGGGGGACCATGGTCGGGGTTATGAAGACCCTATCACCCATTCTTGCACTCACATTTCCACCTATGCCGGATACAAGGCCGGTCCTGTAAATATGAAGTGAAACATCAACGACTTCTCTTACCGGGTTCAAGTCTATCACCTTGGATTACATCAACATACAGTTGCAGGGTTCAGGTGTATATAACATTCAGCTGAATTCAAGGAGTTTCATCACACCCCTGTTAAGCACCGGGACCTGGCCGCAGGTTGGGACGATGTTGTAGATCTTCTGGAACTCTGTCTGGGACTGGAAGGTCCCTGAATTTATGAGGTGCACTCCCTTGTACTTTTTGTAGGCATTTATGTGAACATGGCCGGTGTGGAGTACGTGTGGGACCTCATCGATGACCAGGTGGTCCTCTATCTCAGATGCCAGCGGTGTTCTCTCACCATATATCGGTGCAAGGTGCCTCTTCTCAAGGAGTTCCTCCATTATGAGGTCTGACCTTTCATGTGAGAGCCCGTTGACACTCATGGCCATGTCATCAAAGCTACGGCCATGGTATATGAGGGTCCTCACACCGTCAAGGCTCACAAGGGATGGGTTGCTGAGAAATTCTATGTTCCTGATACTGTAGAGGGACTTTGCGTATTCCTCAGGTATTGCTGGCTGGGGCTCCGCTATCCTTGAGGAGTCGTGGTTTCCCGGGATCATAACGATCTTTATGTCGCTCCTTATATCACCGAACAGCCTTGCAGCCTCCTCATACTGTTCATGGATGTCCCTTATAAGGAGTTCCTTTTCCTGTCCAGGGTAGATTCCAATGCCATCAACGATGTCACCCGCAACCACCAGGTACTTAACATCCGCTGCAAGGCTTCGCTGCTCCTCTGAACCGAAATCCCCGTTTATCCATTTCACAAATTTCATGAAGGCGTCCTCAAGGAAGGTCTGGCTTCCTATATGAACGTCTGATATGAAGGCAACTGAGAAGTCCATCTCCTTCTCCTGTATCCTGGGGACTCCAGGGTGGAATATCTCGGAGGCAACCACGAACCTTCCCTTCTTGGTTCCATGGACACCCACAACCTCATCCCTCACGATTTTCTCGGACTTCTCAAAGAGCTTATGGTTTTCGTTGTGCACAACAACACTGATTTCGCCGGTATCATCCTCAAGTTCAATAATCCTGTGATTGTTCTTGGTGTTCCTCACATCATTGACCATCCCGATGATGCTGACGACGTCCTCTCCCCCCCGGAGGTCAGCAATTGGAATATGGCCCTTCAGTTCAGGGCGCTTACTGAGAAGGTTCTTCAGGCTGCTGTAGCGGCTGTTGAAGTATGCGATCATGTCCCCTATCTCACCACTGGTGTAGGACCGGTTACTTGTATCACTTATCACCTCAAAATCGAAGTCCCTCTCCGCCGGGACCATGAGAGGACCCCTGGCCTTTATCTCCGCGGGGTTATCTATTTCAAAGAATTCATCAAGCATTTCAGAGGTTAAAACAGTGAATTTACCACCATTGCTCTTTATCTTAACTATGAGTTCTGAGGACACGCTTGCAGGATCATCCATTTCCCTGAGCCGGAAGTAGGCGTTATCCTCTATGAGGATCCCTTCCCTTGCAAATTTTCCGATTATCTCGTTCATTTTAATCCTTCACTGCCCTGTAAGGTGGTTTTTAACATCTAATTCAGAAAGTTTTAAAATGTGTGTGCAGTAAAATATTTTATTGAGTTCATATATTCTTTATCAAAATATTAATTTACCCTTTGGGTTTAATCACAGAGAAAAAGGTGATGCATTGCCAAGGATAATCAGACTCTTCCTCTTCCTCATCATGTTCCTGGCCTTCTTTGAGGTGGGACTTATAAGCTCATACACCCTTGTAACGTCAAAGCCCCCGGACATAGAAAAACTCCTGGAGATGCAGATAGACACGATCTCATCCTTCCTTGATTCCGGTAAAAACATAACCTCCACGATTACCGGAGGCCCCGAGGAGGTCAGAATAATAAACAATGCAGACGTTTCAGATGCCCTTAAAGCCAGGACGGGACTGGATGGTATAAACATAAAATCCCTCAACGCAACAACCACCCAGGATACCTCCCTTGAGATGATTGAGATCAATATAACGGCGACAGGTTACCGTGAAAACCAGACCGGTAAGGGCCAGATAGTGATAAGACCAACTGAACAGTTCAGTGTAATTGCAGCTGCAAGGGCACAGACAAGGTCCTCGGGGGTCTGGGTCGATGTGAAGACCCTGAGGATTTTATCTGTGACAAGGATCTACTGAGTCTGTCATTTGCGACAGCTTCATGATCAGTGTCCTTCTTAGAGGGATTTAATCAAGTCTTAGGCGGTTGGTGGCTTCATGATCAGGATAATAGGAATTGGACCAGCAAGGGATGATATAACCATAAGGGCCCTGAGGGCCCTGGAGGATTCTGACGTCGTTATAGGGTATGCGAGGTATATCCGCCAGATAGAGGACCTCCTTGATGGAAAGGAGGTCATAAGGAGTGGTATGGGGGATGAGATTGAGAGGGTGGAACTTGCAATTGAAAAACACCGCGAGGGCCTTGACGTCGCACTTGTGAGTTCAGGGGACCCGGGTGTTTACGGCATGGCCAACGTGTTCTTCCAGATATTCGATAAATATTCAGGCATCGAATTTGAGGTCATACCCGGTGTCACAGCGGTTAACTACGCCGCATCAAAGCTGGGAGCACCCCTTCACGACTTCGCGGTTATAAGTCTGAGTGACATCCTGACACCACTATCTGAAATAATGGCAAAGGTCAGGGCCGCCGCAGAGTCCGGGATGATAATAGCCCTTTACAATCCACTGGGAAAGAGGAGGAAGAGGCCCTTCAGGGAGGCTGTTGAAATACTGAGGTCTCTGCTGCCCCCTCAGACACCGGTTGGCATAGTAAGGACCGTGGATGGGGCCCCTGATGTGAGGATAGTGGACCTTGAATCCCTTGACGAGTCCCTAGTGGACATGTCAACAATAGTGCTGGTGGGCAACGTAACCACCTACACAAGGGATGGTCAGATGATAACACCAAGGGGCTACGCGGTGGAGACACCCCTCCATGAACTTGCAAGGGAGTTCTACGAGGAAAATCCACTGGGAAAAGCCTCGGGTCCAGATGAAAACTGTGAGTTCTATCCCTGTCACTTTGAAGGCCAGAACTGTGCATTCTGCTACTGCCCCTTCTACCCATGTGCGGAGGGATCCACAGGCGGGCGATGGATAAGGGACCGGGGGGTGTGGAGCTGTCAGGACTGCACATGGATACACACAGACAGCGCAGTTGAATGCGTGAAGAGGAGCCTGGGGGATATAATTTCAGGGCCAGATGATCTCACGGACAAAAAGAGGGAGCTCCTGAAACTCCGTAGAGAGTGCCTGATGAGGGGATGATCACTTTAAGTAATGCAGTTCAGGCATTTCCAACTTATTTGTAAAGGAGTATCCTGAAGATCTCAATGGCACCTGATTTTGGATGATCTTCATGAGCACCCGCGTCCCTCACAGCAACATATTTATTTTAATTTATCCAATATCAACCCACCAGCCCAGGAGGATGAAAGTTGTCTAAGAGTGTTAAGGATATCCTCATTGAGATGAAGAACCTTTCGGAGCTCATGGTGGATCTTGCATACTCGGCACTGCTATTCAACAGCAGGGATGCAGCTGAAGAAGTCATAAAACTTGAGAACAAGGTTAACAGACTCAACTATGAGATAAAGAAGGAGTCTCTTCTTGCAGCAAGGTCTGTTGAGGACGCTGAG
This sequence comes from Methanothermobacter sp. CaT2, assembly GCF_000828575.1. Classification (GTDB taxonomy): domain Archaea; phylum Methanobacteriota; class Methanobacteria; order Methanobacteriales; family Methanothermobacteraceae; genus Methanothermobacter. Next base: position 1,252,747 of record NZ_AP011952.1, on the reverse strand, counting down.
GAGCTTACAGCCCTTCTTGAGGTGGGTGAAGCTGCTGAGAGCATTGCAAACTCGGCCAAGGACATCGCCGACCTGGTGCTCAAGGGAATAAAGCCCCATCCGGTCTTCAAGATGGTCATGGAGGAGTCCGACGAGATCATCGTCAGGGTCACCATTGAGGAGGGATCCGAGCTCGCAGGGAAATCCCTGGGGGATCTTCTCCTTGCAACCAGGACTGGTATGAGGGTTATAGCCATCAGGAGAGGTGAGTCCTGGATCTATGGACCCGACAGGAACACGGTGCTGGCAGAGAAGGATACACTCATTGCCAAGGGAAACGAGGCGGGAGCAGAGCTACTCTTTGCACTGGCAAAGAATGAGATGACCCTTGAGGATATTGGCTGCAGTATAGAATAGTGACGGGATGATGGAAATGTTAGCAGGTGATATTCATGAAGAGAAGAGAAAGATTGCTGAGGATGACTCGGATCCTGCTTCAGTCCCTGCTAACATTCACCGTGAACATCTCCATAGCAGCCTCAAGGGGATGGGTAAGGGCATTTAACCTATCAAGAAAGTTTGGCAGCTTTTTCAGGGATTCCAGGAGGATTCTCGGAGAAAGCTTCGTGGCCCTTTTCATCTGTGCAATCGGGGACCTTATAGCCGGCATATTCCTGGGTAAGATGTCCCCAATGCTTGAATCATACCCGGGTCTCCTTGTTCTCATACCCGGGGCCATAGGTATGAGGGGTAACATCTTCGGAGCCCTGGGCTCACGCCTTGGATCTGGCCTCCATATCGGTGTGCTCTCACCTGAACTGCGAAGATCAGATGTCCTTGCAGATAACATTGAGGGGACCATCATACTGACGGTGGTCATGTCGCTCTTTCTGGGCTTCATGGCATGGATCTTCTGCCAGCTCTTTGGCTTTGAGAGCATGGGGATAATGGACTTCACGGTTATCTCGGTCATCGGGGGTATAATATCAGGGGCTTTTCTGCTCCCTGCAACGGTCCTCATATCCCTTAAGAGCTATGAAAATGGATGGGACCCGGATAATGTCACCACACCCCTGATTGCAGCTTCAGGAGATCTTTTCACCCTACCATCAATATTTGCAGCCCTCGCAGTCCTTGAGATGGTCAGGAACGGATTTTTTGAATGGATACTCTTTGCCATATTCCTTTTGATAGGTGCAGCCGGACTCATAGCCGGCTTCAGGGGGAGATACGATCTCAGGAAGATTATCAGGCAGAGTGTACCTGTCCTCCTCATATGTTCGGCCCTCGGAACAACTGCAGGTACAGTTCTGAACAGTAAACTGTCATTTATACTGGACAACCCGGCAATACTGGCACTTGTACCTCTATTTTCAGGTGAAAGCGGGGACCTGGTGAGTATACTTGGTGCAAGGCTCTCCTCAGGGCTTCACTCAGGTATAATTCCAGCATCCCTGAGACCCCACGGGGAGGCCCTGAGGAACTTTGGGATAATAGCTGTACTGTCCCTCCTCATATACCCTACCATAGGGCTTCTGGCCCACCTTGTAAGTGATTTCCTTGGCATAGGGTCCCTGGGCCCCTTCAGTATGGTTCTCATAAGTTCCATGGCCGGGTACATGCTCACACCATTCCTCCTTCTTGTGGGCTTCTATCTCAGCTCGGCATCATACAGACTCAGACTTGACCCTGATAACATCGTGATCCCCCTCTCAACGAGCATGACGGATCCGGTGGCAAACACTTGCCTGGTCATAGCCATTATAACAATCATGGGTCTCTGATCAGAAGGGAGCTGTTATGACCTCAAGGACGCATGGCTGGACCCGGAAGTAGTCTGGTGACATGAGATAATCCCTGCTGCCGCGGGGAAGGGCCACAACGGACACCCACCCACCTCCATGTACGTGCAGCCATGCCACGCCCTCACCGGTCAGATTGAGTTTAACACTCCCATATATGAGATCCACCTCATCAATGTGGCTGTTCCCTGTATCCAGCATCCATGAGCCCTCCGGGCTGTCAGAGATCAGATAGTAGTCCAGTGAACTGTTAAATCTAAAATTCATGCAGGTCCAGTTCTCCGGGTGTCCGCAGGGACAGACAGCCTTCTGGAGTTTTATTACATGGCCTGAGAGGAAGTTGCAGTTAACGGGTATTCTCATCACTGAGATCTCATCCCCGCTGATGTTTTCACCTGCGACCAGGGGCCTGATGCTGGAGTTGATGGGTCTCAGGACAAGCTGCACCCTCATACCCTGGAAGGCCCTGCCAAGGAGTTCCGGCCTGCTCTGTAGTTTCCTGAACTTTTCATAGGATATCGTTCCCCTCTCACCGGGCACTGCAAGTCCAGGGGATTTACAGGCGCTTACAGGAATTTTTTCCCAGCTGGGCGGATCCCCTGGAGTGTTTACCAGGATATCAGCTGCAGCAGCGGCTTTCTGATTCACGTGACCCTCCCGGAACTCCTCGCTGAGGCGACTCTCCTGCATGTCCACAAGTTCTGCAGATGTTCCCAGGATAAGGGCCACTATGATCAGTGAAAGCAGAAAGTCAGTTGACAGTATCATGGTTTCCCCATCCGTACTCTGGCGAGGGCAGAGGGCTGGCCGGGGTTATCATTGTCTTCTCACCCCGTACTTTGTCATGTGACCTGCGTCCAGGTAAATGATGAATCCTGAGATGTTCAGTGCTTCGCCAGTGTATTTTTCATTAAAGAGGACGTGGTCAATGGATACCGGGGCCTCTCCTAATTCCTTCGACGGGATTATGAATGTTTCAAGCCCCATGTGTGGGCAGGATGTTTTTCCCTCCAGTCTGCAGAGGTAACAGGCACCATCCCTGCTTTCATGGTAGTATCCATTGAGGATGCAGGCATGGACCCCCTCAGATCCATGGGAGGTGTAGGGTTCGTAGGGGCATCTTCTTATAATGAGGGGCCCCTTTGCATTGATGTAGGCTCCACCATCCACGCCACTGGAGTTAAGATACTCTGCGAGGGCATCACCATATTCTATTGTGGTGTTACTGTGTTCAAGCCTCCCGAGGACCCTGAAGGGCAGCGGATCCGGGAGTCCATCAACCGTGACCCTCACAGAAAGGTTCTCAGCGTGTTCAATGTTCCCTGCCCGTATTTCAAGTGTTGAGTTGACCTCAACCTGAAAGGGGGCCTCTGTTCCTTCAACCGAATTCACCCTGCAGCTTGCATTGACGTTCCTGTGGCTTCTGCATAGACGGTCAATACGCTCCTGCACTCTCTCCCTGACCAGATCCCTGACATCATCTGAGGGAAGGGTCCCATTGATGGCCTCCCCTGCGGTTTCATTGAGCACATCCATTGTTATGATGGGGACGTTGTCCCTGATGTCCCATGCAGCACCCTCTACACAGGCTGAAAGTTTTCTCTCCATGTTCATGTCACTGTGTGCTTCACCGAGACTCAGAATCATGGCCGTGATTATGATTACGGGTATCATCAGCAGTAGGGATGCACCTGCCATGACGTATCCACAATCATCCATAATATCACCAAATGAAAATTAAGTATTACAGATATAAAAATATTACCTAAATATTAATAAAGTATTATTAATTCTTTGTGCTGGAGAAAATGAATATGGACCCATTTTAGGACTAAAGGACGCCCATAACACATTAAAAAGTAGCTGCGAGCAAGAGGGATCTTTATTATTCCCTCAGGGAGGCAGTGATTTAAATATCAGATGACCGTATGATTTAATTATAATGAACCAAGATAGATAATGAAAAGTGATTACTGTATGGAGGTTACATGATGACAGAAACCGTCAGGACATGGCGCCATATACCCCAGCGCTACAATCTTACAGGATCAAAATGTCTTCAGTGCGGGAATGTTTTCTTCCCCAGCAGGATAATATGCCCGGAATGCAGACGCAAGGGCAAACTCGAGGAATTGAAGTTCAGCGGGAAGGGAAGGATACACAGTTACTCCGTCATAAACACCCCCACCGACGAGTTCAAGGACATAGCCCCCTACGTGGTGGCCATAGTTGAACTGGAGGAGGGTGCAAGGGTAACAAGCCAGATAGTTGACTGCGACCCTGATTCAATAGAAATAGGTGATGAGGTCGAGATGGTATTCAGGAAGGTTAGAGAAGAGGGCGAGGATGGAGTGATATCCTATGGATTCAAATTCAAACCAAAAACCTAAGATAGGCGTTCTGCTGGTGGGGCACGGCAGCCGCCTCCCCTACGGTGAGGAGGTTATAAACGGCATAGCTGACATCTACCGACAGGAGGCCGACCACCCCGTTGCAGTGGGCTTCATGAACATGTCAAGACCATCAATACCCGAGGCAATAAATGAACTTGCAGCCATGGGTGTTGAGAAGATCATCGTCACACCGGTTTTCCTGGCCCATGGAGTGCACACCAAACATGACATACCCCACATACTCGGCCTTGACAACGGTGCCGAAGGCCACCATCACCATGAACACGAACATGAGCATGAAGAATTTGAATTCGATGGTGAGATAGTCTATACGGAACCCCTCGGCGCTGATCCAAGGATAGCCGAGATAATCAGGGACAGGGTTAAATCAGCAATTTAACTGTTCCCATCCAACTATTTTTGATAAAATGCATGATAGAATATCCTCCCTTGGAGAAAAAAAGCTCATATCCAGGATAATATCCAGAGCAAGATCAGTTTTCGGATCATCAGAGGTCATGGGCCTCGGGGACGACGCAGCCCTCATTGATGCAGGGGAAGAGTTCCTGGTACTAACCTCTGACCTCCTCCTTGAGACCAGACACTTCCCTGACCCTGAAAGGCCACGGGACATGGGCTGGAAGACAGTCACTGTTAACATGAGCGACCTTGCTGCAATGGGCTCTAGACCTGAAGGATTCATCCTTTCGGTGGCCCTACCCGACCTTGAACTGGAATTCTTTGACTCCCTCATGGATGGCGTGATAGAGGCATGCTGCCACTACCAGGCTCCACTCATCGGAGGGGACACAAACGAGGCCGATGAGATAATACTCTCAGGAACAGCCATCGGGCGGGCTGAAAAGGACATGGTCCTCATGAAGTCCGGGGCCAGGCCAGGGGACCTCGTGGCTGTCACGGGACCCCTGGGAGTTGGTGCAGCAGGGACAGAACTCATCCTTTCGGGTAGAGATACAGGGGGCTTTGAAAATGCGGTTGAGAGATCCCTCAGACCGGTGGCCCGCATAGAGGAGGGACTCATCCTTGCAGAATCAGGTCTGGTATCCTCGGCCACCGACATAACCGATGGCCTTGTAAGTGAGCTCGGGGAGCTCATGGATGCAAGCGGGACAGGCATGAGGATATATGAGGATAGGCTGCCCCTGGGCAGGGAGGTCCCTGAAATTGCATCCATTCTCGGCAGGGACCCACTGGAACTCGCCCTATACTATGGAGAGGACTTTGAACTGGTATTCACAGCACCACCCACCGGGATGGAAGAACTCTCTGACATGATGGAGCTCCATGTAATCGGTGAGGTCACCGTTGGAGGTGGAATTGAAATGGTTGATAAGGATGGAGTTACATATAAACTTCATGTGAGGGGCTATGAACATCTCAGCCCCGGCTAGGGGGTATGCCATGAGGAAGGAAGCCATACTTTATGAAGGGGTCGATGACAGGCTCAGGTGCCTGGTATGTAACAGGAAGTGCCTGATACCTGAAGGTGGGAGGGGCTACTGTCTCACCCGTGAGAACAGGGACGGCAGGATATACTCACTCACCTATGGGGAGGTGTCATCGGCAGCCGTTGACCCCATAGAGAAGAAACCTCTCTTTCACTTCCATCCAGGGACCCTTGCATATTCACTTGGAAGTGTGGGCTGTAACTTCAGGTGCAGGTACTGTCAGAACTGGAGCATATCCCAGGCCAGGATAGACGAATTCCCCACAAGATACATTTCACCGGAGGAGGCAGTTGAAAATGCCCTCAGCGCCAGCTGCAGGTCCATAGCCTGGACCTACAATGAACCCACCATGTGGCTTGAATACACCCTTGACTCAGCGGAACTTGCAAGGGCCGAGGGTCTCTCGACGGTCTATGTGACTAATGGGTACATGAGCAGGGAGGCGCTTGACATACTGGGCCCCCTCCTGGACGCTGCAAACGTTGACCTCAAGGGAATGTCAGAGACCTTCTACAGGGAACTCTGTGATGCAAAACCCGGGCCAGTGCTTGAGAACATCATAAGGATGCATGATATGGGTATCCACATTGAGGTAACAAACCTCCTCATACCAGGATACAATGACTCAGATGATGATATAATGGCCCTCATAAACTTCATGGTCTCTGAGGTCGGAGTTAGGGTCCCGCTGCACTTCACGCGGTTCTTCCCACATTACAGGATGCAGGACGTGCCACCCACAGGAACTGACAGGCTTATGAGGGCGAGGGACCTGGCACTTGAGGCTGGAATGAAGTACGTCTATGTCGGTAACCTGCCAGGCACCGATGCAGAGAACACCTACTGTCCGTCCTGCGGGGAGGTGGTTATAAGGAGGAACGGCTACATCACAGATACCTCTGGACTCGCTGATGGCAGATGCAGATCCTGCAACTCCAAAATTGATGTTGTTACTGACTGAATTAAGATTCAAGCGAATGATGATGTTTAACCATGGATTTATAGCTTAAGGAAAAGGGGGTTGAGGCCCCGGTTACTCTGACCTGCTGACCCTCTGGAATTTTTCAGCTGAAGCAAGGGGCGCGGTTGCATCGACACCAACCTTGGTGGTGGTGCCATCAGGCAGTGCTGCAGGATCAAGGGATGAACCCCTGGCCCCTGGAACTATGAGGATGTCATCATCACCCTTAACCCTGGTTGCAATGGCATATTCAATTTCCTCAGGGTCAAGGACGTCTATATCCTCATCCACAACCACGACATGCTTCAGGGAGGGGTGTGCTGCAAGGGCAGCCATTATAACGTTCTTACCATCACCTTCAGTCTGTTTTTTAATTGATACAGCGGCGTGGAGCCAGCAGCACCCACCCTCCGTCAGAACAACGTTCCTTACAGTGGGGACTGTATTCTTAACGGCCCTGTATATCCTTGGCTCCTGGGGGAGACCCTGAAGGAGACGGTGCTCAAAGCCGGCTGGCAGAATGGCGTGGTACATTGCATCCTTCCTGATATGCATCCTTTCAAGGGAGATAACAGGTTCATCCCTTACAACATCATAGGTGTCTGTCAGATCAACAAAGGGGCCCTCCCTCTCCCTCACACCACAGAGTATACGTCCCTCAAGGATTATCTCTGCAGGGGGGACCTCCATGTCGACTCCCTCACATCTGACAAGTTCCAGTTCACCTTCATGGAAGGTGTTCGCCACCTCCATCTCATCTGCATCGATGGGTATGGAGGTGGTGGTGGCAAGGAGCGTTGCAGGGTCCATACCTATGGCTATGGCTATTTCAAGGTCCTCACCCCTCTCCTCAGCCTTCTGGAGGTAGGTGTAGAGGTGCCTGGGTACTATGCGGACAGCCAGCCTGTCATCACCGATGACCATCATCCTGTGAATTGAGGCGTTCCTCACCCCTGTATCAGGGTCCCTGGCAAATATGACCCCTGCAGTTATGTAGGGTCCACCATCCCTCCTGTAGTGCCTGAGGATGGGGAGCTCTGAGAGGTCAGCCCTCCCTGATCTGTAACCATCCAGTCCCCCCACGCTACTGATTGGGGTGGGGTTTTCCATGGCCTCAACGATCCTGTGGGTTATCTCATGGACCCTGCAGTTCAGGGAGAGGGCTATCTTCTCCCGGGTATTGCAGAGCCCTGATATGACGGGTATATCGGATTCCTTCAGGTTTTTGAGTATAACAAGGTCCCTTGGATGCTCTCTGAGTATGCTGGCAGCCTCGAAACTGGTTGATACCTCATCCTCAACCACCAGGGCCTCCTCGCCGATTTTATCAAGAAAGTTTCTCATTCAATCACCATCAGAAGTTATGGAACGGCTCTTTATCCTGATCTCCATTTTTCATATTTAGAACTTAACGGAACGGCTCTTTATCCTCTTTATCCTCGATTCTATCTTTTCATCGTATATTCCAAGCATTTCAGCAGCCAGTATTGCGGCGTTACCACCGTTACCTACCCCCACCGTTCCAACAGGTACACCCGGCGGCATGTTGATCATTGAGAGGAGTGAGTCCCAGCCGTTCATCTTGAGGGGGCAGGGAACCCCTATCACCGGCCTGTCGCTGAGGGCAACAACAGCACCCGTAACATGTGCAGAGAGGCCGCTTATGGCTATGAAGAGCTTCACGTTCTCCATCTTCTCAAGGTACCTCTCAAATCTTTCAGGGTACCTTATGGGTGATATGACGTTCAGATCATAGCTTATACCCATCCTTTCGAGGAACATGGTGGTCTTCTTGGCTATCTTCATGTCAGAGTAGCTGCCAGGTATCACAGATACCATGGGGTCATCCTGGGAATCTGACGGGACCTTATCACCCATGGGAGGCATTTCAACCTCCAGGGGTGCATAGTAGGACCCCTCTATGCTGTTGAGCACCTGACATTCATCTCTCCGCACGCGTTCATAGAAACCTCTCCTTAGATCTGCAACCCTTTCCCTTACCCCGGGATCTCCTATCCCTATTATCTGGGCAGCGAGTATTGCGGCGTTTTCTCCCCTGTCTACCCCCACAGTGGCGACGGGGGCAGGGAAGGGCATCTGTGAACATGCAAAGAGGGCGTCGAGCCCTCCAAGTTTAACGTCAACAGGGACCCCTATGACGGGTCTGTGGGTGTTTGCAGATATCATGCCTGGAAGATGGGCTGATAACCCTGCTATTCCTATGAATACCTCAACACCCGCCTTCACGGCCTCTGAGACTATTGCCTTTACCTTTTCATGTGTCCTGTGGGCTGAGGCAACCCTCAGGTCATAGGGTATCCTGAGTTCCTCAAAGATTTCCATTGCCTTTTCGGCTATCCTGAAATCAGATGCACTTCCAAGGAGTATCATCACTCTGGGCTTCATCTGGAGATTCACCTTTAACTTTATATATAGAGAATCTATCGGAGGTCATATTTAATAGATGGCACCTCCCGCAGGGACCATTTACAGGTCTTCATAACAGTATATAAGGGGATTCTACCAATAGAGAGTTACAGAGTATCAGAAGGTGTACTGATGTCATGGCTCATTCTCATGGTTGTGTTCTTTCTATGCGCTTTCAGAGCAGTGAAGGATAAAAGCCACACTGTATCGGTGGTTATACCTGCATTAAACGAGGAAAAAACAGTTGGAAGTGTAATTGAAGCAGCCAGAAAATCAGATATGGTGGACGAGGTTATCGTTGTGGATGATGGATCCACAGATAATACTGCTGGTGCTGCAGAGGATGCAGGCGCCACTGTTATAAGGCATACAAGCAACCGCGGAAAGGGGGCAGCCCTAAAAACAGGTTTCAAGCATTCCCGGGGCGACATAGTGGTCTTTGTCGACGCTGACCTTGAGAACATGACAACAGAGAAGATTGAAAGGATGATAAAACCCATAATAACGGGGAGGGCCGACCTCACAAAGACCAGATTCAGAAGAAAGGCCGGGAGGGTTACTGAGTTAACAGCCAAACCCCTTCTTAAGTTCTTCTTCCCTGAGATAAAATTTGAACAGCCCCTGAGCGGACAGTTCGCAGCTAAAAGATCGGCCCTTGAGAAGATGAAATTTGAGGAGGACTACGGGGTTGATGTTGGCATAGTACTGGACGCCGATGTCCTGGGCCTCACCGTGAGGGAGGTGGATATCGGGAGCATACACCATGACATGGCGAGCCTGAAGGATCTCAATGTCGTCGCCAACGAGGTTGTTAGGACAATAGTTGACAGGGCCCTGGAGTACGGCAGAATAACCATGATGGATTCCATGGGGAAATCAATAAGGATGTGCATCCTTGGTCTATCACTCACAACCCTTGGGGTCTTCAGCATATTTTTCATAAGGGCCATACCAGCAGTCCTGGGTGTCATAATATCCCTCACAGGATTTATAATGGCGGTCTACTATTTTTTAAGGCTCATCAGGAGATCCATCTATGTTTTCAGGCGTTCAGCAGGTAAGCTTCAGACAGTGAGGTCCTTCATCTACATGCACTTCCCCATACTCATATCTGCCCTCATACTCATTGCAATGATATCAACCCTCCTTGGAGCCGTGGAGGTGGACGACGGGAAAATATCCATTGAGCCAACATCTGGAAACCTTATAATATGGAAGAAGAGCAATGAAAACAGGACATTCGATGTCAGGGGACCCTACAGAGTTGACAGTGCCCTTGAAAATGAAAATAATTCAATAAGAATTCCTGAGGAGGCCATAAACACCCTTGACCTCAATTACGGCGACCGCATATTCCTGGCCGGAGAGGCCTATACACTTAACAGGACACGGGAAGGCGAAACCAACATAATGAGGGTACCATCCGGGGCAAGGAACGCCCTGGGGCTCAATGTGGGTGATGTTATCCAGGACGGGAACCTCCGCAAGGTGTTCAGCAATGTCTATGCACTGAGAAACATCTCAGACTCAAATCTGACGGTCTACAATGGCATCATAATCCAGGATGATGATTCACCGGGGGCAGAGGTCCGGGTCTATCTGGATGACAGGATGGTTGCCCGCACCACAGGGGCAATGGAGAATGGGACCTACACAGTTTACGTGGATGGTGTTGCCGCGGGCAGGATAATATTCAGGGGCAAGGACACCGATCACAGGATTTACTGGGGAGCTCATGTAATAAAAATTGAGGTCCGGAGCGGGGCCATGGATGATATGCGCTTTGCTAAATCCTCTGAGGGCAGGTTCCTGAATGTATGGCTCTGATCAGGTGGTCTGAGTTCCCTAGCCCACCTGGATGCCTCTGAAGAGCCCCATAAGTAGCATGGATTTATTCCGTACTAGTAGTAGACCCTGGCGGCCTCCTCCGGATCATCGTAGAGTCCAAGGGCTGCAAGGGCCCCTATCTTGCCCTGAGAACCGGTAACCTCGATTAGCTCCACGCCAAGTTCCCTGGCAACCCCTTCGGCTTCCTCCACTTCCATGAGGGTCCTCTTGGATTTTGCAGAGTACTCCCTCAGTTTTTCAGGCACCACTATACCCCTCAGGACTGCCATGGCTGTCTTATCTGAGAGGGTGTTATCCCTGAGGAGGTCCCTTACCAGGGCAACCAGTTTATCTGCTTCACCGGGTCTGACTGCAAATGCAAGGGCAACCGACACACAGTTCTGTGTCTTGTGTGGGTTGTGGGGGTAGAGCTGTACCGTGACATGGTCGATGTACTCAAAACCCTGTTTTCTGGCCTCCAGTCCTATATTGTTTGCAAGGGTCCAGGTGGCCCCGCTCTCTGGCGTGTCTGTGTCATCTATCCCGATAACAACCTTCTCAAGGCGGGGGGTTATAACAGCGGCCCGGCCCGGCTTTGAACCACCACCGACCTCGTAGAGTTCTATCCTCTTAACACCCTCAGCCATGCCCCGGCACATGGCGGCGCCGACACCTGCACCTGCAAGGCCTGCATGCACAACACGGACCTCATCACCCTCAACCGCCACCTCCTCTATTCCAGCGGCGTTAAGGCTGGCCTGGAGTTCTATAGGAGCTTTACCTGTACGTGCAAGGTAGCTGTGCCTGTTACCGTCTCTCCGGGCCCTCTCTATGAGTCTGCTGGATCTCTGGTACTGGTATATCATCCACTCTGACCCTGAAACGCAGGGGTGGTACTCCAGGATCTCAACCATGTCCCTGTCCACCATTGTGAGGACCTTCCGGTATGGTGAGATCCAGGGGTCCTGGAACCTCTCCTTCAGGTCAGATGGCCTGAGTATTTCCATGGAAGCTCCCCGGAAACTAAATATCCTCTTTAAGTCTTCTGTACATTTTAACAGCTGCCTCAACAGCCCTCTTGGCGTAGTCAACGCGCTGGTGGGCCTCGAGCCTCGTCATTCCGGGTCCTGATATTCCGAGGGCCACGGGCTTGTCATAATCAAGGGCCAGGTCGGCTATTTTACGTGAGGCGTGCTGCACGACTATCTGGTCATGGTCGGTGGCTCCCTCGATGACCGCCCCTAGGGTTATCACGGCGTCTATCTCATCTTCCAGAAGGAGTTTCTTCACTGCAAGTGGCATGTCAAACACGCCGGGTACAGCAATCACCCTGGTTATCTCTGCATCAAGGAATCTGGCATGTTCCTTTGCAAGTTCCAGCATCATATGGGTTATGTCATAGTTAAACTCAGCTACAACAGCCCCTATCCTGACTTTTTTCATTCAATACCTCCATTTAGAGTACAAGTGCACCTGCAATGGTACTCAGGACCATTATTATCACTATCAGTAATGCTATTGCCTGTGCCTTATTCATTAAATCACCCCATCCCTGCTATTTCCTCGAGGGTCTCTCCGAGGAGCTGGATTTCCTCTGATGTGTTGTAGTAGTGTATGGATGCCCTGACGGTGCCGCCGGTTTCATGGAGCGCCAGGTGCTTCATTGCAGGTATAGCGCAGTGGTGACCACTTCTAACACAGATCCCGGCGGTTTCGTCAAGAATCTTTGCAACGTCGTGGGGGTCCATGTTATTTATGTTGAAGGAGAGGATACCATAAATATTTTGGGGGTCACCATAGCATTCAATACCATCGATGGATGAAACGGTAGCGTGGAGTTCCTCTGTCATCTTCATGCCATGTTTCTGGATCCTCCTGATTCCTATCCTGTTCATGTAGTCTATTGAGGCACCGAGGCCTATGAATCCTGCAATGTTGAGGGTGCCGGCCTCAAACTTCGCCGGGAAGTCCTCGAGCACATATCCGTCCTCTGAGACATCAAGCACCGTACCTCCCCCCAGCATCAGGGGTTCAAGTTCTCCCTGGACATCAGTGCTGCAGTAGAGGAATCCCGTGCCAACAGGTCCCAGGGTCCCCTTGTGTCCAGGGAATGCTGCGAAGTCAGCCCCAATGGCCCTCACATCAACCTCCATGTGGCCTATCGACTGGGCGGCATCAACCAGGTAGAGGGCCCCCACGTCATGGGCTATCCTCCCTATCTCCTTCACGTCCTGCACCGTACCGAGGGCATTGGAGATGTGGGTCACGGTGACGAGCCTTGTGGTCTCATCAACGGCGTCCTCTATTCTGCCGGGGTCCACCACTCCCCCTTCATCTGCCTTCACCACCCTCACATCAACTCCCCTCTCACGGAGCCTCAGCCAGGGGAGGAAGTTGGAGTGGTGTTCGATGTTTGGCACAACAACTGAGTCCCCCTTCCTGAACCTGAGTCCCCCCGCCACGATGTTGATGGCCTCAGAGGTGTTCTTGGTGAATACTATCTCATCACTGGAGGCGTTTATGAACCCAGCCACCTTCTCCCTGGCCTCCTGGAGTTTCCTGGTGGCCCTTAGCACCAGGGAGTAGGCCCCCCTCCCGGTGTTGGCATTGTATTCCTTAAAGTATTCTGTCATGGCCCTGACAACCGGGAGTGGAGTGGGGGTTGTGCTGGCAGCGTCGAGGTAGACATGATCCCTGAGGAGGGGTATGTCTCTCCTGACGTCCTCTGTACGCATGAATATCAATCCTCCAGGTGTCTGGCTATCTCGGCAGCCATCTCCATGGTGCCAAGCTTCCCACCGAGGTCCGGTGTCACAAGACCCTCTGCAAGGGTTTTTTGGAGTGCTTTTTCTATTTTTTGGGCTTCTTGTTTTTTGTTGAGGTGTTTTAGCATTAGTGTGGTTGTTAGTATCATGGCTGTGGGGTTGGCTATGTTTTTTCCTGCGATTTGGGGTGCTGATCCGTGCACTGGTTCGAATAGTGCGTTTTTTTCTCCTATGTTTGCTGATGGTGCGAGTCCGAGTCCTCCGATGAGTCCTGCGGCTTCGTCTGATAGTATGTCTCCGAATAGGTTGGTTGTGACGATGGTCTGGAATTCCTGGGGCTGGGTTATGAGGTACATTGCTGTGGCGTCAACGTAGTAGTCATTGGCCTCCATCTGGGGGTATTCTGATGCCACTTTATAGAATTCGTCTCTGAAGATTCCGTCGGTTTTTTTGAGCACGTTGGCCTTGTGGACTGCTGTTACCTTTTGCATGCCCTCTTTCTGGGCGTACTGGAAGGCGAATTGGCTGATTCTCCTGGAGGCGGTTCTTGTTATGATTCTTTTTGCAACGGCGCCATCGGGGGTGTATTCCTCGTCACCGACATAGAGGTCCTCGGTGTTCTCCCGCACAATAACAAAGTCAAGGTCCGGGTAGAGGCAGGGGACACCTGGCAGGGACTTGACCGGTCTCAAATTCGCAAAAAGATCAAATTCACGCCTCAGACGGACTATAACGTCAGCTGCGCTTTCACCCGCCGCCCCGAAGAGGGTTGCCCTGGCTTCACCCACGGCTTCAAGGGTCTCCTCTGGCAGTGCCGCCCCTGTCCTTTTAAGGCAGGCATCACCGGCATCTGCATGTATGAATTCAAGGTCAAGGTCAAGGGTGTTCAGGATGTGGAGGGCTGCCTCCATCACCTCCACTCCGATTCCATCACCGGGTATGACTGCTATCTTCATTGATTTCACCCTTTAAAGTCTCCCTTTTTCTTGAGGTAGGGTATAAGGCCACCCTTCTCGAGTATCTCAACCATGAAGTCCGGTAGTTTCTTGAAGGGGAATTCATCATCCCCCCTTATTATAACACCCCTATCGAGGTCCACCTCTATCTCATCACCCTCATTGAGTTTCTCTGTTATCCCCGGGGCCTCAAGGAGGGGTATTCCAACGTTTATGGCGTTCCTGTAGAATATCCTTGCAAAGGACTCTGCGATTACCGCGGCTATCCCGGCACCCTTCAGGGCCAGGGGGGCGTGCTCCCTGGATGAACCGCACCCGAAGTTTTTTCCGGCGACGATGAAGTCACCGGGTTTCACCTTTGACGGGAATTCAGGGTCCAGACCCTCCATCACGTGTTCCCTCAGCTTCTCAGGGTCCCTCATTACAAGGTACCTTCCGGGTATGATTATGTCAGTGTCCACGTCGTCCGGGAACTTCCAAACCTTTCCTTTCATTACCATCACCTCTACTTCAGACTCCCAGGGTGGGTTATGCTGCCCTTCACTGCAGATGCTGCTGCCACGGCTGCTGAGGAGAGGTAGACCTCTGCTTCGGGGCTTCCCTGCCTCCCCCTGAAGTTCCTGTTTGAGGTTGAGAGGCTCACCTCCCCTGGTCCGACCAGTCCAACGTGTCCTCCGAGGCAGGGGCCGCAGCAGGGGTTGCATACCAGGGCTCCTGCATCCACGAATATCTCAATCAGGCCCTCGTCAAGGGCCCTGCGGTAGACCTCCCTGGAGGCAGGTATGACGAGCATCCTGACACTGTCTGAGACCTTCCGGTTCTTCAGTATGGCGGCAGCGTCCCTGAGGTCACTGAGCCTTCCATTTGTGCATGAACCAAGGAAGACCTGGTCTATCTCTGTCCCCTCCACCTCGGTGACGGGTTTCACATTGTCCACATTGTGTGGACAGGCGACCTGGGGTTCAAGGTCACTCACGTCGACCTCCATGACACTGAGGGATGGAGCGTCAGGGTCGGTTTTGAAGACCCTCCAGGGTTTACCTGACCTCCTCCTGACATAGTTCAGGGTTTTTTCGTCAGGTTCCACGATTCCTGTCTTACCACCCATCTCTATTGCCATATTTGAGAGGACCATACGGTCGAATACACTCATTTCTGCAACGGTTTCACCTGCAAATTCACAGGCCATGTAGGTTGCGCCATCGGCACCAACCCTCCCTATTATGTTCAGTATGACGTCCTTTGCATAGACGTGCTCCCTGAGTTTTCCCCTCACATCAAATCTCAGGGTTTCAGGGACCCTGAACCAAAGTTTTCCCGTTGCAAATACCATGGCCATATCTGTTGAACCTATACCTGTTGCGAAGGCTCCGAGGGCCCCATGGGTGCAGGTGTGGGAGTCTGTACCCACCACGACCTCACCGGGCACAACATGGCCCTTCTCAGGGAGCACCTGGTGGCAGACGCCTTCACGGACATCATAGAAGTTCCGTATTCCCTGCTCCTCTACGAAGTCCCTCATTATCATGTGGTTCTGGGCGGCTTCAATGGAGTCTGCAGGGACCTGGTGATCGAATATCACAACGATTTTTTCAGGGTCCCAGACCCTATCCTCACCTATGGCCCTGAAGGACTCAACCGACAGGGGACCTGTGAGGTCATGGGTCATCGCAACATCTATATCCGCCATAACTATTTCACCGGCTTCCACCCTATCCTTACCTGAAGCCCTGGCAAGTATCTTCTCAGAAACAGTCATAGACATCTTCTATCCTCCTTTAGCAGAATAATTGAAGGGTTCATAAAGGTTCCAGCAAGTGGTCCATGGGGCAGTCTGTGAAAATTAGAGCCTCTTTAACCTTCTGATGTCCCCATATGTTCACTGGATAACTGTCTTTCGCCTTCATACTGAAAACCTCGTCTGAATTTTACATCTATATTTTCACCCGGCCCTATAAATACTTTGATAATAAGATTTAAATATATAGTAATAACTTATTAGTTTCCAGGAGCTCACCAAGTCTTTTATAGACGGGGCGTGATATTATTAATCAAGTGAGGGACCCAAATGAAGGAAGAATTGAAGAGGGAATATGAAAGAATTAAGGACAGGATCTCCCCTGAGGAATTTGAGGAACTCATAGAAAAAAAGAAAGAGGAATTAGGGGACATAGGATTCATGGACGACCTTACCATTGCATCGACAGTCGTTGATGATATCCTGAAGGAAAAAAACACCATGCTATCCGAGAAACCCGAACACAGGATGGACACAATATCCAAGCTTGAGGAGGGAGCCGAAACCCCTGTGACAGGGAGGGTCATGAAGATATCAAGCCCCAGGACCTTCACCACCAGGAAGGGAAGGGAGGGGAAACTCGCCAACGTGATAATCGCAGATGATACAGGTGAACTCAGGGCAGTGTTCTGGACAGAGAACATCAAGCTCCTCAAGAAATTCAGGGAGGGCGATGTGATAAGGATAAAGGATGTTAACATAAGGGGAGGATTCGGTGGCAGGAAGGAGGCCCACCTCATGCCAAGATCCACCGTGGAGGTCCTTGACCCCGAGGACTACCCTGACTTCCCTGAGTACCGTGAGGAGATAACCCCGATAGGAGATCTGGTGGAGGATGATGAGGTCAGTGTCATAGCGAGGATCACAGGAGTATCCCGTGTAAGGACCTTTGAGAGGGACGGAAGGGAGGGAAGGTTCATCTCCCTGGACATCATGGATGCAACGGGTTCAACGACCTACACCCTCTGGAACAATGACGTAAACCTAGTTGAGGAACTGGGACTGAAGGAGGGTGATGCAGTGAAGATACTCTGGGCCCAGACCAGGAGAAGGGACGATAAGGTTACCCTCACCCACACCAGCCTCACAAGGGTGGTGCCGGGTGAATACGATGTACCTGAATTCAGGGAGGAGCTCGTGAAGATAGGGGACCTCCATGAGATGAGAAACGTCACTGTGATGGGCCTTGTGACAAAGGTCAATGACCCGGTAGAATTTGAGAGAAACGACGGCACAACAGGTTCTGTGAAGTCCATTGAGATAGCCGATGACACGGGATCTGCAAGGGTAACCCTCTGGGATGAGGATACACGCATCAAAATCAACAAGGGGGATATCATCAGGATATCAGGGGCCAATGTCGAGTTCGATGACTTCAACCAGTCCTACAGGATAAACACGAACTTCAACACCCGCATCACCCTCAACCCTGAATCCGACGGTGCACTGCTGAAGGTCCTTGAGGAGTACAGGGAACAGATGAGGCCAATGAAGATATCTGAGATACTTGAAATGGAGGATGAGGGAGAGGATGTCGATGTCGTTGGAAGGATCTTCAGCCTCAGTGACCCCCGCGAATTTGAGAGGGAAGACGGGACCGGAATCGTGAGGTCAATGGAACTTGCCGATGAGACAGGCAAGATAAGGGTCAGTCTCTGGGATGAAAAGGCCGAGAGACCAATGAATATCGGCGACGCAGTCAGAATAGAAAACGCACGCATAAGGCTTGGACTCTACAGCGTGGAACTCAGCGCCGGACGAACAACAAGGATAGTGAAACCCCTGCCAGAGGACATGGAGGACCTTCCATCCTTTGAGGAACTTGAGGAGATGCTCTACCAGACAAAGAAAATAGCCGACCTCGAGGAGGACGACAGGAACATAAGGATAATTGCAAGGGTCGTTGACCTCTTTGAACCCAGGGAGTTCCAGAGGGGTGACGGCACCCCCGGACTTGTGAGGACAGCTGAATTCGCTGATGACACGGGATCAATAAGGGCCAGCCTCTGGGACGATGCTGCTGAGAAACCCCTGAGCATAGGGGACCCCGTCAAGATAGAAAATCCCAGGGTGGTTTTCAGGGATGATATGGGTGGTGGAAGACTTGAACTCAGCATAGGAAACAGTTCAAGGATTGAACCGGCCAGCGAGAGGGACCTTGAGGCTCTCCCATCCTTCGATGAACTCCAGGAGATGCTCTATCCCCACCGTGATATTGCGGATCTGGATGAGGATTCAAGGAACGTCCTCATAGAGGGTGAGCTGACCGAGATGTCAGGAAGACGGATTCTCTCCATAAAGTGCCCATCCTGCAAGGAGAGGCTTGATCTCAGTGACGAGAACATATGCAACTTCTGCGGGGAACTGGTGGATGAACCACGCTACCTCCTCATGATCCCCGGGAGGATCATGGACGACACAGGTGAGGTCATGATAACCTTCTTTGGAAGGGAGGCTGAGAGTATCCTTGAAATGACAACAGATGAGGTTGTGAACATTATCAACCAGTCTGCAGATGAATCTGCACTTGAAGAACGTGTGGAGGATCTGAATGGAGTAACCGTGAGGGTTATTGGCAATGCAGATATGGATGTTTACAGCGAGGAGCTAAGGTTCATACCCAGAAAGGTCGTAAAGAAGGAACTTTAATTTACCGACGATCCATGCTTAATGAATATTTAAAGATTTAAGGGAGATTAAAATGGTTGAACTGGAAGATCTACCAAATGTAGGGGCTAAAACAGCACAGAAATTAAGGGACGCAGGTTTCGGTGACATGATGCGTCTTGCAACAGCCACAGCCAAGGAACTCTCTGTGAAGGCAGAGATTGGTGAGGGCGTGGCCGAAAAGGTGATAGAGGCCGCCAGAAGGGCTGAGAAGATAGATTTTGAAACAGCCTTCGATGTCATGGAGAGACGGAAGGATGTTGGGAGGATCACAACGGGGAGCAAGGCCCTCGATGAACTGATAGGCGGCGGAATCGAGACACAGGCAATAACCGAGGTTTTCGGAGAATTCGGGTCAGGTAAGAGTCAGCTGTCCCATGAACTTGCAGTCACGGTTCAGCTGCCAGAGGAGAGGGGAGGACTGGATGCTGAGGCTGTTTTCATAGACACAGAGAACACATTCCGTCCGGAGAGGATTGAGCAGATAGCAAATGCCTTTGAACTTGACCTTGAGGAGGTTCTGAATAAGATACACATTGCAAGGGCCTTCAATTCCAGCCACCAGATCCTCATGGCAGAGAAGGTCAATGAGCTCATCCAGGAGGGTAAGAACATACGCCTTGTGATTGTGGACTCCCTCACCGCCCACTTCAGGGCAGAGTATGTGGGTAGGGAGGCCCTCGCAACAAGGCAGCAGAAACTCAACCAGCACCTTCACACCCTTCAGAACATAGCAAACACCTACAACGCCGCGGTATTTGTCACAAACCAGGTCCAGGCCAGACCGGACGCGTTCTTCGGAAGCCCCACCAAGGCCATAGGTGGACACGTGCTTGGTCACGCCGCAACTTACCGTATCTGGCTCAAGAAGGGGCTTGCAGGTAAGAGGATAGCCAGGCTGGTTGACAGTCCCCACCTGCCCGAGGGTGAGTGTGTCTTCAAGATAACAACCGCTGGTATCGTTGATTAAACCAGTTATTTTTTGATTTTTATGGATTCCACTGAGACTGTACTGTCGGTGCTGGTTCTTGTCCTCATTGGTTACATCCTCAAGCTCCTCGGGGTTCTCGGGGAGGAGGATGCAGCCACCCTCAACCGGGTTGTCATCAATGTGGCCATACCCTCCCTCATATTCACGTCCCTCTACCGGGCAGACCTATCAGGGATCTCAGGCCTTGTACTCATACCGGTTATCTGCATGATTACGGGCACACTCTCTGGAACGATTGCATATCTCTGGGCAAGGAGAAGAGGACTGGATTCAGGTAAAACATGGGGTTTAACTGTAGCTGCAGCGATGATGAACTCCGGTTTTCTGGGTTACCCTGTCACAGCAGGGATATTCGGCTCAGAGGGGCTTGTGAGGGCTATATTCTATGACACCGGCACCACACTGATGTTCACGTCCCTCGGACTTCTTCTATCACACCTCTCTGGAGGTGAGGGTTCCAGAATCATGAAGAGGGCCGTCTTCTTCCCTCCTCTCTGGGCCTTCCTGCTGGGGGTCACCTTCAACCTCTGGGGACTTCCCACGGGCATTGCCGGTAACATCCTTGGATACCTCTCAGGGGCGGCGGTTCCACTCATAATGATATCCCTGGGCCTTACACTCAACTTCAGATTTTTAAGGCATTCGGTGGCCGATGCGACCCTTGTCAGCGGTCTGAGGCTCCTCATATCTCCACTCATGGCAGCCGGGATCTCCTATGTCCTTGCATTCAGGGGACTTAACTTCTCTGTCACGGTACTCGAGGCTTCAATGCCCTCTGCAATGCTTGCAGCGGTACTTGCAATTGAGAACGACCTGGACGTGGACCTGGTATCATCATGCATATTCATGAGTACAATCCTAAGTCTCGTGTCGTTACCCCTCTGGTCAGTTGTGCTCTAAAAAGTCACAGCAAAGTACACACAAAATAAACATTTATTTAATATGCCCGGAAAAAACTGAGGAACGTGTAATAGTATATAAACCTTACTTAAAGTTTTTGATAGAAATATTTATTTAGCACTGTGGTATACCTTACATCAACTGACTATCATTGCTAGATACCCCTATGCAAGGTGATCTAATGGCAGAAGAAAAAAAAGAAGAAACAATGGAAGAACCAAGAATTGGTGTTTACGTCTGCCACTGCGGTGTAAACATCGGCGGTGTGGTTGACATAGAAGCTGTCAGGGACTACGCTGCAAAATTACCCAACGTTGTAGTTTCAAAGGACTACAAGTACTACTGTTCAGACCCAGGTCAGCTCGAGATACAGAAGGACATCAAGGAGCTCGGACTGAACAGGGTTGTTGTGGCTGCATGTTCCCCAAGGCTCCACGAACCAACCTTCAGGAGATGTGTTGAGGAAGCAGGACTCAACCAGTTCCTCTTCGAATTCGCAAACCTCAGGGAGCAGGACTCATGGGTGCACATGGACGACCCTGAGGGTGCAACAGAAAAGGCCAAGGACCTTGTGAGGATGGCCGTTGCCAAGGCAAGGCTCCTGGAACCTCTGGAGGCATCAAAGGTCAGTGTGGATGACAAGGCCCTCGTCATCGGTGGTGGGGTTGCAGGTATACAGACAGCCCTTGACCTGGCTGACATGGGATTCAAGACCTACATGGTTGAGAAGAGGCCAAGTATCTCAGGAAGGATGGGTCAGCTCGACAAGACATTCCCGACCCTCGACTGTTCAATGTGTATCCTCGCACCTAAGATGGTGGACGTCGGTAAACATGACAACATTGAACTCATAACCTACGCTGAGGTTAAGGAAGTTGACGGTTACATAGGTAACTTCAAGGTCAAGATCGAGAAGAAACCCAGATACATAGATGAAGATCTGTGTACCGGATGCGGGTCCTGTGTCGAAGTATGTCCGATTGAAATGCCAAACTACTTCGACGAGGGAATCGGTATGACCAAGGCGGTCTACATACCATTCCCACAGGCAGTTCCACTCTGCGCAACCATCGACAAGGACTACTGTATAGAGTGCATGCTCTGTGATGAGATCTGTGAGAGGGGAGCCGTTAAGCACGATCAGGAACCAGAGGAAATCGAAATCGAAGTGGGTACCATAATCGTGGCCACAGGATACGATGCCTACGACCCAACCGAGAAGCTTGAATACGGTTACGGCAGACACACAAACGTAATAACCGGTCTTGAACTCGAAAGGATGATCAACGCCTCAGGTCCAACCGATGGTAAGGTCATCAAACCATCAGATGGTGAAAAACCCAAGAGGGTTGCCTTCATACACTGTGTCGGTTCAAGGGACGAACAGATCGGAAAACCATACTGTTCCCGTGTCTGCTGCATGTACATAATGAAGAACGCACAGCTCATAAAGGACAAGATGCCTGATACCGAGGTCACACTCTACTACATGGACATAAGGGCATTCGGTAAAGGATTCGAGGAATTCTACAAACGTTCACAGGAGAAATACGGAATCAAGTTCATCAGGGGACGGCCTGCTGAGATCCTCGAAAACCCTGACCTGACACTCACAGTGAGATCAGAGGACACACTCCTCGGTAAGGTCACAGAGTACGACTACGACATGGTTGTACTCGGTGTGGGACTTGTCCCACCAGAAGGCTCTGAGAAACTCAGACAGACCATCGGTCTATCCAAATCTGCAGACGGATTCCTGATGGAAGCTCACCCAAAACTCAGGCCTGTTGACACACTGACAGACGGTGTGTACCTTGCAGGTGTTGCTCAGGGTCCAAAGGACATTCCTGACGCTGTTGCACAGGCATCAGGTGCAGCTGCACGTGCAGCAATACCAATGGTTAAGGGTGAAGTGGAAATCGAGCCAATAGTCGCCGTGACAGACTCCGATGTCTGCGGTGGATGTGAGGTCTGCATAGAACTGTGTCCATTCGGTGCCATAAGCATAGAGGAAGGCCATGCAAACGTTAACGTGGCCCTCTGTAAGGGATGCGGAACCTGTGTGGCAGCATGCCCATCAGGTGCCATGGACCAGCAGCACTTCAGGACCGAGCAGATCATGGCCCAGATCGAAGCTGCACTCAACGAACAGGCAAAATAGATGGGTTAACCCCATCAAATCCTTTATTCTTTTTCTAACTTACATAATACTCCGAGCAATCGGATTTTCAATCCCACCAGCTAACTCAACACGCGTTTTTTATGTTGACATCGCAACTGGTAATGGAACTTAACACCAATTTTATATTGTCATTGCAACTATTTTCCTATTGGAGATGATTTTCATGGTCAGCAATCAGGATTATACCGAGAAGATCAGACAGCTTATGAAGGACCATAACAGCTGGATGGAGTCAAGCATTAACCTCATAGCAAGTGAAAACATAACGAGTTCACGGGTGAAGGAGGCACTCCTCTCGGATCTATCCCACCGATATGCAGAGGGCCTCCCCGGTGAAAGACTCTACGAGGGATGCAGGTACATCGACGAGATTGAAGAGTTAACAATTGAACTTTCAAAGAGGCTCTTCAGGGCGGAACATGCGAACGTCCAGCCAACATCAGGTGTCGTGGCAAACCTCGCCTGTTTCTTCGCCACAGCAGAGGTGGGCGACCCCATAATGGCCATGGAGGTCCCCTACGGAGGACACATATCCCATGCCAGGGTCAGCGCAGCCGGTGTAAGGGGTTTCCAGATATACACACACCCCTTTGACTTTGAGAACATGAACATAGACGCCGATGCAATGAAGAAGAAGATACTGGAGGTTAAACCAAGGATAATACTCTTCGGCGGAAGCCTCTTCCTCTTCCCTCACCCTGTGGAGGAGGCTCTGGAGGCCGCCGAGGAGGTGGGGGCAAGGATAATGTACGATGGTGCCCACGTCCTGGGCCTCATTGCAGGGGGCTACTTCCAGGACCCACTACGTGAGGGCGCCGACATGCTTGTTGGAAGCACCCACAAGACCTTCCCGGGCCCACAGGGCGGTATAATCCTCTGCAGGGAGGAACTTGCAGCTGACATAGATGAGGCGGTGTTCCCTGGACTTGTGAGCAACCACCACCTCCACCATGTGGCCGGCCTTGGGATAGCAACGGCAGAGATGCTGGAATTTGGAGCTGAATATGCAGCCCAGACAATCAATAATGCCAGGAAACTCGCTGAAAACCTCCATGAACTCGGATTCAACGTGTTATGTGAGCACCTTGACTTCACAGAGTCCCACCAGGTGGTGATGGACGTCTCTGATATTGGAAGGGCAGCAGAGATCTCAAAGAGGCTCGAGGCCAACAACATAATACTCAACAAGAACCTCCTGCCATGGGATGATGTGAACAGGTCAGATGACCCATCAGGGATACGCATAGGTACACAGGAGATAACAAGGAGGGGAATGAAGGAGTCAGAGATGTCAGAGGTTGCAGAGTACATCAAGAGAGTTGTTATGGACGGACAGGATGTCAGGGACGAGGTTGCAGAGTTCATGTCATCATATACCCGGGTCCACTACGCCTTTGAGGACTCGGAGGCCTACAAGTACATGGAGATCCAGTAGATGAGGATTGCCTGGGCATTCACAGGTGCAGGCCACCTCCTCCTTGAAAGCGTCGAGGCCCTTGAGGCCATGGTTGAAGGAGGACACGAGGTGACCATTCTGCTCTCAGGCGCAGCGGAGGAGGTCCTGAGGATGTACGGCCTCCTTGAAAGGGTTAAAAGACTTTCAGGGGGTTACTACCGGGAACTCATAAGCGAGGGCGAGGAGGGCTACAGTTTCCCCATAACAGGGAGGCTTTCCATGGGAAGATACGATCTCCTGGTGGTCTCACCTGTAACCTCCAACACCGTGGCCAAGGTCGTCCACGGCATAGCAGACACCCTTGTCACCAATGCAGTTGCCCAGGCAGGCAAGGGTGGGGTGCCGGTTTACTGTGTACCCGTTGACCTTGAGGAGGGCGACGTTGAGACGGTTCTGCCATCAAAACTTGAACTTGAACTCTGCAGAGGATGTGAACCATGTCTTGCAGCTGCAGCATGCCCTGAGGACGCCATAGTTCCGGGTGTTGAGATAAGACTACTCAGCTGCAGGGGCTGCGGCGCCTGCAGAACAGCCTGTCCCCACGGCGCGGTCTCAGGGGGCCGGATCATAACCATACACATGAGGGAAGTGGATATAAGGAACACAGCAAGACTCGCTGCAATGGATGGAATAAGGGTTTTCGCAAAACCCTGCGAGATTCTGGAGAACATGGCGCACAGTCATATCTAAGCAGGATAATACAAAAACCATCCGGCAGCTATTCAAACACCAAAAGGCACCCCTGATCAGTCTTAATAATAGACAATAAAAAAACCAAAAAACTTAATTTTTTTCAGGACCATATAAACCGCAGGGGTGTTTTTTATGGAGGGTAAACGAATAGATTTTCTTCTGGAGGAACTCCAGAACCCGGACTGGGTCGTGCGTGAGGATGCCGTGGAACTACTTGCAGAGGTGGCTGACCCACGTGCAGTGGGCCCACTCATTGAAGCCCTTGATGATGAGGACTACCATGTGAGGGAGGCTGCAGCGCTCGCCCTTGCAACCTTTGATGATAGGATGGCGGTTGAACCACTCAGGGAGCACCTCTCGGATGATAAACCTGGAGTCAGATATGCGTGTGCACTGGCCCTCGGGATACTGGGTGATGAGGATTCAATCCCGGACCTTGAGGAGCTCCTTGATGATGAGAGCCCGATGGTGAGGAGGGTGGCTGAGGTCGCCATTTCTGAGATAAGAAAACGTGCAGCTTAGTTCTGAGTTCTGCTCTGGCTGTTGCTATCCGGTATGATCATCTGGCAGATCACCTACTGAAACCAATATCAGGACTCTAGGGCCCTGAATTCGATTGTATCCCCAACCCGGGTCCCTGAATCCCTGATCTTTCCCTCCCTGAGTTCTATAACATACCTTGCAGGTTTCCTGGGGTTGTAGATCTGCCATGGCCTTAGGGTTACACTGTCAACGACCCGCATATCTCCATCAACAAATAAAACGTCCAGCGGGACAAGCATGAAGAACATGTGTATCCCTGAGCCATACCTCCCCCTCCCCAGGGGTATCTCCAGCACAAGTCCGGTTTCAACGTCCCTGCGTAGCATCAGGCCCCTGAAGCGTGACATGAATGTCCTGGCAAATCTGACGGCACCCAGACTGGTGCCCCGCGTCTTATTAATGACCTCTCTCTTCATCATAATTTCTCCTGAACTGGATGTATATACTTATTTATATCATCACCCCAAAACCATAAACCATTACTGTGGATATTCATCAGGAGGTTATCACTGTGAGAAATATTATCGTTGAACCCCTTAACCAGACACCAATCGAGGATCAGAAGGTGGAGATAGTTGAAAGGAAGGGCATAGGGCATCCGGACAGTATAAGTGACGGGATCGCGGAATCAGTGAGCAGGGCCCTATGCAACGCCTACCTTGACAGGTTCGGTGCAATAATGCACCACAACACCGACGAGGTTCAGATAACAGCCGGCGAATCAGCCCCCCAGTTCGGAGGCGGCGAGGTCATAAAACCCATGGAGATACTCCTCACAGGGAGGGGCATAGCAGAGGTTGATGGTGAGAAGATAGGCCTCGACAGGATAGCCATCTCAGCGGCCAAGGAGTACCTGAGGGAGAACATACTGAACCTTGATGTTGAAACCTGCACCGTGGTTGAGTGCAAGATCGGCCACGGCTCAGGGGACCTCAGGGATGTATTTGCCAGGAAGGGCAGGGCACCCCTCTCAAACGACACATCCTTCGGTGTTGGATTCGCTCCCTTCTCAGAGACAGAGAGGATAGTCATGGAGGCAGAGAACCTCCTGAACTCACCCGAATTCAAGAAGAAGCACCCCGCCGTTGGTGAGGACATAAAGGTCATGGGGCTCAGGGAAAATGATAACATCACACTCACGGTCGCCTGTGCAATGGTTGACAGGTACGTCTCAGACCTCGAGGAATACCTGGAGGTCAAGAACGTTGTGAGGGATGAGGTCTTCAAAATAGCCTCAAAACTCACAGACAGGAACCTTGAGGTCTTTGTCAACACCGCCGACCGCTGCGAGGATGATGAACCCTCAGTCTACATCACTGTAACAGGGACCTCCGCAGAGATGGGTGACGATGGATCAGTTGGAAGGGGTAACAGGGCCAATGGACTCATAACACCCAACAGGCCAATGTCAATGGAGGCAACATCAGGTAAGAATCCCATAAACCATGTGGGTAAGATCTACAACCTCCTCTCAAACCAGATGGCCGGAGATATAGTTGAAAGTGTTGAGGGTGTTAAACAGGTCCACATAATGATACTGAGCCAGATAGGAAAACCGATTGACCATCCAAAGGCTGCAACAGCCCAGCTGATCCTTGAGGACGGGTATACAATGGATGAAGTCACAGGGAAGGTTTCAGGTGTCATGGACGCCTGGCTGGAGGACATACCCAGCATAACCGAGATGTTAGTGAAGGGACAGCTCAGGACCTTCTAATATCCAGCTGAGGGAGAAACACATGCCAATCCAGGAAGCCGAAAAATCCTACAGACCCCACAGGATCGAGGAGAAGGTCCAGAGTTTCTGGGAAGAAAGGGACATCTATGAACGGGTGAAGGAACTGAGGGAGGATAGGCCACGCTATTCATTCCTTGACGGCCCACCCTACTGCAGTGGAAGGATTCACCTCGGTACAGCATGGAACAAGATAATGAAGGATACATACCTTCGCTTCAAGTCAATGAAGGGGTTCAACGTCAGGAGGCAGCCTGGATGGGACACACACGGTCTCCCCATCGAACACAAGGTCGAGGGACTCCTTGGTGTCAGGAGCAAGAAGGACATTGAGGACAAGATCGGAATCGAGGAATTCGTCAACAAATGCAGGGAATTTGCAGTTGAGAATAAGGCAGTCATGACAGGCCAGTTCCAGCGTCTGGGTGTATGGATGGACTGGGATGACCCCTATGTAACCTTTGACCCCGCCTACATGGAATCATGCTGGTGGACCCTCAAAAGGGCCCATGAAAAGGACCTCCTTGTGAGGGATCTGAGGGTCATAACCTGGTGTCCACGCTGTGAAACAGCCCTGGCCCTGGCAGAGATCGACTACCATGATAAGGAGGACCCATCAATCTATGTGAAGTTCCCTGTTTCAGGGGACACCCACATACTTGTATGGACAACCACGCCCTGGACTCTCCCTGCGAACATGGCGGTTGCGGTCCACCCGGACTTCGAATACGCCTACGCACGCCTTGATGGAGAAACCTACATACTGGCAGAGGCTCTGGTCGAGAAGGTTCTTGGTGAAGAAGCCGAGATCCTGAAAACGGTTAAAGGGACAGAACTAGAGGGTTTAACCTACAGAAACCCCCTCGATGATGAGGTACCCCTCCACAGGGAGATTGAACACAGGGTGATCCTGGGGGACCACGTAACCCTGACAGAGGGGACAGGCTGCGTCCACACAGCACCGGGGCATGGTCCAGAGGACTTCGAGATAGGTAAGAAGTATGGTCTTGAGGTCATCTGTCCGGTGGACGAGGCAGGCATCTTCACAGAGGAAGCAGGAAATTACTCTGGCCGCTTTGTCAAGGATGCCGACGAAGACATAATAGCTGACCTCAGATCAAAGGGCCTGCTCCTGAGGGCCGGGACCATAAGCCACAGGTACGGGTTCTGCTGGAGGTGCAAGACACCAATAATATACCTTGCAACAGAGCAGTGGTTCCTCAAGATAACCGAGATAAAGGATAAGATGCTGAGGGAACTTGACAGGGTCCAGTGGGTCCCCTCATGGGCAGGGGAGAGCAGATTCAGGAACTGGATAGAGAATGCACGTGACTGGACCATCTCAAGGCAGAGGTACTGGGGAATACCCATACCAATATGGATATGTGAGGAATGTGACAGCATACACGTGGTCGGATCCATAGATGAACTCAGGGAGCTGGCGGTGGAGGGAGAACTCGAGGGAGACTTCATCCACAGGCCCCACGTGGACAGGATAGTCCTTGAATGCGGTGAATGCGGCGGAAGGATGAAGAGGACACCTGACGTCCTGGATGTCTGGATAGACTCCGGGGTGGCTGGCTGGGCAGCCCTCCACTACCCCTCAGAGACAGAACTCTTCAGGGAATGGTTCCCCTACGACTTCATAACCGAGGGCCATGACCAGACCCGTGGCTGGTTCTACTCACAGCTGGGATGTGGTGTCATAGCCCTGGATGAGGTCCCCTACAGGAGGGTCCTCATGCACGGCTTCACCCTGGATGAAGAGGGCCGTAAGATGAGCAAATCCCTGGGAAACGTTGTTGAACCCGAGGATGTCATAGAGAAGTATGGTGCAGACGTCCTGAGATTCTATCTCCTCTGGGCAAACAAGCCATGGGAGGACCTCAAATTTGTATGGGATGAGCTCAGGAACGTCAACAAGATGTTCAACATACTCTGGAATGTCTATGTATTCGCAACAACCTACATGTCCCTTGACAGGTTCCAGCCAGGAGACCACAGTGCTGAGGATCTGAGCTTCAGGGATGAGGACCGGTGGATCCTCTCAAGGATCAACTCCGTGGCCCTTAAGGTCACAGAGGCCATTGAAAACCTCCACTTCCACAGGGCAACCCGTGAAATCCATGACTTCATAGTGGAGGACCTCAGCCGCTGGTACATAAGGCTGATAAGGAGCCGCACCTGGATAGAGAGGGACGACCCCGATAAACTCGCAGCCTACCACACCCTCTACACGGTCCTCAAGACCCTCATAGTCACCCTATCACCGGTGGCACCCCACGTATGTGAGGACATCTACCAGAACCTTGTAAGGGGAGCTGAACCGGATTCACCAGAGAGCATACACATGCTTGACTGGATCCTGGATGAGGGGGCAGTTGACAGCCAGCTTGAGGCCGATATGGATATCGTCAGGGAGATAATAGAGGCCTGCGCAAGGGCCAGGGACACAGCAAGGTACAAGCTCAGATGGCCGGTCAGGGAGATGGTGGTGGTGTCTGAGGATGAAGGTGTTCTGAAGGCCGCAGAGTCCCTCAAGAACGTCATAGCAGAGCAGGCCAATGCAAAGTCCATCAAAACCTCAACGGAGTTCCCTGACATGAAAATAATAGCCAGGCCAAATCCGGCAACCCTGGGGCCCAGGCTGAGGCAGGACATGCCCCTGGTGATGAGGGAACTGGAAGGCGCAGACGGATCAGCAGTGAAGGCTGCACTGGACTCCGATGGTGAGTTCACGGTTGAATCTGATGGCAAGAAATTTAAACTCACATCTGAGGATATTGTATTTGAAACAGAGCTTCCAGAGAATATAGTGAGCGCTCAGTTCGATGGGGGAAGCGTTTTCATCGACACAGAACTCACACCTGAGATCATGAGCGAGGCAATGGCCCGGGAACTTGTAAGGAGAATCCAGGATATGAGGAAGGACCTTGACCTGGACGTTGAGGCCACCATAGAGGTCTCAGTTAAATGCAGCGAAGAATTCAGGGAACTCACAGAACCCCAGAGGGAGTTCATAGAGAACGAGGTGAGGGCCAGCACACTATCCTTTGATTACTCTGAACTCGAATACACCAAGGAATGGAAGATATCAGACGAAAACCTGATAATATCAATAAAACCTGCAAAGGTGTGAAAATGGTTTTAACCGACTCTGAAATGGAATTTATAAGGAAGGAGCTTGGGAGGGACCCCAACCCCCTCGAGTACGGGATGCTGGATGTCATGTTCTCGGAGCACTGCTCCTACAAGAGCAGCCGGCCGGTCCTGGGCCTCTTCCCTACAGAGGGCGAGGATGTCATAATCGGCCCGGGTGATGATGCAGGTGTTGTGGAGATAACGGATGAACTGGCACTGGTCATCGGAATTGAAAGTCACAACCACCCCTCAGCCATAGAACCCTATGGTGGCGCAGGTACAGGTATAGGGGGCATATTAAGGGATATAATCTCAATGGGGGCCATGCCGGTGGCTCTCCTGGACTCACTCCGTTTCGGATACCTTGAGGACCAGAAGTCAAGGTACCTCTTTGAGCACGTTGTCAGGGGGATATCAGACTACGGGAACCGTGTGGGCGTACCAACAGTTGCTGGCGAGGTCGAATTCGATGAAAACTTCCAGCTGAACCCCCTCGTAAATGTTATGTGCGCGGGACTTGTACCTAAGAATGATATAAAGCGGGGAATCGCCCCCCGCCCCGGCGACGTCTTCCTCCTCATGGGGGGAAGGACAGGAAGGGACGGGATACATGGAGTAACCTTCGCATCCGAGGAGCTCACAAGTTCCTCTGAACTCGAGGACCGCC
Source organism: Methanothermobacter sp. CaT2 (assembly GCF_000828575.1). Classification (GTDB taxonomy): domain Archaea; phylum Methanobacteriota; class Methanobacteria; order Methanobacteriales; family Methanothermobacteraceae; genus Methanothermobacter. Next base: position 1,221,395 of record NZ_AP011952.1, on the reverse strand, counting down.
CCGCGGTCCAGGTGGGGGATCCCTTCACAAAGAAGATGGTCATGGAGGCAAGCTTCGAGATAATGGATGAGATAGAGGTCTCAGGAGTCAAGGACCTTGGAGGGGGAGGTCTGACCTGCTGCATCTCCGAACTGGTCGCCAAGTGTGACAACGGTGCAAGGGTCAGCCTCGAGGCCATACCACTGCGGGAGGAGGGGATGACCCCCTATGAGATCATGCTATCAGAGTCACAGGAGCGCATGATCTTCGTGATGGCACCAGATGATGTTGAGGCTGCAATGGAAATCTGCAGGAAATATGAGTTACCAGCAGCGGTTATAGGTGAGGTTACAGACACAGGCAGGATGATCGTTGAGAGCGAGGGCGAGGTTATAGCTGATCTACCAGCAAAGCTCCTGGCGGACCCTCCAGTGGTTGAGAGGGAAGCCAGAAAGCCCCAGCTACCGGAGGGACAGGTGGAGGTTAAGCATCCCCCCCTTAAGGACACACTCCTGAAGCTGATATCATCACCAAACATTGCAAGCAAGCGCTGGGTTTACAGGCAGTACGACCATGAGGTCCAGATAAGGACCGTTGTAAAACCAGGGGACGATGCAGCCGTCCTGAGGGTTGATGGCACAACAGGGGTTGCACTCACCGTCGACTGCAACAGCATCCACACGAAGCTCGACCCCTACGGTGGAGGCGCGGCCTCGGTCGGGGAGGCCATAAGGAACGTTGTATCAATGGGGGCCTGGCCTGTGTGCATAGTTGACTGCCTCAACTTCGGCAACCCAGAGAAGCCCGAGGTATTCTGGCAGTTCAGGGAATGTGTGAGGGGCATGGCTGATATGGCAGAAACCTTCAGCACCCCCGTTATAAGTGGTAACGTGAGCTTCTACAATGAGACAGAGGGCGTCACCGTGAACCCATCCCCTGTGGTGGGTGTGGCAGGTAAACTATCCCTTGATAGCATAAAGACCCTGGACTTCAAGGACGAGGGGGAGGAGATAGTGGTCATCGGGGAAACAGGGCCTGAACTGGGCGCATCAGAGTACCTGAGGACAGTTCATGGTATCGTGGATGGAAAACCCCCTGAAACAGATCTTAAGGCAGAGTTTGAAGCTGCAAAGGCAGTTAAGGAGATAATCGACGGGTCCGGAAATAAGGTGACAGCGGTCCATGACTGCTCAGCCGGGGGAATAGCTGTGGCACTGGCTGAGATGGCCATAAAGTCAGGCATCGGGGCAAGGATAGACCCAATGAAGATCCCTGGCAGATTCAGAAACATCCACGAGGCCCTCTTCTCAGAGTCCAATGGAAGGTACATAATGACCGTGAGGGGATCAGCCAGGGACATACTGGGCGGACTGGATGTCCCATGGGCTGTTATTGGAACCACCGGCGGCAGGACCCTTGAATTCGGCGATGTGGCCCTGGACGTCTCAGAACTTGATGATGCCTATCACGGCGTGATTGAGGCATACATGTCCACATAGGTGTTCCTTTGAAATACCGGAGGGAATTCTTCAGGCAGCTGATACATGCAACCGGCATAGTCTTCGTGATCCTTGCAGGCTACCTGGACACCACCTCCATGATAATCCTCTCCCTTGCAGCAGCCATATGCGGGGAGATCATATTCCAGCTTGACAGGAGATTCTACCTGCCCTTCTTCTCGGTAATCCTGAGGGGCTGCAGAAGGGACGATACTGAGAGGGGCTTCATTTACTATTTCATTGGCATGACCCTCACCTATTCCCTCTTTGGATTCAACATGGCTGTGGCCAATGCAGCCATCATCATACTGACACTCGGAGATTCACTATCAACCATAATCGGGAGGAGGTTCGGGAAACACCCCCTCCCACTTAAACATGATAAGAGCATTGAGGGGTCAGCAGCATTCCTTGCAGCAGGATTCCTGGGGTCCCTTTTCTTCGTTGAACCCATACATGCCCTCACAGGCGCCATCACAGGCATGCTGGTGGAGGCATACACACCGGTGGAGGATAATATAGTCATCCCCCTTGTGGTGGGGGCTATTCTACTGATTTAAATGTCCTTATGCCGGGACACAATTAGTTGTTTTCAGTTTATGAAGTTTATAAGCCGATATTCAGTTTTGAGAGGTTTTTCTGTTCAGAGCCTTATAACGCCCTCCCTTCTGAAGGAGACAACGGCTGCCAGGAAGATGAGCACCGAGAAAACTGTAGATGGTACCATGTCATAGATAATCCCGGGGTCCAGGTGGGGTCCTGATGACATTTTAACAATTATCAGGCTGGGTATGAACCTTATTAGGGGGCTGAGGGCACCCATATCCATGAAGAGCGGCACAAAGAGGATAAAGGTTGCAAAGAAGAGTACAACTGTAATTGCTGAGTTGGCCTCCTTTGTGCTGTCTGCAAGGATTGATATGAACAGACCCACACCAATGAATGCAAGACCTGTAATGAGGAGGAGAAGGGCCAGTAATGGCATGTTATACACAGGTACCCTCAGAAGGACCAGGAGTCCAAGCCAGAGCATGCTCTGGATAAATGAGAATACCAGTGATGGCAGTATCTTACCGAGGATTATCATGGTCTCGGAGAGGGGTACCATGAGCAGCACCTCAAAGGTCTTCCGCTCCTTCTCTCCCACGACACTGTCCGTTACCATGTTGCTCCCCAGGAAGAAGGGAAGGAAGACAACGAAGGGGAGGATGAAGCCGTACATTATCTCCACAAAGTAGGAGCTCTCAAGGGCAAGGGGCCTGTAGTCCTCCCTCCTGATGGGGACAACCTTAAGCTTCACAGGTTCCTCAAGGGCCTGGATTGTCCCGGATGGGAGTCCAGACTCCCTGAACCTTTTCTGATTTATATACCATGAAGCTGCGCCCTGAAGCCTTTCACTCATGATTGTGTAGAACACGCTGGAGGTGTCGGCCTCTATCCTCACGTCTCCTCCACTCAGGTAGACGATGGCCACAACCTCTGATCCAAGGCTCTTCCTGGCGCTCTCAATGTTACTGAATTCCCTTACACTGAGACCCTCCCTTTCAAGGCCCTCAGTGAGGAGCCCGTCACCATCAACCACACCGACCTTCAGGAAACCTGAACCACCCCACCTCTCTATCAGCTGGGGGTCGGCAGCAACCGAGCTCACAATGGCGAGTCCATAGGCCCCCAGTATTATTATGACCTGAACAAGGATGAGAAGCATGTAGATCCTGTTGGAGAATATATCACGGGCCTCCTTAAGTGCCAGTGCTTTCAGTTTCATGGTTTCACCATTAACCTCAGTATACCTGGTCTGGGACCGAATACCACATCATCCCTCCCGAACAGCCTGACTGCAAGGCCATAGAATATGATGCTGAGTACCAGGATTGAGATGGCTGGAGGAATGATATCGGCAGCCCCCAGGGCCTGGCCCGATATCATCTTTATTGTGAGTGTCATGGGTGAAACTGAACCTGATGAACCTGCCATGTAGGCCAGGGCCGGGGCAATGAGGTACGCTGCAGATATGATGTAAGCCAGGGTTATCCCTATACCAGCCTCACGGTAGTTCCTTGCATAGACAGATATGAGGGCGGTGAGCCCCACAACCGGAGCCGAGGAGGCAACAACTGTGAAATAGGCGCCCAGGGGGTTGAACATATGGAAGCCCGAGGCCAGGATGAGAATCATCCATACACAGATCTGGAGGGCAAGTACAGTGATCACCGAGAGGCACTTACCGAGGATGATCTCTGAACGCCTGACCGGCATGGCAAGGAGGGCCTCCCCGGTCTTCCGCTCCTTCTCACCCACGAGACTGTCCACAACAAGGTTACCGAACAGGAAAACCGGGAGGAAGAGGAGGATTGAAACCATCACCCTTGTCACAAGCTGAACCGGGAGCGGCTCCCCACGGGTCTCCTCCCTGACCTCCGGGGCGGGACCAGGCGATTTCACAAACTCCTCTGATATCAGGCTGGAGGCCCGTTCAACAGCGGCTTCAACTTCATCCCGCACCACGCTCCTCCTGGGATCCGAGTAGTCAAGGTAGAGGGTTGCATTGAGGGGTATGCCGGTGAAGTTGTCAACCACCAGCACGGATCCAGCATCCCCTCCCTCACGAATATCAAGGACGTCAGGGTTAAGCTGTCCCTGGATAAAGCCGGAGGGATCAATGACACCGAGCTCTGCAAATCCGGTGAGGGATGGTGTGAGGGCTTCACCACTCTCCAGCACATCGGTGAATCCACTGAACATGAACAGTGTTAAAATCAGGACCGCTATCTGGAACAGGAATATGAAGAGGAACTTCCGGCTTCTCAGCGTGCTCCTCAGTTCCCATTTTGCCACCTTGAGGAGATTCATCCTGACCCCCTGAGGCTCTCTATAAAAACATCGTTTAGTGTGGCCTCCCGGGTGTTAACCCCTGATACGTTGGCCCCGAGTTCCATTATAACACCCGATATGGCTCCCCGGTTTTCAAGGGACACCCTGAGTGTGCTGCCATCAACTTCAACGGATTTTACACCAGGGATAATCATGAGATCGCCCTCACCTACAGAGGAAATGTCCCTCACCTTCACCTCAAGGACCAGGTCCCCCCGGATCTTTGATTTCAGTTCATCAGGTGTTCCAATATCCAGTATCCGGCCCTGGTTTATTATTGCAACCCGGTCACAGAGGTACTCAGCCTCCTCCATGTAGTGGGTGCATAGTATCATGGTCTTTGATCCCTTCAGGTCCCTTATGAACTCCCTTATTGAGAATGCGGTTGCAGGATCAAGTCCCATGGTTGGTTCATCGAATATTATGATGGGAGGGTCATGTATCAGGGCCCTGGCTATACCTATCCTCTGCCTGAGGCCCTTGGAGAAGGTGTTGATGGGGTCCATGGCCCTATCGGTCATACCAACCAGTTCAAGGAGCTCAGCTATCCTGTCATCAAGCACATCCCTGGGGACACCGTAGAGTTCACCAAAGTATCGGAGGAGGTCCCCTGCCCTGAAGCGCTCGTAGAGGTTGGGCTCCTCTGGAAGGTAACCTATCATGGACTTGACACTGAGGGGGTCCTCTGTGACGTCATGGCCCCCCACCCTTACGGTCCCGGAGTCAGGGTGAAGTATGCCAGCTATTATACGTATGGCCGTGGTCTTACCGGCCCCGTTGTGGCCGATGATACCCATGAGCTCACCCTCAGTCACACTGAAGCTCAGGTTATCAAGGGCCCTGATCCTCCCAAAACTTTTACTCACAGATTCAACCTCTATCATGGAGCCTCCCGGACCACAGGGGTCCCTCGTAGAGATATTATGTTCATCCATTGAGTCCCCCAGTCAGCCACTGGAGGTCCCCTGCTGTAGCGATAACATTTTTATCGAGTGCATCAATTCCTGAATTAATTATATGGGGGTCCTTTATATATAGGTCCATATAAGAGAGTAGTTAAGCGGTGATGATCAGATGTTCCTATCAGAACTCTTACCGGTCAGGGATGCATTCAGGATTCTTGATGAGAACCAGAGGTTCACGGAACCAGAGACCGTGGATCTTCTTGAGGCCTATCACAGGGTCCTTGCAGATGACATAGTATCACGGTTTGACTCGCCACCCTTTGACAGGTCTGCCATGGATGGCTATGCTGTGAGGGCAGAGGACACCTTCGGTTCATCCCCTGGGAACCCCTCAACATTGAGGGTCACAGACTCGATAGGTGCCGGTGAGGTTTCAGGGGTAGATGTTGGGCAGGGAGAGGCTGTTAGGATCGCCACAGGCGCCCCAATCCCTGCTGGAGCCGATGCTGTTGTGATGGAGGAGTACACGCTCCAGGAGGGGTCAGAGATCAGGGTTTTAAGGCCAGTAGCCCCCTCCGAGAATGTGGCTCCGGCCGGTGAGGATGTGAGAAGAGGGGCTACGGTACTGCGGGAGGGGACCCTCATGAGGCCACAGGAAATCGCCATGGCAGCATCAGCAGGTTACAGTAAGGTTAAGGTATTTAGAAGACCGTCAGTGAAGGTTATAGTAACCGGGAATGAACTGGTGGACCCTTCTGATGACCTTGAGCCAGGTAAGATACCCAATTCCAATTTATACACATTAAACGCCCTGGTTGAAAGTGCTGGGGGGTCTGCAGACCCCGTGCATCTTCCTGATGATATGGACACTGTTGGGGAGGAGATAGAATCCTCTGCCAGTGAATACGATGTGATAATAACAACAGGGGGAACCGCCATAAGCCGTGGCGACGTGGTTGTTGACGCCGTGGATGGTCTGGGTGAGGTATTATTCCATGGAGTGGCCCTGAGACCCGGTAAACCAGTTGCATTTGGGATGGTCTCTGAAACACCGGTCTTCATGCTTTCAGGTTACCCTGTTGCAGCCATGGTGCAGTTCGATGTATTTGCAAGGTACTACCTGCTGAGGATGCAGCACCTTGACTACAGGCACCGGGCAGTGAAACGGAGGTGCAGGGCCAAGGTCGCCTCCGGCCCTGGAAGGACAGACTACCTGCGGGCCTGGGCTGATGATGAGGAGGTTGAACCTGTGCAGAGCAGAGGATCAGGTATTATAAGGTCAATGGTGGGGTCAAACGCCTACATAGTCATAGATGAGAACCTTGAGGGGATATCAGCTGGAGAGGAGTGTGACGTGCTCCTCTTTGATTCCATGGTAATATGATGGATGTTTAGGGATCCTTAAACTGGATCTGCCATCATGAGGGAAGCGTTAAAACTGATGGATATATATGGCTGCTGAAACAACCATTAAAACAAGAGGGTGTTATCTGATATGAACGCTTTATGGTTTTATCTAATCGCATTTATTCTCATATGGACAATGGCCATCCTGTTCAGGGACAGCCTGAAGATTGAGATACATGGGCCCCTGCTAATGAGAAGGACTAAGAGGCTCAGGGGATTCATAGATGGTCTTGCATCAGGCCATCCCAGGCTATGGCGATGGATCATGAATGCAGGCATACCCGTGGCATTCTTCTTCATGTTCTACATGCTCTACATGCTTGTGATGTCCCTCCAGAACATATTTGTAACTCCCCAGGCGTCACTCATAGTGCCGGGTGTTGACATACCCGGTTCACCGGTCTACGTGCCCCTGGGGTATGGTATAATTGGACTTGCGACGGTCATCGTGGTCCATGAGTTTGCCCATGGTATCCTTGCAAGGCTGGAGGGTGTCCGCATAAAATCAATTGGCCTCCTTCTCCTCGCAATACTTCCGGGTGCATTCGTTGAACCTGACGAGGAGGACATCAAAAAAATCAGACCCATCTCAAAGATGAGGATATATGCTGCCGGATCCGTGGCAAACCTTATACTTGCAGGTATATGCTTCGCCCTCTTCTTCGGGATTTCGAGCTTTGCCATGCCCGCAGCATTCCAGCCAGATGGTGTTCAGATAGACAGCGTTGTGCCAGGAAGCCCGGCGAGCAAGGTCCTCACCCCTGGACTTGTAATTGAGAGCATCAACGGGATGCCAACAAGTAACCTGACAACCTACAGCGCTGCACTCAAAACGATAGGTGTGGGGGAGGTTATCAATATAACCACGGATCAGGGGACCTTCCACCTGAAGACCGGGAGGAATCCTAACAACTCAAGCAGGGCCTACATGGGCATCCGGACCAGCAACCACCTCCGGGTGAGGGACTCCGTTGCATCAGTATTGGGGGATACCTTCCCCTTCGCCCTGACCTATCTTGAGGAACTCTTCTTCTGGATATTCTTCCTCAACTTTGCGGTTGGTACGGTGAACCTCCTTCCTGCGAAGCCCCTGGACGGCGGCCTGATGTTCGAGGAGCTCCTGAGGTACAGGTTACCTGAGAGGATTGTGAAGCCTGCTGTTAGCTACGTATCCATATTTGTTATACTCATCATAGCGGTGAGTATAATCTGGGGAACCGGGCGGGGACTTCTCATGATGTTCTGATTCTATTGGCCATCCCCATCAGGACCTGCCCTTCCTGCAGTTGAAGCAGACCTGGTCCTCCCTGTCTGTCCTGTATATCCTGCCACAGATGGGGCACATCACGGTCCTCATACCGGAACCCCTTCTCTTCACCGCGGGGTCACTGCACTGGCAGCGAATCCCGACCATCTTTTTTGTCATAATCAGTAATATGCTGGTTCCCACTGATATCTCTGTTCATGATGATGCTGAATTTTTATGGATGCTCCTGAAAAAGAGAAGAGTATTGAGGTCAGTCCACCGGGACCTCAAGACCCTTAACGCCCTCTGCAAGTTCAACAGTTATCCTTAGCAGACCATCTGAGAAACCTGCAGACGCAGTTTCTGGCTTCACACGGTGCGCAAGTGACCAGCACCCGCTGTACTTAAACTTTTCACCTTCAGCATTGAGACAGAAACCATGCTCCGTCATCTCAAGGTGGATATCGCTCTTCTTCACACCCGGAACTTCAACAGTGATCTCATAAATCTTACCGGTGTGGGTGATGTATGCTGAGGGTATGTATGTGAGTTTCATTTGATCCCTCATTCCTCGGGTTCCAGTTTACCCTCCTTGATGAGTTCCCTTTTAACCTTTGCCCATATACCTTCTTTCTTGTAGAGTTCCCTCAGTTTATCCTTGTCCGGGAACGTTATGGCGTTTCCCTGACAGAGTGTTGCGCATGTTGTGCATCCCACAACGCATTTGTAGGGCTGTGCGACCACCGGACCCTCCTTTGTCCACCTGTAGACCTTCTGTCCACAGTTCATGCACATACCGCATTTAACGCATTTTTCCGGATCAATGGTGGGTACCATTCTATCTTTTCACGTGGGTATCCAGCAAACCATGCCATTTCAATCACCTCTCAAATTTTTAAGGGCATTTTTTGCCCTTGAACGGGGTATGGCCCTTTCATTCAGATATTCAAGTTTTTCAACGATTTCTAGGAGGATAGATCCTGGAAAGCCAACCAGTGCATCCTCTGGTTCTATGTCGCTTGCATCCCTGCATCCATAGCATCCCAGACTGATGTTGAGCTCTGATGTCAGATAGGGTATGATTGTGGCATCCACACAGACCGCCTGAAGCACCGCTGTTGAGCTCTGTATTCTCTCCCCTCCCCTCAGATTGAGGTATGCCAGGGCTATCCACATGAGCTTCTCTGGGCGATCCTCCACAACCACAACGTCTGGTTCTTCATCGTACCTGTCAAGGGGGTAAAGGAGTATGCTCTGCCCTTCCCATTCAACTTCGGGCATATCCTGAAACATTCTTACCCCGGTCTCCTCCTTCTCCACGATCCCGAAGCCCACAAGGCCCATCCCGGTTTTCAGTTTTTCAGGGAGTTCACTGAAACCCAGAGCCCGTGCAGCTGCGGGGCATGTTATCTCCTGGCCGGGAAGCACAACCACTTCACCCTGCCGTGCCTTCATGAGGGCCTGGCAGTATCTGTGCTTCCTGAGTATAACCGCATTCTCAGGTACTTCATCTGTGAATTTCACACCCACCGGGGAGTAACTGAGATCCAGGATGGACATCATTTTTGCTGTAGCTTCACTGATCATGGAGATATATTGATAAATCAGTATATTTAAGTTTATGGATTTATATTAAAGTAAATATTATTTTCATTAAAGAAAATTTTATATTTTATTAAAGCAAAGATGATTTGAGATAAAGTATAATGGAGGTGAAATTTTGAGAATATCAGTTATTCCAGTGATTTTACTCATGACAATCATGCTTGCGGGAGGTGTTTCAGCGGCTGATAACAGCAGCAACGTCACAGAGGATGCGATTCAGCAGAATTCTTCCCATTACAGTATTCTCATAATCACAGGGTCAACTTCGAGTACAAAGGCAATAGTGGAAGGCTATAAACTTGCAGGAAGGGACGGCTACAGATTCAATCTTTCAATGTTCACAAACGATGAACTTCTAAGGAACGATCCTCAGATAGACATGGCGGCACTGGAGGCGGGTAGAAAGGCTGACGTGATTCTCATTCAGATGATAAGTTCTCCAAACACCCTGACGAAGGTCAATCCAATCCTTAATGTTACGGGGGCAAGGAAAATAATTGCCATAGGAACCGGTAACACATTCAAGGATAATCCCCGTGTGGGTGCGGACAATGCAACAGTGAAGTACATCTGGGATCAGGGAGGCCCCGAGAACTTCCGGAGAATGATGCTCCTCCTTCTGAGGGACGCTGGAATGCAGCTAAAAAATGAGGAGAATGTAACAGCCATTCCCGCAGTGAAATCATTTGTATATCACCCAGACGCCGGCGAACAGTTCACAGCATGGGACCGTTACTACTCCTGGTATGTTCAGAGCGGCCACTACAGGGCAGGAAAACCATGGGTGGGCATAATCACATTCGATACATACTACCGTGGAAGCGACATGAGAATGCACACAGCCATACTTGAGAGCCTGGAGAGAAAGGGTTACAATGTGATCCTTGGCTTTGCAGCTGACACAGCTACAAAGAGGAACCTTATTGAGAACTTCTTCCTGGATGGTAACAGGACTCCCAGGATCAGCGGTCTCATAACATGCATGGGATTCAATTTATACAGCGGTGATCCCCTGAACTCCACAGCAATCCTCACGGAACTTGATTTACCAGCAATTGCCGCGGTCTATGCATCAAATCTCAGGGCATGGAACGAGAGCATATCAGGACTTTCATCTGAGGTGTACTGGCAGATAGCACTTCCAGAGATCGACGGAAGGATAGAGCCAGTCATGATCGGCGGCGGAGTTGAGGAGACAGACCCTCAGACAGGGCTGCGTTATACATACTATGTTCCGATTCCTGACAGGATAGAGAGGCTCACAGAGAGATTGATCAACTGGATAAAGTTAAGGGAACTTCCAAATGCGGAAAAGAAGATAGCCCTTATATACTACAACATTGGTGGGGGTAAGGATGGTATCAGTGCGAGTTACCTCAACGTACCAGAGAGCATCAGCAACATACTGAGGGCACTAAGGAGTGCTGGCTACAATGTTGAGGAAAAATCCACTGCAGAGGTGATAAACATACTCCTCGGGCCGGGCCTGAATGTGGGTTCATGGGCTCCGGGTGAACTTGAGAAGGTTGTCAGGGCCGGTGCAGTAACAGTTCCAGTATCTGAATACCTTAACTGGTTCAGTCTACTGCCAGAAACCCTGAGAAATAACATAACAGCGACATGGGGACCTGCCCCTGGAAACGTCATGGTCTACAATGGCAGCATAGTGATCCCGGGTGTTATGCTTGGCAACGTATTCCTCGGCCCCCAGCCAATGCGCGGATTCGGCGAGGATGCAGCTGACCTCATACATTCAACAACACTCCCACCGCACCACCAGTACCTTGCATTCTATCTCTGGCTTCAGAAAAACTTCAACGCAGTTATACATCTTGGTACACATGGAACCCTCGAATGGTTACCAGGGAAATCAGTTGGTCTATCATCCCTTGACTGGCCCGACGTGATGATAGGTGACCTGCCACATATCTACCCCTACATCGTAAACAACCCTGGTGAGGGGACTCAGGCAAAGAGGCGTGGGTACGCGGTTCTCATAAACCATAACATCCCCCCTATGGTGGTAAGTGAACTTTACGGGGATCTATCGGAACTTGAACACAAAATTAACCTTTACCATACTTCTGAGGATTCCCAGAGAAAGCTGATAATCGCTGAGGAAATCAGAAATCTCACGGTTAAACTGGACCTTCACAGGGAACTTAACATTGACCTCAATGCTTCCTTTGAAGAGGCCCTTGATCGAATTGAGCACAGGCTTGATGAGCTATCAGCAACACTGATACCCTACGGCTTACATGTCTTCGGGGAACCCCTTAGCGGGGAGCTCCTTGATGCAATGGTGGAGGCAATTGTGAGCTTTGACCCAGCATCGAGGAATAACACAGAGTTCCGGAATGCCGTAAGAGAGAAACTTGCCACTGACCAGGAGATCACAAACCTTCTGAGGGCCCTTGAGGGACGTTTTGTTGAACCGGGTCGGGGGGCTGATCCCATAAGGATACCGGACCTCCTGCCCACGGGAAGGAATTCCTACTCCTTTGACCCCAGACTTGCACCTGATAGGGCTGCATGGGAGATAGGTAAGAAGATGGCAGATGACCTCATTGCAGATTACCTTTCAAGGAATGGCAGATACCCTGAATCTGTTGGGGTGGTTCTCTGGGCAATTGAGACCATGAGGACCAGTGGTCAGACAATAGCAATGGTCCTGAGACTCATCGGAGCTGAACCGGTATGGGATAAATCAGGAAGATTCACAGGAATAAGTGTAACACCCCTGGAAGTGCTTGGAAGGCCCAGAATCGATGTTCTGGTCACTATCAGTGGACTGTTCAGAGACACATTTGCCTACAGTATCGACAGGATGGATGAGGCGATAAGGCTTGTCATGAAACTGGATGAACCGGTGGAAGGCAACTACCTCAGGAAACATTACCTTGCAGACCTGGCGAATTATACTGCCAGGGGTTTACAGGCAGCGGAGACACTTGCCGGTGCAAGGATATTTGGCAGTGCCCCTGGAAGTTACGGTACCGGGCTACCTGAAGTGGTTGAATCAACTGCAAAGTGGGATAATCAGTCACAGCTCCTTGAAACCTACCTGAATCATATGGGATTCATCTATGGGAAGGACATATACGCCATTGATGCAAAGGAGGTCTTCATGAAGCAGCTATCAAATGTGGATGCAACAGTACAGGTCAGGGACAGTGTTTACGGTGTTCTTGACAACGACGACGTTTACCAGTACCTTGGGGGTCTCACGATGGCTGCAAGGACCATTTCAGGAAGGAATGTTGCCTCATACATCGCCAATACAAGGTTCACACCACGACTGGAGACACTGGCAGATTTCATTGCAGCAGAACTCAGAACAAGGACCTACAACCCGAAATGGATTGAGGGAATGCTGAATCAGGGATTCTCAGGTGCTCATCAGATATCCAAGGAGATAGGACATCTCTTCGGCTGGAGTGCAGTCACCCCTGATCTGGTCCAGGACTGGATGTGGCAGAAGGTTGCAGAGACCTATGTCTTTGATCCTCAGGTAAGCAGCAGATTTAAGAGTCTTCAGCCCTACTCCTACGCCTCAACGGTAGCCTGGCTCCTTGAGGCCAGCCGCAGGGGCCTCTGGAGCACAGATTCAGCTACACTGCAGAGGCTTGCCGATGAGTACATCGCGACGGTTAATGAGTATGGTGTCGTCTGCTGTCACCACACATGTGCCAACATGGTCTTCAACAGCTGGGTGGTGAAGCTATCATCCCTCAACCAGGCGGCCCTCAAAAAATTTGCGGCTGCAATGGCTGCAGCCACAGGGAAGTCCATTGATGTGCCTGGCTCTGGGGATTCACAGCCGGGCTCAGTGAATGGGGATGGAATCGGTGAGACAGGTGAACCTTCTTCAGGTTCCGCCGGGAATGCAGGCGGAGCATCAGGTTCATCGTCAGATGGGGCTTTAGAGTCATCAGAGGTTTCAGAAAACTCTGGAGCTTCTGAAGGTTCTGGAAAGGCCTATGAGGTTGCAGCATCAACCAGCAGCACCTCTTCAAGCACTCAGACTCCCATATATGCTATAATTGGTGTTATAAGCCTTGTGTGTCTCCTTGGAGCGGGTTACTTCTTCCAGGGAAGATACTGAGGCTATTCTTTTTTTAACTTCAACATGGTTTAGGTAAACCTAAAAATTTATATATGATTTAGGTGTAACTAAATTTTAGGATTTCCTAAGGTGGTATCATGGAAACAACACTCGACAGAATAAAGGAAGGCACGACTGTGACTGTGACATCCGTTAACCTTCCAGGAAATATAAGGCAAAGATTAACTGTTATGGGGATATTAAGGGGATCCAGGGTCACTGTTGAGAACTCTGCACCCCTGGGAGACCCCCTGAAGGTGAGAGTGAAGGGCCATCCCTTTTCCATCCGTAAGGGAGAAGCATCGAGGATAGGGGTAAGGGATTAAAAATGCTCAGAATAGCACTTGCAGGAAACCCGAATGTTGGAAAGAGCACCCTCTTCAATAACCTTACGGGACTCAATCAGCACGTTGGAAACTGGCCAGGGAAGACTGTTGAAAAGAAAACAGGATACCTGAACTTCAGAGGAAATGATATTGAAATTACAGATCTCCCAGGAACCTACAGTCTAACAGCGGGATCTCCCGAGGAGGAGGTGGTCATTGATTATCTCCTTGATGAGAGACCGGACCTCATAATCAGTGTTGTTGATGCATCCAATCTTGAGAGGAACCTCTACCTCACACTTCAGATCCTCGAGTTCGGCCTCAACACCATCATCGCAGTGAACCTCAACCGTGAATCAGAGAGGAAGGGATACAGGCTTGATGAGAAGAGACTCGAGGAACTGCTGGGGGTGCCGGTCATAAAGGTGGAGGCCATTGAAGGAAATCAGGATGAATTGCTTGAAGCAGCCATAAGACAGGTGAATAGTAACCCTCCACAGATCAGATATGAGTTTTTGAGGTCAGATGCTATTAAGGAATTCAGGGAACTTCTTGAAGACGTTGAGGTGGATTTTCCAGCTGAATGGATCATAATAAAACTTCTTGAAGGGGATAAAAGGGTTGCCTCAATGGTTGGTGAGGACCTTCTCAAGGAATTTGAGAGGATCAGAAGGATCCTTGAGGAGGAGCAATCTGCTGATGCGGACATCCTGGTGTCAGATGCAAGGTATGGCCTCATAGAGGGGCTCCTGGAGAGGTCCCTCACCAGACCCTCCCTTGACAGGGTAACGGTCTCTGAACTTATAGACCGTGCTGTACTTAACAGGTACCTGGGACTCCCGATTCTCCTGGGGGTGATGTGGCTGATATTCCAGCTCACCTTCACTGCAGGGGCTCCACTTACAGAGCTGATTGATGCTGGTGTTTCCCACCTTGCAGGAGCAGTTCAGGGCGCCCTTGGGGACTCAGCTGCAGGGTCCCTCCTGGCAGATGGTGTGATAGGAGGTGTTGGATCGGTCCTCGTGTTCACACCGAACATCTTCATACTCTTCCTCCTTCTCACCTTCCTTGAGGATTCAGGGTACCTGGCAAGGGCAGCCTTTGTCATGGATCGTGTAATGAATTCAGTGGCGGGTCTAAGCGGCAGGTCATTCATCCCCATGATGCTCGGTTTCGGGTGCTGTGTCCCGGGGGTAATGGCAACAAGGACCATAGGATCTGAGAGGGAGAGGATTCTCACAAGCCTCATGATACCCTTCATGTCATGCAGTGCCAGGCTCCCTGTCTACGTGCTCTTCACATCAGCCCTCTTCCCTCTCATCTATCAGGGATGGGTCATATTTTTCCTCTACATCCTGGGAATTGCAGTGGCGATCATAACCGCCCGTCTGCTGGGTGAAGTGGTCATGGGTGAAGGTTCCCTCTTCCTGATGGAGCTTCCACCATACAGGCTTCCGAGGCCCAGGACTCTCCTGATTCACACATACCACAGAGGCATCCAGTTCATAAAGAAGGCCGGGACCATAATATTTGCAGGTTCGGTGATCATATGGTTCCTTTCAGGGTTCCCGGGTGGAAATGTTTCCTCGTCCATACTCGGGACCCTGGGCTCCATCATGGCACCCATATTCCATCCCCTGGGATTCGGTGACTGGCAGTCGGCGGTCGCAATTCTATCTGGCTTCGCGGCAAAGGAGCTTGTCATAAGCACCTTCGGAACGGTCCACGGGGCAGCTAATATCGCAGCAAGCATACAGGGCGCCTTCACGCCACTGGAGGCTCTGTCATTCATGGTATTCGTGCTGCTCTATACACCCTGCCTGGCGACACTGGCAGTTATAAAGGAGGAGGCAGGCAAGAGGTGGGCCCTCTTCTCACTGTTATACTCAGTGTTCGTGGCCTGGATGGCCTCCTTCATAATATACACTGCCGGCACGCTACTTGGCTATTGAGTCCAGGCATTCATCAATTAACGATATGGAGGTGAGAGTATGGTATCCCGTGGAAGTATAAGGGGTGGAAGGAAGCCGAAAAATTAGAAGTAGATTGATTAAAATGTGAAGACCATATCCAGGTTTTCCATTATATCAACAACCACCCTGTCAAGGCCTTCAAGTACTTCCACACCATCTATGAGCATTTCCCGGGTTATACCCCTTGCCATTAGATCTTCCTTCCTTGCAAAAACATTCCCGGTCCTTGAAATCTCCCTGATGGTGTGGGAGTACCTGTTTCCTTCCATTGCAGCATATATTCCATTTGATATCAGATACACCTTCAGGTACTCTTCGCACCAGATATCCAGGAGGTCCAGAAATGTTTTGAAGCTGAGCTCTGAAGGGCTCTTTGTCACGAGAAAACCCACAGATCCCATCAGTAACCGCTCCAGCCAAGGGTCTCCATCATTTCTTCACCGAGCAGTTTCTCAAGGCACTGGACCTTTTCCTGCATCCATGGCTCCTTCAGTGGCAGGCAGCTGTCAAGCTTCTGTTCACCGTTGAGCAGCTTCATTGCAAATGCCATGCACGTGGATTCACCGCAGTCACCGCAGTTGCTACCCGGCAGGCATCTGTGTACATCCATGGGGCCGATGCGACTCATATCCCGCGAATCAGACCCTTCGCCCCCTGAATCATGGGCCCTGTTTATCCTGTCCATCAGTTCGCCGGCGATTTCAAATGCTTCCTCAACATCATGGGTCTTGTTCATGCTGATTTTGCCTGAGGGGTAGAGGCTTATTATACGGTCATAGATTGTTAGTGTGAGTATGTTCTTTTTCCTGACATAGTTCACAACACCGGGGGGGTACATGTTTGCAATCAAAGGTATTACGTCCCCTATTTCTGAGTCAAGCTCCATGAGAACCCTTATTTTACCCTCAGCTGCAAGGCATGGTTTCACCTGCTTGAGGGTGGCCTCCTTTACAAGGGAGCCCTGGGGCCGGACCTCCCTTTTAACTTCCTCCATCTCCATAATGACACCTCATATCTTCATAATTGCAGTATCCCTCTTCAGCCGGAATATTTCATACAGTTCAGTATCGTCTATGACTTCGGCTGCCTCCACAAGGTCATCCTCCTCAAGACCCCTTTCCTTCAGGGATCTTTCATGCACAAAGACACTGCCCTCCGGGAAGATGAGGTAGGTGAGTTCCTCAACATTGGGGTAGTCGATGGCCTCTGAGACCTGATCAGCCACCGCGGCATAGACACCATCCTCTATTAGGAGGACATCAGTATCCAGTGAACTGTTCAGACATGCTATGACAACATAGAGGCCACTGAAGGCGTTTTCATATCCGTAGGGGGCCCTGTCTATTATTATGAGCGCGGATTTCATGTTAACATCCCAGGGTTATCACTCTGTGACTATCCTTTATCCATTCTCCAAGATCGTAAACGCTCTTTATTTCAACACCCATTATGTAGGGCCTTTCTGAGCAGGTGTATCCCCTCGCCGTGGAACATCTTATGCAGGATGTTACCTTCACACCCTTCTTCACCAGTGACCTGAGCCTTTCTGCACTGTTGGGGAAGGACTGGGGTGCCTGGTTCCTTTTTGGTATATGCGTCCCGTCCATGTAGAGGAATATTCTGACGTCGTAACCATTTTTGATGGCACTTTCAGCCATTTCAAATGCTATATCTGCATACTGGTAACGGTATGGTCCCTCTGTGACGACTATTGTGAGGATCTTTTTTTCCATGGTTCTATCTTGATGTCCTGAAATAAATAATTTATTATGAATAATAATGATAGTTTATCGGTTGGCTTTATTTCCCCTTAGACTGTTCAGCTGATCAAGGGAGGTCTATTTCACTCCAAGGGCCCTCTCGAAGGCCTCACTGTGCATCCTGGCTGCCATCTCCTTCTTGCACTCGTCATCTGAAAATAGTCTCATTTTCGGGGCACGGCAGGGGTAGTGCTGTATCTTAAGCCCGGCCTTTAATGGGAGATCCTGTGCATCCTCACCGGTAAGCTCCTCTGCGACGAAGAGCGTGGCTCCACAGGGCGAGGATCTCAGAACCCTTATCTCCTTAACCGTGTCACCTTCAAGGTCCACCTCCACCAGGGGCCTTCCAAACCTTGACACGAATTCATCAAATGAGGGGTTACCGTTCTCCTCCAGGTCGCACATGTTCTCAGGGGCCGTCACATTGCCGTAACTCAGGAGCTGGTTCCTGAAGCCATCACCCCTCCAGGCCCCTATGATGATCCAGTCAACATCCCCATGAATCTCATCAACGAGTTCCAGGGTGAGGTCCGGGTGGAGTATGTAGGTTATCACAATGTCCGCTGACCTTATGGCCTTGAGTTTATCGGCGGGTATATCAACCTCATCTGCAAATATTCCAGAGGGAGCCTCAAGTTCAATGAACATGGTCTCGAATTCACGGGCTATGTTCTCATAGGCCCTTTCACCGTAGGGCCCGTCTGTTACGATGGCAACCTTAATCATTACATCACTCTCCTTTAGTAAATCACAGTTTTTCAGGGTTGAACTCCTTCTTTATCCACTCAGAGATTTCATCACGGATCCTTCTGATGGTGTCAATATCTGCACCCCTCGGGTCAGGGAATTCAGCATGAAGGTACCTCTCACCACCCAGGAATACAGGGCATGCCTCATCGCAGAGGCTTGCAACGATGTCAAATTTTTCGCCCTCAAATTCCCTGAGACTCTTTGGTCTGTGGCCAGTCATGTCCACACCAATCTCCTCCATGACCTGTATGGTGAGGGGGCTGATATCCTTCGGGTCACTGCCAGCACTGTGGACCTCATAGTGGGCACCGTACATGGCCCTGAGTATCCCCTCAGCCATCTGGGACCTCCCGGAGTTGTTCCTGCATATGAATAGAACCTTACTCTTCATGTTTGATGCTCCCTTATAACTACCACACAGATCTATTGATGTATCCAAATTTATAAATATATCTGAATTATTTATAAAATGAAGAAGAGACCTATAACCGATAACTCCTAGGAGAAGGGGATAGATGAGAGTTGTTATAGTTGGCGGCGGGGCCGGAGGACTTTCAACGGCCTCCAATATAAGGAAACATGATAAGGACGCAGATATAAAGGTCATAACCCGTGATAAACATGTGGCATATTCCCCCTGCGCAATACCCTACGTTATGTGCGGTGAGGTTGAATGCTTTGATGATATAGTTATGCACAGGCCAGAGGACTACAGGGAGAGGAACATAGATATCCTCACGGAAACAGAGGTCGAGGCCATAGATCCTCAAAAAAAGACTGTAACCTACAGGGGAAAGGGCGGCCTCAGGGAGATACCCTACGACGTCCTTGTCCTTGCAACCGGCGGCTCACCCTTCATACCACCGGTGGAGGGCACGGACCTTGAAGGAGTCTTCACCATAAGGACCCTCACAGACGGTGAAAGGATAACCAAATGGGCATCAAAAAGTAAGAGGGCAGTGGTGGTGGGCGCTGGACTTATAGGCCTTGAGATAGCCTACGGCCTCCTGAGGATGGGCCTTGAAGTTACTGTTATGGAGATGCTCCCCCAGATAGTCCCGAGATCCCTGGACCCGGACATGGCAGCCATAGTCCAGGGCTACCTTGAGGAGAAGGGCATCAGGGTCATCCTCGGCAAGGCCCTTGACAGGATAGTGGGTGATGAGAGGGTTGAGGGCGTTGTGGTTGGAGATGAGTGCCTTGAGGCGGATCTCGTGGTCCTGGCGACGGGCGTGAGGCCTGAGACAAAGCTTGCCAGGATGGCAGGATGTGAAATTGGACAGTGGGCAGTCAAGGTAAATGACAGGATGCAGACAAGCGTGCCTGACATATACGCGGTCGGTGACTGTGTTGAGGTATACGATGCAGTCACGGGCTTCAGGACCCAGTCACCCCTGGGTTCAACTGCCGTCAGACAGGCCAGGGTGGCTGCAAAGAACATAGTGGGGATGGATGCAAGGTTCAGACCTGTCCTCAATGCAATGGTATCAAAGATAGGGGAACTTGAATTTGGTGCAGTGGGCCTCACAGAGGTCATGGCCCTCCAGAACGGTATAAAGGTGGTATCAGGTAAGAAGAGGGCCCTCACAAAGGCCAGGTATTACCCGGGTGCCGAGAGGATAGATGTTAAGATGATATGTGACCTCAGGGGAAGGATAATCGGATGCCAGATGGTTGCAAAGGAGAGGGTCGCTGAGAGGGTTGATACCATGTCCCTGGCCATATCCCAGGGACTCACGTGTTCTGAGCTCTCAGAGACTGAGTTCTCCTACGCGCCCCCGGTCTCAATGGTCATAGACCCCATAATCCTTGCAGCAGAGGATGCCTGTGAAAAACTGAAAAGGGTGAATGGCAGACCACAGGATTGATTGAGATGAAACAGTTCCTGGTGACCCCAGCGGCGGGTAAACGTCTAATTGCATGGGGAATGCTTGAACATCCATCCATCAGGAGGGTGCTTGAGGGGGGCACCCTGGTCATAATCGCCGGGACAACCAATGGTTACATAGCAGAGGAGATCCTTGGACATCTGGGAGAGGACGGTTTTGACCGTCGCGGATTTCACAGGGGAATCATAAGGCCCCCCTATTTCAGGGCAGATGGTACCGGCCATGAGTTCCCGGGTGATGTGGTAATCCGCAGGGGCAGATGGGATCGTGGATTTACAATCTTTGATGTGGCAGATGAACTTGGAAGGGGGGACCTGATACTCAAGGGAGCCAATGCCCTTGAATACAGCTCAGGGAGGGCAGCGGTCTACATAGGTCACCCCATGGGCGGCACAGTGTTTCCAGCACTTCAGGCAGCTGCTGGCAGGAAAACAGAACTCATAGTCCCGGTTGGACTTGAAAAGATGATACCAGGCGACCCTTACAGTACAGCGCTCCGAATGAATTCAGCCGGCACTGAGGGTCCCGGAATGTTACCTGTACCCGGCGAGGTCTTCACAGAGGTGGACGCCCTCAGGCTTCTGGCGGGTGTGGATGCAGAGCCTGTTGCAGCTGGAGGCGTCCACGGGGCTGAGGGAGCCGTCCACCTCCTGGTTGATGGCAGCGAGGGGTCCCTCAAACATGCGGAGGATATACTGAAGCGCGCGGGTATGGAGAGACCCTATGCTGATTTCTGAATCAGAGGGGCTTCGGTGGCACCGTTGTGAAGTTAATCTCGGAATCCTACCTATTTTTTGGATATCCGTGAAAATTCAATGATGTGTCCATGGTCCCCCTTATTTCGTTTTATACGGTACCTGTATCCTGTGGTCCTTTCAAGGACTGCAGCGGCCGTGTTTGCATAGGGGCAGGTTGATAACAGCACCCCATCCTCCTCCAGCGAACGACAGAATCCATAGAAACTGCAGTTTTTAACATTGAGGGCAAAGTTTTCAGTGTCTGCGCTGATGGACGCTGCAAATCCATGTTCGATGAAGTAGTCTGCGGCTGATTTCAAGGGATCCTCCCCGTGCCTGATGTTGTCTGCGATCACAGACCCCATCTCCCTTGTAACTCCCTGGGATCCATTACCAAGCACCCTCCAGAGCCCCACAGTCATGGCCCTGAAAATAAGCATGAGGGGGTCCCGACCCCCCAGGGGCTCGGTGGAATCCTCGAATTCCTCCTTCCCAACACCACACCGGGGACACACCCAGCCATCCTCCAGCAGGTTGAATTCACCTTCTGGGATCTGATAGCCGCATATTCTGCAGATCTTCATGGTTATCCCTGGAAGTACCTCTGGAGGAGTCCCCTCAGCATGGCAGCATGCCTTCCCTCGTCCCTTGAGCTCTCATCAAAGAAGTCATGGGCCTCATCAACACTGCATTCCCTTGCCCTGAGGGCTGCCTCACGTTTCTCCCTGTTAGCCGCCTCCTCCCCCTCAAGCATCATCTCAAGGTTTTCCCTGAGGTTTTCCCTGATCACACCGTTTAGCTCTGCAAAGCGGGCTGCATGGGCAGCTTCCTCAAGGGCTATTCTTCTTAAGGCCTCTGCAACCTCGGGGAGGCCCTCACGCTGGGCCTGTCTTGCCATTGCAAGGTAGATACCGACCTCACTGCACTCTCCCCTGAAGTTTGCATCCACAACCTTCTCAAGTTCGGTGCCCCTGCAGACACCGGGGATGTTTTCATTCATTGATATCACCTGCAAGCCTTCTTCCAGCCTCGAAGCATGCATCGAGTTCCTCATTGTTCGGGACGTAGTAGATTTCATCCGCCTCCATGACATCGAATCCAGCATCCGTAAGGAGTTTCTGCATGGTCCCGGTGGCACCTCCCCTGCCACCCATTGACCCGAATACCATGGCCCTCCTCTGGCCGGTCCTGTTGAACTTCAGGCCACGGAGGTACATCAGGAGGTCTCCAACGCTTGGGTAGGGTTCATCGTAGATTGTGGGTGCTCCGAGGGCGATGGCGTGACTGTCAAGTATGTCCTTCACGATCTCGCTGCGGTCGTCCTCATGGAGGTAGTAGACCCTCACATCAGCCCCCTCGCTCATGGCACCCTCTGCTATTGCATGGGCCATCATGGCTGTGGAGTGGTGCATCGTATCATAGATCACGGTGACCTTCTTCTCCACCTTACCTGTGGCCCAGGCGGTGTATGCTTCTATTATCTTCATGGGTTCGGTCCATATCTGGCCATGGGAGGGCGCTATCATCCTTATCTTATCAAGGAGGCCGAGCTCCTTCACATCATCGAACTTCCTGAGCACAAGCTTTGATAGGGGTGTTATGAGGTTCGCATAGAATTTTTTGGCAGCATCCATGAGGATGTATTCGGGTATTTCGGTGTCGAGGCGCTGTGGATAGCAGAGGTGCTGTCCAAAGGCGTCGTTTGAGAACAGTATGCCGGTATCAAGGAAGGTGAACATGCTGTCTGGCCAGTGGAGCAGGGGTGCCTCAAGGAAGGTGAGGGTCCTTCCTCCGAGGTCGATGGAATCCCCGGTCTTCGCTGTGCGGAACTCTGTGCCCTCAAGGGCCGGGTAATGCTTGAGCAGTCCCTCCACGGCAACTTCTGTGCAGTGGATCTCTGCCTCAGGGAACCTCCTGTGAAGTTCCACCAGCACTCCGCTGTGGTCCTTTTCAACGTGGTTCTGGACTATGAAGTCCACCCTCATCTCTCTTCCCTCACGGTTGAATGCATCCTCCATCCTTGCCATGAGCTCCTGGAAGGTCCCTGGATATGAGTTGTCAATCAGCGCCACACCTTCATCTCCGAATACAAGGTAGGCGTTGTAGGTTGTCCCCTGAAGTGTGTATCCATGGTAGTTTCTGATGTCCCAGTCAAGGACACCAGCCCAGTATACTCCATCTGCTATCTTCTCTGCTCTGGCCTTCATTATATCACCACACATTTAGTTCGTATATCATCGAATGTACTATACTATACGAACTTCTATATAATTTTTTCTGTTCCATGGTATTGAAACAGTAATATAGTCCTTCAGACATAACATGGGCCAATGAAGAGGAGACATAACTTCACGATATTCTCAACCGAAACTGGAATCGAGGTAATAGAAAGCCCTGTCAAGTCGCTCATACTCTCCGAACTTAAAAAGGGAGCACTCAGCTTCCAGGAAATAGTCAGAATCACAGATAAATCCAAGTCCACAGTATCAAAACACCTATCAGACCTCAGGAAAGCGGGCCTCATAGTTGAAATGCCGGATCCTGAGGACAGGAGAAGAAAAGTCTTCGAGATAAACTCAAGGTACCTTGGTAAACTCACAAGGAAGAGGATCGATGAGCTGGATGAGGAAAAAACAGAATTCCTTGCAGAGCACCTCACAGAGAGGGGTGACCCCCTTGAATTCTTCAGACTGATGTTCCATGTCCTGAGGGTTGAACTCATAAAGGAGGGCATAAACATCGACCCTGTCCTCCATGAGGCAGGAAAAAGAATAGGGGAGGTAATATACCCAAGGATAGCATCGGAGGAACTTGGGGATCTCCTTGAAAATCTCAAGAGGTTCTGGATGATAAACCGCCTGGGAGTCCTTGAGGTGGAGAGCACAGATCCCCTGGTGATCAGGGCCTATGAATGCTTTGAATGCGGATTACTCCCCCAGATAGGTGAATCTGCCTGTGCACTGGACTCAGGGATACTTGAGGCGGTATTCAGCCGTCACTTCAAGGGTGATGTCCTTGTGGAGGAGACGGAATGTTATGCCCGTGGTGATGGGAGGTGCTCCTTCAGGATTGTTCCTGAAAGCTGATTTTTTGGTTTCTATACAGAGGTGTTGCTTCAGGATTGATCCCTGAACCTCACAAGGGTTGTCGCAAGATACCCTCCACCGGAGGCAAATCCCCTTTCAACGACCTCGTCATCCATGCTGCAGTTTGCCACCGATACAACATCCTTTCCGCGGGGATCAGACTCCACAACCTCCATGGCCCTCCTGCCATGGCGTGATGTCTTCATGATCACACAGGCATCCACATCTCTGAGCAACCTCTCAAACCGATCATCAACCCGGGGCACCACAAGGAGGATCTCATCACCCTCAACGAGGGTTCTGCCAGCGGTGGCTGCACATGCCGTGAAGGAGGTGACTCCTGGCACCATCTCGGTCTCAAAGCCCATATCCTCAATGCGCTGCTGGAGGTAACTGAAGGTACTGTAGATGGATGGATCACCCAGTGTTATGAAGGCAACATCCCGTCCATCCTCAAGTTCAGCTGCAACCATTCTGGCCGCAGAATCCCAGTGACTTTCAAGTTCATCCCGGTCATCAGTCATTGGAAACACAGGGTCAAGTATTCTGCAGCCATCCCTGCGTTCAGTGAGGATATCTTCAACGATTGAGAGGGCTATGCTCCCTCTCTCAGATGATGAACGGGGCGCGCATATAACTGGAACAGATCTGAGTACATTCACAGCCCGGAGGGTCAGAAGTTCACTGTCCCCCGGACCCACACCCACACCAATGAGTTTCCCATGCATTAGAACACCTTTAATAATTCTGATTCTGTAGACATGATGATGGTCCGGTCATCCTCTCCCAGGAATGTCCAGATCCGCTTTTATTATCATTATTTTTCTGTGGCACTCTCTAAACTTATATAGTTCCACCCCCTTAAATAGGTCCATGGAAAACCCACTCTTCTGTCCAGACTGTGGAATGATGAGGGATAACTGCACATGCAAGGGCAAGGGGCGCCTTTCGTTCTTCAGAAATATTATAAGGCCTCCTGAGAAATCAGACACCCTCAACGAAGACCTCCATAAGAGGTACCCCCAAATACCACCGGAGATCATAGAGAACTTCCCCTTTCCACAGCCAAGACCTGGACAGCTTGACATAATAAACGACATCTACCAGGCAATCGAGGAAGGTTACAGGTACGTTATACTTGAGGCCGGCACAGGCACAGGCAAATCAGCAATAGCCTGTACCCTCGCAGGGATCTACCAGCCAGCCTACATCCTCACCATGACCAAACAGCTCCAGGACCAGTATGCCAGGGAATTCGGGTTTCCCGTCGTCAAGGGGAGGAGTAACTTCTTCTGCCTCAACGACAACCTGGAGTCAACCTGTGACATGGGGACATGCCAGACACTGCCCTCATCAGAGAAGTTCCAGTGCCCCTACGGTGTTGTGAGGGGGGAGACGCTCCTCGGAGAGGAGGCCTTCCAGGACTCCTATGGTAACAGGGTATTCTTCAAGACAGCTGAGCACTGCCAGTACTGGGAACAGAAGGCAGAGGCCATAAACAGCCCCATAACCCTCATGAACTATGACTATGCATTCCTTGAACTCAACTACGTCGGCCACTTCGACCGGAGAAACCTCATGATACTGGATGAGGCTCACAACATCGAGGACAAGCTCATGAGGAGGCTCGAAGTAACCATATCAAACAAACGCCTCAGCAAGGATATCAGAAGAACAATACCCCCATCGATGCTCCGGGAGGATGACCCGGCTGAATGGGTGCTCCAGATTGAGGCAATAGCAGACCACTACAGTGACCTTGAACTGGATTCAATGTCAAGAAGGAGAAGGGACAGGATAAAGAGGACCATAAAGAGGCTCTCGGAGCTCAGGATGAGTCTGGAGGATGAACCAAAGAACTGGGTCATCGACGCCGATGATGACTCTGTCTCCTTCAAGCCCCTGAGGGTACATCACTATGCACATGACAGGCTCTTCTCCTACTCTGAGGTCTGCCTATTCATGAGCGCCACCATACTCAGTGAGAGGCTCTTCTGCCAGTGGCTCGGCATAAATCCAGGGGATGCATACTTTGTAAGGGTTGACAGTCCATTCCCTGCATCCAGAAGGCCCATAGAACTGAAGATCGCAGGGAAGATGTCCCGCAACAGGATAAGGCACACGGCCCCCGAGACCATACCCATACTTAACAGGATCCTTGAGAGGCATAAAAACGATAAGGGACTCATACACACCCATAACTATCGCTGCCAGCGGTTCATAATGGATAATATACCCAGCAGGAGGCTCATCGACCATAAGGCATCCAACAGGGAGGCGGTGCTGAGGTACTTTGAGGATTCCGACGAGCCCCTGGTGCTTGTAAGCCCATCCATGAGTGAGGGTGTTGATCTACCCTATGACAAGTGCCGCTTCCAGGTGATCTACAAGATACCATTCCCCTACCTGGGTGATAAGCAGGTTAACCGGAGGCAGAGGATGGATCAGAGGTGGTACGCCTACAAAACCATAATGACCCTCATGCAGGCCTATGGGCGTGGAATGAGGGCCCATGATGACTCCTGCTACACCTACATCCTTGACGGTAACATAGAGATGATATTCAGAAGCCCCCTCTACAGGTCACTTCTGCCAGAGTTCTTCAAGGAGGCCATAATAAATGAGTGAGAGTCCTGAATGCTAACAATCTGGCAGATCTCCTTTGTATCGGCGACACACTGAGGAGAGATCCAGAATTTTTTCTGTATATCCATAGAACTTATTGAGATACTCCAGATAAGCTTCGAAGACTCTTAATTTCTACCCTCAGTTATTGCACATTCTCTGCTCCTGTACAGCATCAAAAAGAAAAAATTTTGGGGTTTATTTTCCTGCTCCGCCCCTGAGGAATCCGAAGGCCACAAGACCAGCAGCAACAAGGACACCCACGATACCGTAGACGTACCATGAGGAGTCACCGCCCCTGGCACCTGAGGTCACATTCTTAACCTCATAGGCCTTTGCAGGGGCTGATGCAGGCTCCTCTGACACTGAGGATGCAGCGCCCACCTCTGGAGGTGAAGCCGCAGTATCCACACCCGGTGAATAACCTGCATGTCCTGTGAAACCTGAACCTGAAGGAACACCTCCAGTTGAACCACCCTGGGAACCTCCCTGGTTTCCTCCTGTGTTAACTGGCGTTCCACCGTTGTTCACCGGTATAAGGTCCTCAAGGTTTCGTGCAGGTATTGAACGCAGGTATGCCAGGGGGTTACCGTTTGCACCGCTCTGTATCACTTTGAGTTCGTCCTCGGTTATCCACTTCTCAACCTCCTTTGTGAGGACCATTGGGGACGTCATGTAGGATGGTGTTTGGCCACTGTAGAGCATTATAAAGGCGGCAGCCCACTTCTCGAACATGGCGTTCCTTGTGGTGCAGTCGCTGAGGTCGAACTGTGGCCACCTGAAGCTTATCATCACAGCCTTGCCAACCTTCTTAACTGGATCCCAGACTATGAGTATTCCCTCTTCACTTCCACCGGGTATCATCGGGGATTCGAGTTCCTCCTGGAGGACCCTCTTGGCGAAGTAGGTCCCGGTACCGGGACTCACACCCATGAGGTAGAGGAGGGCGTCATCCTTGCAGTATATGCTTGTCCCGAACCACTGATACTGCTGGCCAGCTGCAAGTGGATAGTTCTCAAGGGCGTACTCGGTGATGAAGAATCCTGGCTGGACACCCGGACAGACATGGTTGTGGAACAGGAAGGTTACCAGCTGGTCATAGGGGATGCCGTACTTCCAGGCATTGGCTATGCTCTCAATGCTGAAGTAGGAGCTACCGAATATCGCGGAATTGGCGTTATCCCTTGTCGCGTTATTGAGGGCTGCGGGACCTATATCGTTAACCCGTGCACCATCAGGCGCTGCTCCGGCACTCAGTTCACCTGTCAGTGGATTGTAGGTTATATGCACTGAGTCCAGTGTTTTCCCATCAGCACCCTTCAAGACGAAGGTGAACCATAGTGGTTTGTAGAATGGGCTGTGGACCGGCAGAAGGTTTTTTCTGCTTAGCCTTGAACCAAGAACGCTGAATATTCCGTCGTAGCAGCCATCGGTCGGGGTGCCGTTCAGGTAGACGTAACCGGCTGATGTGAGGGCAGCTACATTGAGATCGTCCCTTTCAAGGTTTATTCCTCTCTCAGCCAGGAATATCTCCTTAGCCATTTCAGCGGCCCTTCTACCGATTTCACGGAGCTCAGCATAGCTCACAGGATTCCATGTTGCATTCACATTTGCCCTGGTGGCGTTTGGCAGATTGAGGCTGTTTATGTAGTTCATGTCCAGTCCATGGGTCTCATTTACCTGGTTGTAGTTGACCTCCCTTCCTGCCAGGTAGTAGTACTGGTCGGCTGTCAGGTTGTCGAGTTCCTTAACGATAGTTACAATGGAGGCAGGGTTCTCTGTGACCTTTTTAACGAGCCAGGCGTTGAATTTGAGTTCCTGAACCACTGATACTCCGGTCTCCCTTTTGTAGGTATCTATGAGTGCCTGCTGGTCGAACTTCATGACCACAAGGGTACCGGTGTTTGTCCTTGGGTTCCACCTTATGAAGCCCACCATACTGTCCTCTGCACCGGCACCGGTTGTATCGAAGCCGAGGTATGACCTCTTCCCGGGGGTGTTATCGAGTGCAAGTATGAGGGCATCATCGTCTGAGCCGCCGGGAACACCTATGGTGACGTAGCTGGTTATCTCTATGGGTGAACCGGTGGACCAGTCCTGGATAGGTGGATAGTACATGTAGATGGTTTTACTCATGGCATATCCGCTTATGGTACCCAGGCACATGTGTCCATGGAATGCGGCCTGTTTGAGCAGATCTGCTGGTGCTCCAGCTGCCCATGCATTTGCAAGGCTTGCGAAGGGGAAGGCATCATCCCCCAGCTTTGATGTAAGGTTGTTCCACTGGGCGGAGCTCATGTTCTGGGACACCGTTCCAAGGTACACCAGTGTGGTGTTCCTGTAGAATGCCATGAGAAGATCGTTACCCTTCCTCACTATGAAAGCCGTACACAGAGGGTCTGTGGCTGTTCTTCGGAGTGTAAGGAGGTTAGCTCTGCCGTAGCTTATCAGACCACCTCCCCTGTTAAGTATTCCCTCCAGGACATCCTCTGTAGTCATATTACGGTACTTCACAAGGCCGGCTGTTGTTATAACAAGAACCTCTCCCTTCCCTGTGAAGTTCAGGAGCTTATCTGCTTTTTCTGTCAACTCTCTACCGATCCGGTATGGTTCGGTTGCATTTAGAACAAGGTTTATGCTTGCATAGTACCCGGTGTCCCGGGGGTCCATGGGGTTCGGTGTGAGGTTTAACCTTCTCTCGACGGTAACGTAGCCCGGTGCCCTCACAGTCAGTGTAAGGTTTGCCGCGCTTATGTTTGAATGCTGGAAGATCAGCTTTGTATAACCACTGGATGGGTCGTAGGTCCGGTTGTATTCTATGCCTGTACCTGAATCCGTGATTTTGAGGGTCGGATTGATCCTACCGTTATCATCGCTGTACTGGTAGCTGACAAGGACACCAACCTCGCAGGTTGCGTTGTCTGCAGCTGCCACTGAACCCGTAAGCATGGCCAGAAGGAAAAGAACTGAAACCATGAATAATCTCCTCATCCATTTCACCTCCCTCTAATTTGTTTCGTATTAACTAATTCCTTCTTACAATATAAAGATATATTATTACATTTTTTCGTTGATTTAAATGAAATGTAATAATGAAAACATGGTTTACCACCATCACCTATATCTGAATCGTGATCCAGAGATAG
The DNA here is from genome assembly GCF_000828575.1 of Methanothermobacter sp. CaT2. Taxonomy (GTDB): domain Archaea; phylum Methanobacteriota; class Methanobacteria; order Methanobacteriales; family Methanothermobacteraceae; genus Methanothermobacter. The sequence goes on along the minus strand of NZ_AP011952.1, from coordinate 1,191,483 downwards.
GGAGGGTGATAGTTATGGATTATGAGGATATAGTTGGATTTCACGGTCACTCCTGTGCCGGGACTGCCCTCGGATACAAGGTCGGTGAGATCGTAGCTGAGAGATTTGGAAGGTCAGAGGATGAGGAGATAGTGGCGGTTGTTGAGAATGACAGCTGCAGCATAGACGCCATCCAGTTCATGACTGGGTGCACCTTTGGAAAGGGCAACCTGATATTCAGGGATTACGGAAAACATGTTTACACATTCTTCAACAGGAAAACAGGCAATGGAATCAGGATATCACTTAAAAAACCAATGGATCAGCTCATGAAGGAACTCGGGGTTACAGACAGGGCTGAACTGACAGAGAAGATACTTGAAATGGATCCAAATGACCTCTTTGAGGTCAGGGATGTTTCAGAGAAACCTCCAGAGGAGGCAAGGATATATGGGTCCATCATATGCGCAGAGTGTGGTGAACCCGTCTCAGAGCACCGTGCACGAGTAAAGAATGGTAGGATGGTTTGTATTCCGTGCTTTGAAGGTTAATAAAAAGCAGTTAATAAAAAAGCGGACCCGGGGGGATTTGAACCCCCGACCTTGGGATCCGAAGTCCCACGTCATATTCCAGGCTAGACTACGGGCCCCCTACACACATCTCTATTTAAAGTTAACCATTTAAATATTTTCTCATCAACGTGTCAGCCGAAGACCAGACTCAGCGGAGAGCAGACAGCTTTATACTAAATGCCCCTTAATTAATAAATATGTCTTCCGGGTTATTTCAAATGAGAAGGAATATGTTTTACTGTAGATTCAGACACCTCAGAGTTGTTGATGGCGATTGAAATGCTTGCAAAGAGGATAATACCATGTCTTGACTGTGACCTCCAGGTTCCAAATGGCCGGGTCGTGAAGGGAGTTGAATTCAAGCAGATAAGATATGCAGGGGACCCTGTTGAACTTGCAACAAGGTACTATGAGGATGGTGCCGATGAGATAGTCTTCCTCGACATAACAGCATCACATGAGAGACGGGAAACCATGACCCATGTGATAGAGGCCACCACAGAGAACGTCTTCGTACCAATATGTGTCGGTGGGGGTATAAGGAAGCCAGAAGACTATGTTAAAATGCTTAAGGCGGGGGCAGACAAGTGCTCCACAAATACAGCCGTAATAAAGAACCCTGAACTCATCAATGAGGCATCAGACCTCGTCGGGTCCCAGGCATGCGTAGTGGCAATAGATGCCAAGAGGAGATACGTCAACAACCCCCGTGAATCAGATGAAAGGTTCATAATAGAGGTTGATGATGGATACTGCTGGTACGAGTGCAGCATATACGGTGGAAGAGAATTCACAGGCCTGGACGCCGTGAAATGGGCAATGGAATGCCAGGATAGAGGTGCAGGTGAAATTCTCCTCACATCAATGGACCGTGACGGTACAAAGATGGGCTACGACATTCCCCTTACAAGGACCATGAGCGAGAACCTTGACATACCTGTGATCGCATCAGGGGGTGTAGGGGAACCTGAACACATCTATGAGGCATTCACAGATGGGAGGGCAGACGCTGCACTTGCTGCAAGCATATTCCACTTCAATGAATACCCTGTCCCTGCAGTGAAGGAGTACCTCAGATCAAGGGGAGTTCCCATAAGATTGTAGTCAGCGGAGAGGGGAGGGAAATGAGGATACCCGTAGGGGACTTTGACCTTGAGATGACCCAGAGGAGTGGACAGACCTCCCAGCCACCCTGGAAGGAGGTTGAGGGCGCCTTCAGGGAACTTCTTATCATCGAGGGGGTAGCCTGTCCGGTTGAGGTCAGGGATGAGGCCGGGGTGCTCATGGTCAGACCCTATGTGGATGTACCTCAGAAAACTCTAAGGGAGAAGATTGAGTACATATTCGACTTGAAATTTGACATTGAAGATTTTTACACATTTCTGGATGATAAAAACTTATCATACACCCTGGATTCATCGAGGGGGCTGCGTCTGTTCCTTGCAAAGGACCCATTTGAGTGCGTGATATCCTCAATAGCATCAGCCAACTGCTCGGTTGTGAGATGGACAAGGTCCATAGAGGACATAAGGAGGCTCTGGGGCCAGGCCCACACCTTCAATGGTGAGATCTTCCACACATTCCCATCCCCACACGTCCTGGCAGGCGTGGCTGAGGACTCCCTTGAGGACCTGCAGAGGGCCGAGGATAACCTCCCCTCGGACTTCAGGTTCAATGACCTCAGATCCTGTGGCGTCGGCTACAGGGCGCCCTACATCCGGGAGACATCGAGGATACTCGCAGAGGAGATGGATATCAGGAGGATCGATGGGATGGACTATGACGATGCAAGGGAGCTCCTCCTTGAACTCCCGGGTGTGGGTCCCAAGGTTGCTGACTGCATACTCCTCTATGGTTTCAGGAAGACAGAGGCCTTTCCTGTTGATGTATGGATCAGGAGGATCATGAACCACATCCACCCCGGCAGGAATTTCAATGACAGGTCGATGGTGGAATTCGCACGGAGGGAGTACGGGGAGATGGCCGGCTATGTGCAGCTCTACCTCTTCAACCATGCCAGAAGATCGGGGCTACTTGATAGGCTCAGGCAGGGCACCGGATAACACATTGATTCTGATCTGGTGGGTCATTACATACCGGTGAGTCCAGATGAAGAATATAATTGCCAGATTCAAGGTATACACAAGGAAATCCTTTGAGGATCTTCGGAGGGTCCTTGATGAAAAGTACTGCTGGAAGTGCCCCCAGAGGTCCACAAGGGAGAATATAGGGTGCCGTGAGGCAGATGTCTGGATGAGGCTCCGCTCAGCCCTTGAGGATGAACTCAGGGCGCACCTGATGGAGACCCTGGGGAGGGATCAGTTCGACCGTGTACTTCTAAGGATGAGGGAAAGGGAGTGCACCGGGGACCTGAGGATAATCAGGAGGCACGGGGAGTACCTGGTTGTTCTGGACAGTGTATCCGGGATTAAAATAGGCCATGAGGTCCTGGTGGGGTCCCGTGTCCTCAGGGTTAAAAAACTTGCGGGGGTAAGGCTCATAACAGACCATGGAGAACACCCCCTCCATGAAATTGAGGGGAGGGTCCTTGGGAGGATAGGGCCCCGGCACCAACTCTACAGGGAGCTGATGAACTGGAGGAATAGGGATGGATCTTAAGGAAAGGATTGAGTCTGCAGCATCAGTAAGGGAAGCATCAGATATTGTTTTTGATGAAATAAAGAGGATGACCGGGAGCAGGTACTGCTACGTTGCCTATGTTGACCCCGAAAACGGGGATAGTGTCGGCATAAAATTCTCCCATCTCACAGAGTACTGCAGACACTACGAGGAGATGGGTGAGGCACGCTTTAAGCTGCCATCCAGCGGTAAATACGGGGGGCTCCTCGGCTACTCCCTGGACACCGGGGAGTCATTCTTCACCAACAACCCTGCCGGGCATCCTGCAGCCCATGGAATACCCGATGGCCACAGGAAGGTTTCAAAGTTCCTCTCAGTCGCTGTTAAGGATTCGGAGGGGATACTCGGCCAGATAGTCGCAGGTGATCCACCAGAGAACTACGATGAGACACACCTGAGAATAGCTGAGGAAATTGCGGGGCACTATGCCGGGGTCCTCAGAAGGTTCTGGAGGGGTGAGATACCCCTGGGTGATATCAGGGAACGATTCATTCGTCGTAGACCCTGACCCTGAGCATCCGGTCTCCCCTCTCTATGGATTCAACAACATCCATACCCCTCACAACCTTTCCGAAGACGGTGTGGACGCCATCGAGGTGGGGCTGGGGGGATAGTGTTATGAAGAACTGGCTGCCCCCGGTATCTCTCCCTGCATGTGCCATGGACAGGGCCCCCTTACCGTGCCTGTTCGGGTTTATCTCGCACTTTATTGTGTAACCCGGGCCGCCTGTCCCATCACCCACCGGACACCCTCCCTGAATCACGAAGTCAGGTATGACCCTGTGGAAGGTGAGTCCATCATAGAATCCACTGTTTGAAAGTTTTTCAAAATTCGCAACCGTGTTCGGGGCGTCCTCCTCAAAGAGGATCAGTTCTATATCGCCCTTAACGGTTTCAATGACAGCACTTTTCATTTAACCACCTCAACATAAATATTTATTATCAGTTTAGGTTCAACATTAATACAGGTCCCCATATAAATTTTTGGTGATATCATGGATTCAGAGGAAATAATTGAACTTGAAAGGAAATTCATCATGCAGACCTATACCCGGCAGCCCATTGTACTGTCCCATGGGAAGGGGGCAACTGTATGGGACATCGAGGGCAACTCCTACATAGACTGCTTTGCCGGGGTCGCTGTTAACAGCATCGGCCACGCCCACCCAAAGGTCGCCCTGGCAATCTGCCACCAGGCACAGAGGCTCATACATTCATCCAACATCTACTATACCCGGGAGCAGGTTGAACTCGCAAAGCTTCTAACGGCCATATCCCCACACGACAGGGTTTTCTTCGCAAACAGCGGTGCAGAGGCCAATGAGGGAGCCATAAAACTTGCAAGGAAATTCACGGGCAAATCTGAGATAATAGCTGCTGAAAACTCCTTCCACGGGAGGACACTTGCAACGGTAACTGCGACTGGCCAGAAGAAGTACAGTGAACCCTTCAGGCCACTACCAGAGGGTTTTAAACATGTCCCCTACGGCGACATCGGGGCAATGGCGGATGCAGTAGGTGATGAAACTGCAGCCATAATTCTGGAACCGGTACAGGGGGAGGGTGGAGTCATAATTCCACCAGAGGGTTATCTGAGGGATGTCCAGGAACTTGCAAGGCAGAATGACGTGCTCCTGATCCTCGATGAGGTCCAGACAGGATTTGGAAGAACCGGAGCAATGTTCGCATCCCAGCTATTCGGTGTAGAGCCAGATATAACAACCGTGGCAAAGGCCATGGGCGGCGGGTATCCAATAGGAGCTGTGCTTGCAAATGAGAGGGTTGCAATGGCATTTGAACCGGGTGACCATGGATCCACCTTCGGGGGAAACCCCCTGGGATGCGCTGCAGCCATAGCCACCATCGAAGTTCTGATGGACGAGAAACTACCTGAGAGGGCAGCTAAGATGGGTTCCTACTTCCTTGGAAGGCTGAGGCAGGTCCTCCATGGATGTGATGCCGTCAGGGACATACGCGGTGTCGGCCTCATGATCGGAATTGAGATCGATGGTGAATGTGCAGGGGTGGTTGACGCTGCAAGGGAGATGGGGGTGCTGATAAACTGCACAGCCGGCAAGGTCATAAGGATTGTCCCGCCCCTAGTAATAAAGAAGGAGGAGATTGATGCGGCCGTGGATGTACTGGGTCATGTGATCTCAGATCTCTGATAGCTCCAGCTTCTCTCACCTGAAGAGGTCTGGCCTATCACCTTTGAATTCACTCAGCCAGGGAGAAAATTCAAGGACCCCTGACCTGAACCAGCAGAAGTCCTCATGCTCCATGCTCAGCTCGAGGGCACCCCCACTGACCTCCACAGAGAATATTATGTTCACCGAGACCTTATGGGGGAACACCTGCTCATATGCACCCAGCAGGTGCAGAGGTGTTATCCTGAGGCCTGTCTCCTCACGGACCTCCCTTGAAAGGGCCTCATCAAGTGTTTCCCCTGCCCTCACCTTACCACCCGGGAGCTCCCAGAGTGATGGGTTTGTGGACGATTCGCGGGACCTCCTCAGCATTAGAACACCATCTTCGCCCCTTATAAGGGCCCTTACAACCGGAATAAACGGCTTCATATCTTCACACCCTAAGGACTTATATTGTCATTTGGATAAAGATTTGATTAAACTTTAGGGAGGATCAACACTAATGTTTCCTGATATTGAGGTTAACGATAAAGGACATCTTCTGATTGGCGGTGCAGATGCAGTGGAACTGGCAGATGAATACGGCACCCCCCTCTATGTCATCGATGAGATGAGGATAAGGGAGAACTACCGGAGGCTCCACAGGGCATTCTCAGGTGAATACTCGCGGTTCCAGGTATTCTATGCATGCAAGGCCAACACCAACCTTGCGGTCATGAGGATACTGGAGGAGGAGGGGAGCGGAATTGACGCTGTATCTCCTGGAGAGATCTACACAGCTCTCATGGCAGGCTTTGACCCTGACAGGATACTTTACACCGGTAACAACGTCAGGGACGATGAACTGCAGTTTGCCCTAGATTCAGGTGTCAGGATCAATGTGGATTCAAGGTCACAGCTCCGGCGGCTTTCAGAGATCGCCCCTGAGGGTCTCAGGATATCCTTCAGGGTCAACCCCCTGGTGGGGGCAGGGCACCACGAGCACTGCATCACCGGCGGAGAGATGAGCAAGTTCGGTGTAATGGAGAGAGAGGCACCTGAGGTCTACAAGATGGCCATGGACCTTGGATTTGAGCCAGTGGGGATACACGCCCACATAGGCTCAGGTATACTGGACCCTGAGCCATTCATGCTGGCCGTTGAAACCCTGATGGACATAGCCGGCAGGGTTCATGAGGCCACAGGGGTTGAATTTGAGTTCATAGACTTTGGAGGCGGACTCGGAATACCATACACGCCTGAAGAGGAACCACTGGACATTGATGAATTCGCATCAAAGATAACAGGACTCTTCAAGGATAAACTCTCAGAGTACGGTCTTGGAAGACCCATGATGTGCCTGGAGCCTGGAAGGTACATAGTTGGGGATGCATCCTACCTCCTCACAAGGGTCAACACCATAAAGGAGAGCTACAGAAAATTTGCAGGTGTTGACGCAGGCTTCAACACCCTCCTGAGACCTGCCATGTATGGATCCTACCACCACATACTCGTGGCTGAAAGACCCCTGGATGAACCATCTGAGAAGATGGATGTGGCTGGAAACGTGTGTGAATCAGGGGATCTCTTTGCAAGGGACAGGCAGCTCCCTGAAATTAATGAGGGTGATGTCCTTGCCATAATGAACGCAGGGGCCTACTCCTTCTCAATGTCCTCCCAGTACAACTCCAGGCCAAGACCCGCTGAGGTCCTTGTGAGGGAAGGCCAGGTTGATGTTGTCAGGGAGAGGGAGACCTTCTCTGACCTCCTGAGGGGACAGAATGTACCTGCAAGACTTCTGAAGAGGTAGATCTGATGACGAGGATGATACTCTTTTCCAAGATGCATGGGCTTGGAAACGACTACGTGGTTATAGATGAGAGCGCCCAGGAGTGCATACCTGAGGATAAGAAGCCAGAGTTTGTAAGGGAGGTATGCACCAGGGGATTCTCTGTGGGTGCGGATGGTGTTATATTTGTCCAGCCTGCATCCGGCGAAGGGGATATCCGCTTCAGGATATTCAATGCTGATGGAAGCGAGGCAGAGATGTGCGGAAACGGTATAAGGTGCTTCTCAAAGTTTGTATATGACAATGCCATAGTGAGGAAGAGGAGACTGGAGGTGGAAACCCTCGCAGGTATCAAGACCGTGGAACTGGAGGTCGAGGATGGTGCAGTGGTCTCATCAAGGGTTGATATGGGTACCGCAACATTCAAAACAGACCAGATACCCATGGATGTTGAGGAATACGAGTTCATAGACAGGTTCCTGCCTGTGGAGGGTGAGGACATTAAGCTCACAGCACTAAGCGTTGGGAATCCACATGCCATAATATTCGTTGATGATGCGGAGGGTGTGGACCTTGACAGGCTTGGACCGGCAATAGAGAACCATCCCCTCTTTCCTGAGAGGATAAATGTGCACTTTGTTGAGGTCGTGAGCCCCTCTGAGATAATCATGGTGACCTGGGAGAGGGGTGCTGGACCCACAATGGCCTGCGGCACAGGGGCCACAGCCAGTGTAATTGCGGGTGTTAAACTTGAAAAACTGGATGACAGTGTCCTGGTGCACCTTCCAGGAGGGGAACTTAAAATAGACGTCTACCAGGACGGCACAGAACTCGGGGCCTACATGGAGGGCGATGCTGTCATGGTATTTGATGGTATACTGCTCCGTGATCCATAGGATGGTTTAAAAGGTCCTATAGTTCATTTTTCAAATCCTTGAAAAATGGTAGGGGCCTGGTTTTATCAGGGGATCCACATGGGGATCTCCCATATTGTTTGAGTTCTGGGTCGGAGTAACATGTGTCTCGCACTGTTCCATGTGAGAGCATCCGTGATGTCTGGTTCCTTTCCTAAAGTTGGGTTATAATATTGTGCATCTTAATAACACTTCAATTTTTCAGAGGTTTTTGTCTCGAAAGCTTTTAAGAGGTGCATGCAGAGCAGAAATAGATGTGTTTGCGGAATACTTAAAAGGAGCATGAGCATGTGCTATGAACAAGCCGGTGTCTCCTGGTTTCAGAACTCTCTTCTTAATGTCACGTATAAGATGAATGTAAGGCCAAGGAAACACCCAGGACAAAGAGTGAAAAAACTTCGATCTTGAAGGAATAACCTTCACCTTTACCCTTGATGTTCTGCATTTCTCTTTGGTTAGGGTTTTTTTAAGTGCTGGTTTGAGCTGCGCTGTCCACGGCCGGAATGTTATCTGTTTTCTTGGTTGATTACAGTATTGTAGCTTGTAAATCTCTTGGAAATTGTGGGGGTGTTAATTGTCTATCTTTTTCCCTGGATCTGCAACTTCAACACTTTCATTTAGTTAGGGTTAGTCTCATCTGTCGATAACTATTATGTTGGCTATTTCACCTTCTCTTTTTTATCAAATGCAAGTAGAATTAACGCCGCTATAGTCACTATAGTCATGGTATTTCTTAGTAATGCTGGCTGCCGGGTTAGTATTACTATATAAAATAATAAAGCCAGAACTATTGTGTAAAACAAAAGTTTTAATCTTCTTGCGGGGGTATCATAGATACTTTGAAGTCTGGCATATCCATAAAGAATTAGTACAATTAACATGAACATTAACAATCTTAACTCTGAGTATTGGAAAAAATTAAATTCTATGTATAAAAAAATCCCAAAAAAGACTACAGACAGGAGTAACATTATTATTTTTTCATGTTTTTCACTTATATCCATAGATACTCCTCCGATTTCATAAAAATAAAATTAAATATCAGGTATATGTCCACCACCCCTCGTTAAGATGCGCTGTTCCCACGGTGCCTAGATAAGCTGTCCCTAAGAAACCAAAAAGCTTACCCACGGGATGATTTGTGTAACCTGGTGCTACACAGACCCAGGCACCTCCATAGTATACTCTCCACCAGTTAAAGCTTCGGTTGTACCATGCATTTCTTTTCCATCTTCCCTGTCTCTTTAACCTTTGATTTAACCTGTACTTCCAGTTTTTACCTTTAATGTTTTTCATTTCCTTATCAGTCAGAGTTCTGTTGTCTGCCTGCACATCAGAGGTGGTATTTGTCAGGTTATTTATGGGTTCTGATGAGTTTGTATTCTTGTTGCTTTGATCTGTAGTTTCGTTGACCTGTGGATTATTAGGGTCATTTATAACCAGTGTATATCCGCTGTAGATCTCAGTGAACTCTTCTATATTCATTTCGATGTTCCCGAGGCTTGGATCTGCGAGTTTGATGGTGTCATTGGTGATTTCGTTTATTACGGTGTAGTGTCCGGTGCCGTCATTGATGTTGTGGTGGGGTCTGCGGAAACTCAAAGGGATTTTGATCTAGCTTTCGATATAACCTTGTCTATCATGGATCCTACTGTCATCAGTATTAGGACCATGAAAAAGTATCCAATTAAGGCTATGAAAAAGAGTCCCCCATGAGCAGATAGTAGTGTCCAGGTTGATGAAATATTGTTGTGAATCATCGATCCAAGTAATCCTCCCAGTAATCCTATGAATAAAGATACTATGGCTGTTATAATCATGTTAACCTCTTTTTCTTCCATCTTACTGAAATGTGCGATAAATAATCCTGCCAGGATAACAAAGGACAATGCTAGAGGGAATGGTACTATCAAGGAGATGAGAAGCATTGACAAACCAATTAGCAGGACATATGCCCGTTTCATTTTTCACATACCTCCGAATGATACTCATATTCCACACTTAATTTCTTCATGCCGCATACCTATATCCCACGCGCCGATACCAATCCATATAGCGATCACCATAAGTCTTACAGCGAGCATAATAATAGTCAAAGCCATCAGCATCCAGCGTACAAGCACAGCGCACCATTTGGGCTGTATAAGAGACTATATGGAATCCATAATAGGCACGGACACGCACAGGATACCAACCATGCCAATGATAAGAACACCGCCACTTCCATGGATGCCAATGTTTATGCCTCCATTTTTTACCTTTAATGTTCTGCATTTCCTCATCAGTCAGAGTTCTGTTGTCTGCCTTCACAGCAGAGGTGGTATCTGTCAGGTTATTTATGGGTTCTGATGAGTTTGTATTCTTGTTGCTTTGATCTGTAGTTTCGTTGACCTGTGGATTATTGGGATCCTTTATAACCAGTGTATATCCGCTGTAGATCTCAGTGAACTCTTCTATATTCATTTCGATGTTCCCGAGGCTTGGATCTGCGAGTTTGATGGTGTCATTGGTGATTTCGTTTATTACGGTGTAGTGTCCGGTGCCGTCATTGATGGTATAGGCGATCATGTTTTCTTTGAGTTCAGATATGTTTAGTTTCATGCCGTTTGCGTTCATTCCCTTGGCCCTGCTGGCTTCCAGGAGGCCCTGCATGGTGGTCCCGTCCTCGGTTGTTCCGGCAAGGCCTGCGAGTTCATCCTCTGTGGTGTTCACTCCAAGTCTCTGGAGGACGGTGGCGAGTGCTGCGGGTCCGCAGGTGTAGTTCCTTGTCTGGAGGACCACACCCTCAGAATCCACTGTAACATTATGGGTCAGTGCACCCGCTACATCATCCCCCTGTGCTTCAAGGACTGTACAGTTGTCTGCGCAGGCCGTGTCATCCAGTGTGGAGTTTTCTGCAGCGACTGAAGAGTTAACAGACACCGCGAGGAGGAGCACGACCAGCAACAGGACATAAAAACCTCTCACCATGGACACCTCCCATTAACTGATAATAATTCTATACAAAAAACTCATATATATATTACGGATCAGCTACAGCATATTACTTGAGGCGACAGTAAAATTTCATAGTAGGTATATAAACGGGGGACTCGCCATAAATCGATGGGAGATTAAAAAAAAACCGGAAAAACATGACACACCAGCTCAGTGGTGGTTATAAAATTTTTTATTAAATCCTGGCTGTTATCAGGACTATCTCCTCAAAGAAGTACCTCTCACTTGCAGTAACCGACGCATCAAAGCCCATATCTGCCAGTTTCTGGAGGGTCTTCTCTGTATCGGAGAGGGAGGACTGCACCAGCTGGACCCTCCCCCCAGGTTTCAGGTGTGCCGGGACCTCATCAAGGAACCTGTCTATAACCATTCTGCCGTCGGGGCCCCCGTTCCAGGCGAGGTCCAGGACATCCCCTGTGGCATCATCCCCGGTGGCTGGAAGGTAGGGTGTGTTGAAGATGATGACGTCAAATTTTTTGCCCTCAACCGGGTCAAAGAGGTCCCCCTGCAGGACCGTGAGTTCAACTCCATTGATAATGGCATTCTCCTGCGTGCACTTAACTGCGGCGGGATTCACATCGGTTGCAGTCACATCTCCCTTCTCTGATGCCCTTATGGCAACAAGTCCTGTCCCCGTACCTATTTCAAGGACACGATCACCCTCCCTGACATCCAGGTTATCTGCAAGGAGGAAGGTGTCCTCTGCTGGTTCATAGACGTTTTTGCAGGTCTTTATTTTAATTTCACCGTATCTTATCATTTTCATTTTTCACCGTCCTCATCAAGGATGAAGACATCCTCGATATGCTCCCTTCCCAGGGCCCTTGCGATCCTGTGGGCAAGGATGAGGGAGGGGCTGTAACGTCCCTTCTCAAGGGCTATTATGGTCTGCCTTGTTACCCCAACCCTCTCTGCGAGTTCCTCCTGGGTTAATCCGAGTTCCTTCCTGTGTTCCCTTATCAGTGTCCTCAATTCTCCCTCTCCAGCCGGTAGTTTGTTACGGATTTTGCAAGGACACCTGCAAGGAGTGCAAGTAAAATGAAGGGGTCGATGTGGGGCTTTCCCTGCAGGGAACTTGAGATGAGTTCTATGAACACTCCAATTACAAGCACTGGCATCATGGCCCATGCGGCGTTTCTTTCTGCTATGGCCTCATGGAGGTACTCTCTCTCATCCCTTTTCACCTTCCACATAACATCAAACATGTCAAGGAACAGGAATGCAAGCCAGGCACCTGTCACATACATCCTTGTGGTGGTGTTGAGGGGGAGTAGCTGGATCCCGACAAGCAGGAGGAATACGCATGCGAGGTATACTGCGCCCTGCCAGGTTTTTATTGAGACTCCCCAGCCACCGTACTTTCTTCTACCGAACCATTGGGGTCTTGCTATTATCAAAACAATCACCTATGTAAAAAATAGTTTACATAATACTTATAGTTTTCTTAGGGCTGTGCTGATCAAGGCCCAGCTCAGGAAGAACCTGAGAGATCCTCTATATGCTCTGCTATTTCAAGTATCTCCTCTGGTCTCAGCTGAAAGACCCTCTTCTCCAGTATTTCGGGTGGAAGACCCTTCAGAACTTCATTAAAGCTCAGATCAGTCCTGATTTCATGGAATGATTCTCTGAGGGATTTTGAGGTTTTCTTCTTCCTGTGCTGGAAGAGTGCACGACATACATCCTCGAGGAATGCCGGGGCCCTGAAACCCGTAGGTTTAAGGGTTACAACCGCAGATTCAACCCTGGGACGGGGGAAGAAACAGCCCGGTTTTAGGTAGTCAACTATTTCAACCTCTGCAAGGAAGTGCACCATGACCGACAGTCTTGAGTACTCCCTTGTACCCGGCTCTGCAACCATTCTCCTTGCAAATTCCTTCTGGTACATGAGAACAGCGAGTTCAAAGTCATGCTCCAGAAGCCTGAAGGTTATGGGGGAGGATATCTGGTAGGGCAGGTTGGATACGACCTTGTTGAATTCTGGAAAATCAACCCTGAGGGCATCACCGACTATCACATCAACGTTATCCACCTGAAGCCTGTCCATAAGGATACCTGCAATGAGGGGATCACTCTCAATTGCGGTGACATGACCAGCAAGTTCTGCCATTGGAAGTGTGAGGGTCCCTATACCTGGTCCTATCTCAAGGACCCTGTCATCTTCCCTGAGGTCAGCGTATTCAAGTATGCGCTGCCTTTTGACCTCATCTATGAGGTAGTTCTGGCCGAGGCTCCTTCTAAGCCTCACACCATACTTCCTCAGCACCTCCCTTGTCTCGGTGTAGAGCCCTGACATAAAAATAGATTCTAAATTTAAATTGAAGGATCAGCCCCTCCTCTTCTGGGGCGGTCTTGTGAATATGTTGTACTTACGTTTTCCCCGTTTGGCGCCCTCAACATCCAGTTCCATGAGGACCCTCCTGACGATGAGTTTAACAGGGTCTGATAACATGGGGACCCTGTTCTTTATGTCCTCGAAACTTTCAAAGGGCTTCTCCTCACGGGCCTTGAGGATATCCCACATGTGCTTTTTACCGATTCCTGGAAGAAGTTCAAGCTGGTGAAGCCTGGTACTTATGGGTCCAGCCTCGTTGAAGAACTTTACAAACCGGTCCTCATTTGATTTTATTATCTCCTCAACGACGTAGGGCAGCTCAACCCTGGCGGTGGCTGTGAGTTCATTGTGACGGAGCCTCCTGTTTATACGGGCGATCTTGTCCCTTTTACCCTTACCGATGTAGACCTCCTCGTGGATTTCAAGGTCCACGTCCGGTCTTGGTGTTAACTCCAGGAGGGTGAACTCATCCTTACCCAGTGCCTGGGCAACAGGCCTCTTCTTGAATGTACCGAACCCTTCGCTCATGTAACCAAGTGGAAGGTAATCCAGTATGATAGCGTATTCTTCCATGAAATCACATACTCTACTTTTTTCAGGTCAGATATTATTTTTATTCGACCCGGTATTTATCTATTACCTCGAGTATGCCTGGAAGGTCATCAGCCTTTATGGGAACCCTCTCCTTGGCAAAGATTAAACGGAGGTCGGATATGTCCACCGGCATTATATCTGCAATTTTAACAGCATGCCTCCTTTTGATGTTGGGGATGTCCATCAGTTCCTCCACCAGCTCCCTGCTCTTTTCAGGGTCAAGCCTTGAAAAACGGGTTACATGGTCAAGGACAAGGTTCTGCTCGTATGTGAGTTCATGGTCTTCCCCAAATTTTTCAAGGATTTCCTTAACCTCTGCCATAGAAACAGGTTCACTTTCCAGAACCTTTTTCCCGATCATGGGAATCACTCTTGCATCTGAAGGTGCTCTGGCCTCACAACAAGCTGTTTATCCTTGTTACCATCCTTCAGGGCAACAACATAGGATTTACCCATCATCCCCACAACTCGACCGGTTTTACCATGGAAACGCGGGTGTGGCTGGCCCCTGTGAATGCTCGGGTCGATGATGATGTGTACAAGGTCACCCTCATTGAAGCTCTGGATCTTCCTTGTTATGGGGTTGGACCTGCCTGGCCTTTTAACCTTCTGAAGCTTGTGTCTTGTTTTACTTCTGAAACCTCTTGATCTTCTCATTCTTTAACCTCCATAAAAAGCCTTCAATGGCTTGTAACAGTCACTAAAACTTTACAAGAATCAGATATCTAAACTTATAAGTTCTCTATTTAATATCTCCATTAATATATATTTTTCCTTATCATGGCTATTCTGCATGGGACGTCGTGTTTTATTTTTTTCGATCATCTGCTTAATCTTTTTCTGATGGTTCATCACCGACCTCAAGGACATCAAGGGCCACGCACCTTGCAGGGACCCCCAGAACACTGCTCACACTTGGTTCTGTACGTCCCGAATCCCCCGAAATAAGCTCCTTTATATAGAGGCCACCCTCACCCTTTATTATCAACTCAAGGCAACCATCCAGCCAGTTCCATGATATTTCCAGGACCCTCCTCTCTCTGACCCTGTCAGCCCTGCGGTGGGAAACCCTCACAGGGGTCCGCTGTCTTATGATGTCAAGTGACCCGAGTCTCTCAAGGTCCTCATCAGTAACATCTCCATCCAGTTCAACCAGGGCCCGGTAAACCTTGTACCTGCTCTGGGATGAATCCTTCAGTTCAACCTTCCTCTTCCTTGTGGAGAACCTGAGACCCTCAACCTCAACCATGCCATGGGCCCTGCGGTTCACCTCCTCCTCAAGGGATTCAGGGTCCAGGTTCCTCACCCGGGGTTCCCTTATCTCCAGGACAAATGGTCTCCCTGTCCCGAGCATCCGAACATCCACATCCTCCCTGCCTGAGCCATGGAACCTTGCATCACGCCCCTGGCTGGCCTCCAGGATTGGCCCGGCTATGAGCTCCTCCACAGACGTGGGATACATCTTACCGGTGTAATTGCACCTCTCACAGCCCCTCCCCCTGCACTTCCTGCAGGGCCAGCGGGTCTGGGGTATTCCCCTAACCAGCTTGCGGTACCTCCCCTCAAGGAAGAGGGGGTTTATCTGGATCCAGACCCTGATGTCCCCCCTGAAGTCCACCATCACCACGAGGTCGGGGTCCTCAAATTCTGCGCTGCAGCCCAGCAGTTTGACAACCCTCTTACCAAGTTCACGGTTGAGATCCCTTTTAAGCCCCTCAGTCTTGATTCCGAGGCGCTTTCTGATCTCATCATCAAGTTCCACCATTTCGGGGGGCAACCTTGTACCCACAAGTACAGAAGAGTATTCAAGGCCAAGTTCATCCACCCTCTCCTTAACCATCCCTGCGGCCTCATCAATCCTGTCAAAGACGTCACCGCATATCATGCATGGCCCGGATAGTTTCAGCGAGAATTCCTTCTGGAGCTTCTCACCCCTCAGACGGTTCCCTGGCCCTTCAACCAAATCAACAAAGTGCCTGCCAAGGCAGTGCAGACATATTCTGGACTCTGTGATTTCAAGCAGTCCTCCCAGTCTCTGCTGAACATCCATGGTTATCCCCTGATCTCTGCCCTTCAGGATGCTATCTCATGAACTGCCTCATGAGCTGGCCCATGGGTCCACCCATCTTTCTCCTTCCAAGCCCTTTCATGGCCTTTTTGGTGACCCTGTAGTACTTCAGGAGCTCCTTAACGTCCTCATTGCGCGTCCCTGAACCCCGGGCTATCCTGCGTATTCTTGAGTGTTTTATGATGTCTGGTTTTTCCAGTTCCTCCTCTGTCATGGAGTCCATTATTATGAGGTACTTCCGTATGGTCTCCTCGGTCATCCTGCTGGCGTCCTTTGGGAGTTTCCCGGCACCAGGCAGCATACTCATAACCTGCTGGAGG
Source organism: Methanothermobacter sp. CaT2 (assembly GCF_000828575.1). GTDB lineage: Archaea > Methanobacteriota > Methanobacteria > Methanobacteriales > Methanothermobacteraceae > Methanothermobacter. Next base: position 1,175,152 of record NZ_AP011952.1, on the reverse strand, counting down.
GGCCCCATCTTACCCATCATCTCAAACTGCACCCTCATATCCCTGAGGGTGAACTTACCTGAGAGTATTGCGTCGAGGGATTCCTCTGCAATCTCCTCCTCTGAAACCTCTTCAACCTTCTCGAGGAGACTTCTGAGGTCCCCCATACCGAGGAGACGTGATATGAACCTTTCGGGATCGAAGACCTCCAGGTCATCTATCCTCTCACCGGTACCTATGAACTTTATGGGAGCACCTATCTCTGCAACGGCCGAGAGGGCCCCACCACCCTTGGCTGAACCATCGAGCTTGGTCACAATTATTGAACCTATATCTGTGGCTTTTCTGAATGCGAGGGCCTGTTCCCTTGCCTGCTGGCCTATGGTCCCGTCGATTACAAGTATGGCTTCATGGGGCTCCACAATGGCTGAAAGTTCCTCCATCTCCCTGAGGAGGTCCTTCTCCTCCTTGTGTCTTCCGGCCGTATCGAATATGATAACGTCCTTCTTCTGGAACCGGGCAAGTCCCTTCTCTGCAAGGTCCAGGGCGTCCCTGTTCTGGGGGTCGCCGTATATGCTCACGTCCTGTCCCTCGGTATACTGTTCCAGCTGCTCAAGGGCCGCAGGGCGCCAGGTGTCTGTACAGACCACCCCAACAGTGAAACCCTTCTTGCGGAGGTACCTTGCAAGTTTACCTATGGTTGTTGTTTTACCGCTACCCTGGAGTCCAAGGAAGAGTATGCGGTACGGTTTATCATCTATGACAAGTTCATGGCTCTTCTCACCCAGGAGTTTGACCATCTCATCGTACACTATGCTTATGATGTGCTCCTTTGGCGTTATCCCCTTAGGGGGTTCCTCGTTGAGTGCCCGTTCCTCAATTGACTTTGACAGGTTGAATACAAGTTTTATGTTGACATCGGACTGGATCAGGGCCCTCTGTATATCCTTTATGACCTCCCTGACGACCTCCTCATCAACAATTGTCATCCCTGCCAGCTTTTTCATAGTTTTACTGAGACTTCTGCCCAGATTCCCAAGCATGGTTTCACCTGCAGTGATGGATAATCATTAACTATTGTTGGGATCACCTTATATATTAAGAGTGGTGGATGGGCTGCGCCATATAAAGGTCACAGGGTGGGGGGCGGCAGATCCTTTGAGGACCTATATTAAGATCCTCAATCATATCTAGATAATGAATTCAATTTTCAACAATCCCGATGCGTGATCGAAATGCTTGATAAACTCAAGGAAAGCCTCAGAAATTCACCTGTGATTAAGAAGGGAGAGTACGACTACTTTGTAAACCCTGTAACCGATGGCATACCCCTCACCGAACCCGAACTCCTGGAGGAGGTTGCAGAGGAGATCGTGAGGAGGTTCAGACCTGAAGCGGATAAGATAATCTGCATAGAGGCCATGGGCATACACCATGCAACGGTTCTATCACTGAAGACCGGAATACCCTTCGTCGTGGTGAGGAAGAGAAGGTACGGCCTTCCCGGCGAGGTTGCCGTCCATCAGATGACAGGATACAGTGAAGGGGAACTCTACATAAATGGTGTTGATAGTGGAGACAGGGTCGTTGTCATTGACGACGTTGTGAGCACTGGAGGGACCCTCCTGGCGGTCCTGGAAGCCCTGAGGAAGATGGATGTTGATGTCAGGGATGTTATAACAGTCATAGATAAGGGTGAGGGATCCAGGGTCGTGAGGGAAAGGACAGGTTTCACTGTGAAGAGCCTCGTGAAGGTTGATGTTATCGATGGCAGAGTTAAGGTTGAGGATATCCCTGCCGGGGGGCCGCATGATTAAATGTCACTCTACAGGCTTGAAACTGAAAGGGTCATCGGGGAGATAAGGAAACGTAATGCAGGGGTCGTGGGCCTTCAGTTCCCTGAGGGACTTAAAATGAGGGCAGTTGAACTTGCAGAGCAGATAGAATCAGAAACAGGCGCAACTGCCGTGATATCCGCAGACCCATGCTTCGGGGCATGTGATGTTTCAGATAGAAAAATGAGGGGTATGGTTGACCTCATAGTCCACTATGGACACACACCACTCCCCCTTGACTATGAGGTCCCTGTGATATTCATAGAGGCCGCATCCTCAGTTGAGGTAGGTGAAGTCATCAGGGAGGCTGCTGACAGACTTTCCGGCCACAGGAGGATTGGAATTGCAACAACAGCACAGCACCTCCACCTCCTTGACCAGGCAAGGTCTCTCCTTGAGGAGAGGGGCTTTGAGGTCGTCACAGGGGAGGGTGTTAACACAGCCAGGGGCCAGGTCCTGGGATGCAATTTCTCAGCCATCAGGGGCACCGATGCAGATGCCTACCTTTTCCTCGGAAGCGGGAACTTCCACCCCCTCGGCATAAAACTCTTCACCGGACGCGAGGTTGTGGTGGCTGACCCATATCATGGTGAGGTGAGGGACATCGAGGAATTCGCAGACAGGGTCCTGAGGGTGAGATTTGCGAGGATAAGCAGGGCAGCGGATGCCAGCAAGTGGGGGGTGGTGGTCTCATCAAAGGCTGGACAGATGAGGTTTGAGCTTGCCCTCATGGTTAAGAAAAAACTTGAGGAGGCTGGAAGGGAGGCCCTCATACTCCTGGCTGAGAACATCTCACCGGCTGCACTCCTCCCCTTCAGGGAACTTGAGGCCTTCGTGGTAACTGCGTGTCCCAGGATAGCCATAGATGACTCACAGCTCTACGATAGACCACTCCTGAACCCATCTGAACTGGAGATAGTTCTGGGAGAGAGAAGCTGGGACGACTACACACTGGATGAGATAATACACGGATAACCCTTTATTTGGTGTGGTATCTACAGATAGGCCAGTGTGCGGCTGGCTCTCATGCATGGTATTCAGAGGCATGGTAATCAGTGGACAGATGTGCAGCATGGTTTTTTAGTAGGATTCAGAGGCATGGAGTAATCGATATTTGAAGGTCGCATGCAAAAGCATTGTAGTGAGATTCAGAGGCATGGAGTAATCGATATTTGAAGGTCGCATGCAAAAGCATATATATAATCAGATCTAACCATAGATCACTGTAAGGTAAGCATTGTTTTTACCTTGAAGAGGTGAATGGATGAAAGTTAAATCTGGGGATATGGTTTTTCCCGGAGATTTTTTGGCTGTAAGCGAAGAGGTCCTCCCCTCTGAGGGGACCTACGATGAGGATGGTAAGATAAAATCCCTTGTCGTTGGAGAGGTTTCAAGGGATGACCGGAATAAGAGCATAAAGGTAATATCAAAGCTGAACACACCACCAACACTTAAAAGGGGTTCAAGGGTCATTGGAGAGGTCATTGATGTAAGGGGTCAGCGGGCCCTTGTGAGGATACACAGCATCAAGGGCAACAGGAGAGCCCTTGCAACATACTTCGTTGGAGGAGTCCACGTTTCACAGGCAAGGAAGGGCTACCTTTCAAAGCTAACAGACGCCTTCAGGATAGGGGACATCGTGGAGGCAAGGGTCACAAAGATCATGGGCCTCGATGGCATAGATCTACAGACATCAGGCCGTGACCTTGGGGTTATCAAGGCAATGTGCACCCGCTGCAGGCACTTCATGGAAGTGAACGGCAGGGACGAGGTCAGGTGCCCGAACTGTGAAAACCGGGAAAAAAGGAAGCTATCAGTGAATTATGAAGGTTAATCACTTAAGGGGTAATTCTAATGGAAGTCATTCTGGATAAGAGATATGAGATGGAGATAGTATTTGAGGGAGAAACACACACCCTCTGCAATGTATTAAGAAGCATCCTCATGGAGGATGAAAAGGTTAAGGCAGCAGCATACTCGATAGACCACCCAATAGTGGGGGAACCACAGCTATATATCAGGGCAGGAAGCCCGAAAAAATCACTCAAGGCAGCAGCCGAAACCCTGAGGGATAGATGTGATGAATTCAGGGGCCTCATAGAGTCCCTGTGAACTATTTTTCCATGGAGAACCATAATTTCAGGCAGATAAAATCTGAGATAAGGATTCTCGGCATAGATGATGCTCCATTCACCCCCAGAAGTGAGGAGGACGTGCTTCTGGTTGGCACCGTATTCAGGGGCGGGCAGTGGCTCGACGGCGTCCTCACAACCACGGTGAGGGTGGACGGTGACGATGCCACAGAGCGGATCATCGAGATGGTGAATGGATCAAGGCACCTCAACCAGCTGAGGGTCATAATGCTTGATGGGCTGACCTTCGGGGGCTTCAATGTTGTGGACATAGTGGAATTATCAGAGAGGACCGGCCTTCCCGTTATAGTGGTTGTGAGGAAACATCCAGATATGGAAAGAATAAAGAGGGCGCTCAAGCACAGATTTTCTGACTGGAAGGCAAGGTGGCGCAGCATAGAGAGGGCCGGTAGAATCTACAGGGTGGAATCCAGGGAACCCCTCTACATCCAGACCGCAGGCATTGAACCTGATGACGCCGCAGAGATTGTCAGGATATCAACGACCCGCAGCTCAATTCCAGAACCACTGAGGGCGGCCCACATAATTGCCTCAGGAGTCACGTTAGGAGAGTCCAGGGGCAGCGCCTAGAAAGAGATGCCTGCAGGAGGAGTCTGGTTTGAAGGCACCCATGCTCACGGTGGACGTTATCATAAGGTTATCAGGGGATAGAATAATCCTCATACGGAGGGGCAGATCACCCTACAGGGGGTCCTGGGCCATACCCGGAGGATTTGTGGAATACGGTGAAACTGTTGAGGATGCAGCAAGGAGGGAGGCCCTCGAGGAGACAGGCCTTGATGTTGAAATCGAGGACCTCCTCGGGGTCTACTCCGACCCCCGGAGGGACCCCCGCGGGCACACCGTGAGCGTATGCTTCACCGCGAGGGCAGTGTCCGGTGAACCGGAGGCCGGTTCAGACGCTGCAGACATTGGAATATTCCACATCGAGGATATAGATGATCTTGAACTTGCATTTGACCACCGGAAGATTCTGGAGGATTTCAGGAGGCAGATACCGGGAATAGATTGATGAGGAATGCATCCCGTGTTCCACTAAAAAATCATTCTGCAGCATATCATGACCTTCAGTCACAATCAAAATTATTATAAATGTCCTTGTAGAAAAACTTTAGAAATCAAAAAGGTTTCAGTTTCTCTGACCAGGAGGAAGAAGATGGAGTTTTGTCCTAAGTGCGGAGCTGTAATGTTTCCATCCGAGGGAAAATTTAAGTGTCAGTGTGGCTATGAGAAGGATATCACAGATAAGCTCAAAGACAAGTACAGCGTCTCAGAGGAAGTTGAGGCAAAGGAGACCATAATATTCACAGGTGATGATGTAAATACCCTCCCAACCACGAGGGTTGAATGCCCGAAATGTGGTAACATGGAGGCCTTCTGGTGGCTTCAGCAGACAAGGAGGGCTGATGAATCAGAGACACGGTTCTTCAGATGTACCCGCTGCAAGCACACCTGGAGGGAATATGACTGAAAAATGGTGAGCAGATGTCTGATGAAGGCCCCGATAATGGTAAGAAAGGCAGGTATTCAGGAAGGCTCAGGGGTTTCCTTGCCAGGGTCTGGGAGGAGTTACAGGAGGATGAATCAGAGCACGGCTTTCCGGTGACCCTCATAATGGAACACCGTGACGATATACTGAGGTACAGTGCAATGGTACTTGGTGTCATGCTTTTGCTGACAGGTATCGTCACCATAATGGGGTCATCTGACCGTGTTGTTGACAATGTGGTCTCAGGCGAGAACACGGTCATCGCAGCATTCCTCATCCTCACGGGTCTCCTGCTGGTGGGGGCCTTCATGGTCCATAGCATCATAGGGGGCACACCCCTTGAGGGGTTCTATAAACAGGTGAAGAAGGCTGAAAGAGGGGAAGAGAAAGAAGAAGAGGAATAGTATATAAATCATGACCCCAATATCTAGCTATATAGGATAAGGAGGACGAAAATGTTCAAGGCAGAATTGAATGACCCTAACATTTTAAGGACGAGCTTCGATGCCATATCATCCATCGTTGACGAGGTTCAGATACAGCTTAGCGCCGAAGGCCTGCGCCTGGACGCCCTTGACAGGTCCCACATCACATACGTGCACCTCGAACTGAAGGCCGAGCTTTTCGATGAGTACGTCTGTGATGAACCAGAGAGGATCAACGTGGACACAGAGGAACTCATGAAGGTCCTCAAGAGGGCAAAGGCAAATGACAGGGTCATACTCTCAACCGACGAGGGAAACCTGATAATCCAGTTTGAAGGGGAAGCAGTAAGGACATTCAAGATAAGGCTGATCGACATCGAATACGAAACCCCAAGTCCTCCTGAAATTGAGTATGAGAATGAGTTCGAGGTGCCATTCCAGCTCCTCAAGGACTCAATAGCTGACATAGACATATTCTCAGATAAGATAACCTTCCGTGTGGATGAGGACCGTTTCATAGCCTCAGCTGAGGGAGAATTTGGAGACGCCCAGATTGAATACCTCCACGGCGAAAGGATAGGTAAACCTGCAAGGAGCATATACTCCCTTGATAAGATCAAGGAGATGCTCAAGGCAGACAAGTTCAGTGAGACCGCAATAATCAACCTGGGAGATGACATGCCCCTCAAACTGACCCTGAAGATGGCAAGCAAAGAGGGTGAACTCAGCTTCCTCCTTGCTCCAAGAATAGAGGCAGAGGAATAACTTAAAGGTGAGGAATGGGGTTGGACGAATTCTTTCAGAAACTGAGGAGGATTCAGAAAAAGGAGAGATCTGAAAGCGGCCTTGCAAGGGTGGGGGATGACTTCTATGAGAGGGTTCACAGTTACATAGAGGATCTCCTTGACGCCGTTGGCAATGACCCCTTCGCCAAGGAACACTACCTCATAAGGGACACCCAGAGGATAGCTACGGAGATCTGCGAGAGAAGGGAGCACAAGATAACTGATAGTGCCGTCATGAACGTCCAGAGGTCATACCACCTCTTCAATGGCAGGCCACAGTTCGACCTCCAGGATACAACCCCCCTCAACATGACACCAGAGGAGGAGGAGCTCTACTTTTCACTGGTAGAAACCCTGAGGGAATTCAGGGCGAGGATAATCCCCTCAATAGATGTTGAATCCGGTACCAGGGATTCAGGGGCGAAAGATGATGCCCCCAGGAAGGACGTTCTGGATGGCTCTGAAACTCTTACTGATCCTTCAACATCCGTAAAAACCGATAAAGGGGTTAAAGGGCGGGAGGAGGATATTGAAACGGTACTGATATTCGAGGAGGTACCTGCCAGGATAATGGGCGTGGATGAAAAGGTATACGGTCCATTCCGGCCGCAGGACATAGTCACGCTCCCATCACTGAATGCAAACGTCTTCATAAATGCAAAGAAGGGTCGGAGGATAAGGTATTCATAGGCAGCAGGCTTTAAAATGGTTAGACTGCTCTCCTGTTCTCTGAAGATCAGGTACCCTGCAATGAAACTGATGGATCAACACGGATTAGCAGTTTAAGGTTCAGTGAACCACCAGGTGGTGTCACATACAAAGGTATAAATAGAGATTTGAGATATACTAACCCAGTATAAAAAGTTCAGTTATTTTAAAGGCTTACTTTTTCACTTACGAGGTGATTAGATATGAAGATTCCTAAGGAAAGAAGAACTTACTGTCCAAACTGTAGAAAACACACCGTTCACGAGGTACTGGAATCAAAGAGGAGAAAGGCCAGTGAACTTAAGTGGGGTCAGAGGCAGTTCAGACGTGTCACTGCCGGTTACAGGGGTTACCCACGTCCACTCCCATCAGGTAACAAACCCGTTAAGAAACTTGACCTCAGGCTCAAATGCAAGGAATGTGGAAAGTCACACATAAAGAAGAAATCCTTCAGGGCTGGAAGGGTTGAATACGTGGCCTAGAGGTGATTGGCGTGATATTCTACAATACCAAGGGTAACTTTCTCCGTGTTAAATGTCTGGACTGCGGAAACCAGCAGGTTGTCTTTGACAGGGCAGCATCATATGTTCAGTGCATAATCTGTGGTAAAACACTTGTTGAGCCAACAGGAGGAAAGTCAAAGATCAAAGCCCAGATTCTAGAGGTCCTGGATTAATCTAGGTGTTTTTCATGGTAAGAAGAAAAAATGAATGGCCTGAAGAGGGTGAACTGGTGGTTGGGACCGTTCACAAGGTCCTCAACTACGGCGCCTTCGCCACCCTGGAGGAGTATCCAGGGAAGGAGGCTTTCATTCACATCTCCGAGGTATCCTCTGGATGGGTTAAAAACATAAGGGACTTTGTAAGGGAGAACCAGAAGATCGTTGCAAGGGTCCTCCGTGTGAATCCCCGTAAGGGACACGTGGATGTTTCAATGAAAAGGATAAGGGAGGACCAGCGCACAAAGAAGATCCAGGCATGGAAGATCGAACAGAAGGCTGAGAAATTCCTTGAACTCGCAGCAAGGGACCTTGGAAAGGACCTTGACACCGCCTATGAAGAGGTTGGATACGAACTGATGGACATATTCGGAGACCTCTACGGCGCCTTTGAAACCGCTGCAGAGGAGGGGGAAAAGTCCCTCATCGAGGAGGGAGTCCCTGAGGACTGGGCAGCCGTCATCACAGAGGTTGCCAAGCGCAACATAACACCTCCCGAGGTCCAGATAACTGGATACGTTGACATCAAGTCCTACGCACCCAACGGCGTCGAAATAATTAGGAAGGCACTTAAATCAGCCCAGGATGAGGGCATAACAGTCCAGGCGGTAGGAGCCCCCAGGTACCGGCTCATCGTGAAGTCAACGGACTACCTGAAGGCAGAGAAGCAGCTCAAGGAAGCAGCCCAGAAGTGCATAGAGATCGTTGAGAAAGAGGGTGGAGAGGGAGAATTCCTCCGTGAACTCACATGAAGATGAAAAGATGCCGTTCATGCGGAGAGTACACCCTGAAAGAGGTCTGCCCACACTGCGGAGGTAGAACAGGGGTCATTTATCCTCCAAAGTTTTCCCCGGAGGACAAATATGGCGCATACCGGAGAAAACTCAAAAGAGAGCTTTACTCTAGAGGTAGTGGTGAATCAAAATGAGGGAAACAATCATAAACGTTCTGGAAGACATTGAACTTTCCAGCCCCATATTCATCGAGGCACTTCCAGGAATAGGACATGTGGGTAAACTGGCAGCCGATCACATAATAGATGAACTGGAGGCTGTCAAATTTGCTGAACTCTACTCCCCATCATTCCCACCACAGGTACTGGTTGATGAGGATGGTATAGTTGAACCCATGAGGAATGAGTTCTATTACCTCAGGGATGCAGGCGGGGATGAGAGGGATTACATAATACTCGTGGGCAACACCCAGGGACTCTCACCTGAGGGACAGTATGAGATCTGTGGCATGATACTCGACTTTGTTGAGGGATACGGCGCCAGGAGGATATTCACCCTTGGAGGCCTCGCAACGGGGCAGCCCGTTGAGAAGGCGAGGGTCTATGGGGCAGCAACCAGCATGGAACTCGTCGAGGATCTCAAGGAACACGGCGTCATCATGAGATCCGCTGATGGAGGCATAATAGGCGCATCAGGACTTCTCCTTGGAATGGGGAGGCTGAGGGGCATGGAGGGTGTATGCCTCATGGGCGAAACACCAGGCTACTTCATAGACGCCGAGGCCGCCCGCGCACTCCTTGAGGTGCTACTTGAGATGACAAAACTTGAAGTGGACCTTGAAAAACTTGAGGAGCGTGCAGAGGAGACAAAGAAGATGATCTCCAAGGCCCAGCAGATGGAGCAGGAAATGATTGAGAGGATGAACCTCAAACCCGGGGAAGAGGACCTGCGTTACATAGGCTGAGCCCACCACCTATTTTTTCTGGATGATCAGATGATCATAAACGCTGACCTGCATATCCATAGCTGCTTTTCAAGGGCAACGTCCCGTAACATGGTTATTGACAACATAGCACCCCAGGCACGCCTCAAGGGCCTTCACCTTGTAGGGACAGGCGACGCACTTCACCCTGGATGGCGGAAGATCATAGCTGAATCAACTGAATATGAGGGGGACGGGATTTACGGGCGCGAGGAGTGCAGCTTCGTAATAACGGCGGAGGTTGAGGACTCAAGGAGGGTCCACCACCTCCTGATACTCCCATCACTTGAGGCTGCAGAGGAGATAGCCGGGAGGATGCCCTCAGCCAGCACCACAGATGGAAGGCCCAGGGTGAGGATGAACGGGGCCCAGATACTTGAACTTGTACATGAATACGATGGGATGGCAGGACCCTCCCATGCCTTCACACCCTGGACCAGCATGTACAAGTCATATGACAGCTACATGGACTGTTACGGGGCAAGACCAGACTTTCTTGAACTGGGCCTCTCTGCAGATACTGACATGGCTGATAAGATAGCCGAACTTGCAGACATACCCTTCCTGACCAACTCCGATGCCCATTCGCCGTGGCCCCACAGGCTGGGGAGGGAGTTCAATCAGTTTGAGATGGATGATGTGTCCTTCACCTCCCTCAGGAGGGCCATAGGTAAGTGCAGGATAAGGGCGAACTATGGACTTGACCCGCGCCTCGGAAAGTACCACATGACTGCATGTACCCGGTGCTACCGCATTTACAGTCCTGAGGAGGCGCTTGGAATGGACATGAGGTGTCCCTGTGGGGGTAAAATCAAGAAGGGTGTGGATTACAGGATATACGAGCTTTCAACCTGGGATGAACCTCACCACCCACCACACAGGCCCCCCTACGTCCACCTGATGCCCCTTGCAGAGATCATAGGGATGAAATATGATAAGGGAGTAACCACAAAATTTGTACAGGGAATCTGGGAGAAACTTGTGGGGGAATTTGGAACAGAGATCCGGGTGCTGCTTGATGCTCCCCTTGAGGATATTGCAGCGCTGGATACGGGTGTTGCTGTTGCAGTGGAGGCCTTTCGCAATGGCTCACTGACTGTGATACCCGGTGGTGGTGGGAAGTATGGTGAGATAAGGTTCCCTGCCGAGACCCTTGATGCTTACTTCAGATAATCTAATCAATAACCTGGGGTACCATTATCATCCATCATTATTTCTTCAATGGACCTGGAAAATAGCTGTTTTATTCCATGGGTCTCAAAAAATGGAATTCCTATCAGTGTACCTTGGAATTAGAATATTGAGCGGACCCGCCGGGATTTGAACCCGGGACCTTCAGATTAGGAGTCTGATGCCCTATCCTGGCTAGGCTACGGGCCCCGTTTCCTTTACACCTTTTTTTAGCGGACCCGCCGGGATTTGAACCCGGGACCTTCGGATTAGAAGTCCGACGCCCTATCCTGGCTAGGCTACGGGCCCTGACAAAAGAGTAAAGAAATATTTGATTTTCTAATATATAAACTTTTACATGTAGATGGGTGTCTCGGCCTCTCCCTGCACCGTCTCTGCGAGCTTCTTGAGCCGTGACTCTATGGCCTGCGCCTCCTGCAGGAGGGGCTCAGGGTCAACGGATGTACCGAGCATTTCATTCAGAACCTCAACGACACTTGCAGCTGCCCTCGGGTCAGGGTAGGGGTTGAGGATCTCTGCAAAGAGGCATGATGCTGGTACATCATTAACAGCGCACCTTGTAAGGAGGGTCCCTGAAATACCATTGAGGTTACCGAAGGGGACTATCGGTATTCCAAGGTCTGCAAGTCTCTGGATGACCTCCTGGCTGTTACCCGCACCCGCCACTGGCTGTGACTTTTCACGGACAACCATGCTGTTAAAGGTTATCAGCTCCCTGCTCTTATTGCGGACCATCCATTCCACGATCGCATTTGTCATATCATAGACAACTGCAGGGGGGAGTATGAAGTCCGAGAGGAAGAGGACTATCCCATCACCCTCATATATCCTGAAGGGGTGTATTGCAACACCCTTATAGAGGACAGCCAGGGGAGGGAAGTACTTTGAGTCAATGTAGCCTATCTCCCTCATCTTGAGGTCCTCAACCAGAAGCCACCCCAGTATGTTACCTATGAGGCCAACTCCAGGGGAACCCTCAAGGACGACAGCGTCCTCAACATCCTCTGAATATATTGTGCAGCACTCTGTTTCTGTCTTAATCATCATGGCGCACCACCAGCCCCTCCAAGGTTTTTACCGGTCATGGGGTCAATGTAGATCTCTCCAACGGTTTTCCCACCCATTTCGATGGGAACAACATAGACCAGTTTACCGTCCATTTTAAGGAGCCTTGGTGTCCCTGCAGCGGCACCCTCCTGCTTTATATATGTCTGGGCAATACTCTTTGCCTCTGAATAGGATATCTTCACATTCACTCCTGAACCCCCACCTGAGGTTGAACCACTGCCACCCTGTGATGATGTGGTTGAGGGCGATTCACTGTGGACGCTTGACTCCCCCTGCTGCTGGCCCTGATCATGACTGCTCTGGGGACTTGTGAATTTCCACAGTGTCTCGGAATTCTGACTCACCTGATAACCTGCAGCAACAGCTCCAATTATCAGGACTATCGCCACCGATGCTAGAACCTTTGAGTTTATCATCAACTCACCTTCCTGGTGTTAACAACACATTTAGTATGTGGGTCAAGATATATAACACTCAGTATTACTGAACAAAAAATTAATATTATAAACTCTGTTTTCTACTAATAATAAGTGATCTATAAAATGATATAAATAGTTTTCACTTTTTTTATAATTGAAAAACTTATAACATTTAAAAATAGTTATAATATTGAAGGTTTTTTGAACTTTAAAAACAAGAGGTGATACATTTGAGCGAAAGGATTGTTATATCGCCGACATCACGACAAGAAGGACATGCAGAACTTGTCATGGAAGTCGATGATGAGGGAATCGTGACAAAGGGGCGATACTTCAGTATTACTCCTGTCAGGGGCCTTGAGAAAATAGTGACAGGTAAAGCACCTGAAACAGCACCTGTCATCGTCCAGAGGATATGTGGAGTATGCCCTATACCACACACCCTGGCTTCCGTTGAGGCAATAGACGACTCCCTTGACATTGAGGTTCCAAAGGCCGGAAGACTTCTCCGTGAACTTACACTTGCAGCACACCACGTAAACAGCCACGCAATACATCACTTCCTCATAGCACCGGACTTCGTGCCTGAAAACCTCATGGCAGACGCCATAAACTCAGTCTCCGAGATAAGGAAAAACGCACAGTACGTAGTTGACATGGTTGCAGGTGAGGGTATACACCCATCCGATGTCAGGATAGGTGGAATGGCCGACAATATAACGGAACTCGCAAGGAAAAGGCTGTATGCAAGGTTAAAACAGCTCAAACCAAAACTCAACGAACACGTTGAACTCATGATAGGATTAATCGAGGATAAGGGCCTTCCAAAGGGCCTTGGAGTCCACAACCAGCCAACACTTGCAAGCCACCAGATCTACGGCGACAGGACAAAATTCGATCTGGACAGGTTCACCGAGGTAATGCCTGAGAGCTGGTACGATGACCCTGAAATAGCCAAGAGGGCCTGCTCAACAATACCACTCTACGATGGAAGAAACGTGGAGGTCGGTCCAAGAGCAAGGATGGTTGAATTCCAGGGATTCAAGGAAAGGGGTGTTGTTGCACAGCACGTTGCAAGGGCACTTGAGATGAAAACGGCACTCGCAAGGGCAATTGAAATCCTTGATGAACTAGACACATCCGCACCGGTAAGGGCAGACTTCGATGAGAGAGGCACAGGTAAACTAGGTATAGGTGCAATTGAAGCTCCCCGGGGACTGGACGTCCACATGGCCAAGGTTGAAAATGGTAAGATACAGTTCTACAGTGCACTCGTCCCAACAACCTGGAACATCCCAACAATGGGTCCTGCAACTGAAGGATTCCACCATGAATACGGACCACACGTCATACGCGCTTACGACCCCTGTCTCTCATGCGCAACACACGTGATGGTTGTTGATGACGAGGACAGATCAGTAATCAGGGATGAAATGGTCAGACTCTAGGGAATAACATGCCATACGACGCTGAGATTCTAGTGGTGGGCTGTGGAAACATCCTTTTCAAGGACGATGGATTCGGCCCAGAGGTTATCAAGGCCCTTGAAGAGTACTTCAAGGATAGGGAAAAACCAGATAATGTTATGTTCATTGATGCTGGGACTGGCGGTCCACACTTTGTCTTCTCCCTCCCCCATGAGGAGTGGAAGAAGATGATAGTTGTGGATGTTGTTGAATTCAACGCAGAACCCGGAACACTCAGGAAATTCGATGTCACTGAGATTCCAAAGGGATCCTATGAAAATATGCATACATGGCCAGTGAGCCAGCCCCTCCATGAACTCAGTGAAAAGATCGATGTTGTGGTAATAGGGTGTAAACCCAAGGAGATATCAGCTCCCAATGTGGAAATGGGCCTCACACCCCCAGTAAAAAAGGCTATTCCCAGAGCCATTCAGATGATCTTAGATGAGATTGGGGTTTCTAAATGAGCTTAATTGCCCGCATCAAAAGATTTTTAGGATTGGAGGCTGAAGCTAAGAGGGAAGAACCCGAAAAAGAAAAATCGGAACCTGTTGGAGCTTCAAAAGAGGAGGTTGAAAAAGTGGCTGAAGAAAATGCAAAACCAAGAATAGGTTACATTCACCTCAGTGGATGTACCGGAGATGCCATGTCGTTAACTGAAAATTACGACATTCTAGCAGAATTACTCACCAACATGGTGGACATAGTATACGGACAGACCCTGGTGGATCTCTGGGAGATGCCAGAGATGGATCTGGCCCTTGTTGAGGGATCTGTCTGTCTGCAGGACGAACACAGCCTGCACGAACTCAAAGAACTGAGGGAGAAGGCAAAACTCGTCTGCGCCTTCGGTTCATGCGCAGCAACAGGCTGCTTCACAAGGTACTCAAGGGGTGGACAGCAGGCACAGCCATCACACGAGTCCTTTGTACCAATAGCAGACCTCATAGATGTGGACCTCGCCATTCCAGGGTGCCCACCATCACCTGAGATAATAGCAAAGGCAGTCGTTGCACTCATCAACAATGACATGGAGTACCTCCAGCCAATGCTGGACCTTGCAGGCTACACAGAGGCATGCGGATGCGACCTCCAGACAAAGGTTGTAAACCAGGGTCTCTGCACTGGATGTGGAACATGTGCAATGGCCTGCCAGACAAGGGCCCTTGACATGACCAACGGAAGACCCGAACTCAACAGCGACCGCTGTATAAAATGTGGAATCTGCTATGTGCAGTGCCCAAGAAGCTGGTGGCCAGAAGAACAGATCAAAAAGGAGTTAGGGCTATAGGAGGCTGGAAAAATGGTTTTAGGTACTTACAAGGAAATAGTTTCCGCCAGATCAACTGACAGAGAGATTCAGAAGTTAGCCCAGGATGGAGGAATAGTTACAGGTCTTCTAGCATATGCCCTTGACGAGGGCATAATCGAAGGCGCAGTTGTTGCAGGACCCGGAAAGGAGTTCTGGAAGCCAGAACCAATGGTCGCCATGACCTCAGATGAACTCAAGGCGGCTGCAGGTACCAAGTACACATTCTCACCAAACGTCCTGATGCTCAAGAAGGCAGTGAGGCAGTACGGTATAGAGAAACTGGGTACAGTTGCAATACCCTGCCAGACCATGGGTATAAGGAAGGCCCAGACCTACCCATTCGGTGTCAGGTTTGTTGCAGATAAGATAAAACTCCTGGTCGGTATCTACTGCATGGAGAACTTCCCATACACATCACTGCAGACCTTCATCTGTGAGAAACTCGGATTAAACATGGAGCTCGTTGAGAAGATGGACATAGGTAAAGGAAAATTCTGGGTCTACACCCAGGATGATGTCTACACACTCCCACTCAAGGAGACCCATGGATACGAACAGGCAGGATGCAAGATCTGCAAGGACTATGTGGCTGAGCTGGCAGACGTATCAACAGGTTCAGTGGGATCACCGGATGGCTGGTCAACAGTCATAACAAGGACAGATTCAGGGGACTCAATATTCAAGCAGGCTGTTGAGGCAGGTATATTCGAGACCAAACCAATAGAGGAAGTCAAACCTGGCCTGGGACTTCTTGAAAAACTCTCTGCACAGAAGAAGGAAAAGGCAGAGAAGAACATCGCTGCAAGGAAAGAGATGGGATTACCAACACCATACTGATCCCATCCCTAAATTTTCTATTTTTCAGAACATTCAGTCCATTCAACTGCATCCTCAAGTTAACTATTCTGTTATAACCGTGCAGCCGCCCTCCTCAACAATGACTGTATGTTCCCACTGGGCGACCATTGCACCGCTCTTTTCCCTCAGCACATGGTAGGGGTATATGGCCCTTGACTGTATCAGCATTCTCATGGAGGCATTAAGTCTCTTTGCATCGAAGTACTCTTCAAGCCACCGCTGTGCAAAGGGGAGGGCGTGATACTCCTCCCGTATCTTACCCAGGACCCTCCTGGCATGTACAAGCCGGAGGGGCCTCTCCCTGAGGAACCGGAATATGTAGGTCTGCGGCATATCCGTCACAAGGCCCACACCATCCGTGGCAAAGGGTTCAATCGCCAGGACGTCCCCCTCCTCCAGCTGATGAGTGTTCCTTTCATTGATATTGGGTATTGATAGTCCTGAGTGCAGTATCCAGCGCTCCATGCTGTGCCCGGTCAGATTGGAAACAGGGTTCATGCCATGGGAGTGAATGGTTTCCTCGATCACGCGTCCAATTTCTCCAACCTCAACACCGGCCCTTATGGTTGAAATGGCATTCTCAAGGGCCTCCCTTGCAGCGTCCATCATCTGGTGGCATTTATCATCAACATCCCCCACAGGCACCGTGATGGCGGTGTCGGCTATGAATCCATCCACATGGGCGCCCAGGTCCAGCTTAACAAGGTCACCATCACCTATTACACTATCGTCGCCTGGTGGAGAGGTGTAGTGGGCCGTTACCTCATTCACCGATACGTTACATGGAAAGGCTGGCCTACCACCTTCCTCAATTATACGATCCTCCACGTAATTTACGAGTTCTATTATGGGCAAGCCATCCCTTATTATCCCCGCGGCTTCCCTTCTGACCTTTGATACAATTTTACCTGCCTTCAAGTATGATTCGATCATCTTTATCACTGATCCTGTTCTGCTATTTATTTAAATAAGGAGTTATATATACAGTAGATAATACTATGCAAGGGGGCAGTATATGGCGACCACGGCAACGGTACCTCAGAATGTTTTGTGGCTTATAATATCTATCCTAGGTTTTATAACTGTGATTATCGTGGCTGTACAGTGGAGGAGGGTGAGGGAATCCCAGAACGACATCATGCTTCTTGAAAAACAGATTGAACTCAAGAAGATAACCCTTGTTGAAAATGACCTTCATGCAAAGCGTCTGATGGAGACAACGATACCCCTTCCCAAGGATAAGCAGGATAAACTGGCATCCATAAGGAAGAAAACATCCGAGATAATGCATGAGGTGGGTTATCTCCAGAGTGAAATAAGTGAGAGACTGGCCCTTCTTGAGGCCAAGACAGAGTTCAAGAAACTCGAAAAGATGCTTAAGGAACTTGAGAAGAAGGAAGCGGAGATGAATTCCAGGCTGAAAAAGTAATGGGGAGGTTTTAAAGTGGGACCGGTGGAGCTTCTTGCAATTCTGATACTTGCAGGGGCGATAGTAGTCCTCATATACTACTACCTGATGGAATCAGGAAACATAGCGCCCGTAACAAGGATATATGGAGCTGGTGAAGGCACAGCCGAAGGGAGGGAAGGTTACATGGCAGGTGTTGGAGAAAAGATGTCAGATGTGAGTGACAGGATAATGGGCAAGGTGAGGGAGGTACCCATAAGCACGGATGTCATCTCAAACAAGATAGACGCCTTCCTCAATGAGAAGAGCGATGAACTCATAGAGGACTGGTCACTTGCAACCATGGATGACATATCTAAACTTGAGAAAAGGCTTGAACTTGTATCAAGGAACATAGATGAACTGGAGCAGAGATTCAACGAGTACAGGGGTCACACCAATAAGAAACTCGAGTCTCTTGACAGGAGGCTCAGAAGGCTTGAGGAAAAGGAGGAAAAGAACTGACCACAACCTTTATATATTGAAATAACAAATCTAATGTTTAGCGGGGTGGGGTAGTCTGGTGATCCCGCGGGGCTCATAACCCCGAGATCCCTAGTTCAAATCTAGGCCCCGCTATCAGTTCTAATTTTCATGATTATTTACCGGGCAAGCCGAAGGGCAGCTGACGGTCCCTCAAGGGGCTGAGGAAACTCCACCCATCATACAGAACCGTGGTGCCGTGAGGCATCAGCTGAGAGGCTGGACCCTGGAGCAGAAACGACACGTCTCCTGATGGATGATAATGAAGCTTCACCCTCAAAGGAGCAGACTGACATCAGGAGGACCGGTGAAACGGCCATTCCACGGGATGCAAGGACAAATGCTGCCGGTGATTACTGTAGGAGGCAGAGGTAGTCCGCCCAGATGAATGCTGCCGAAACAGAAGGTGGGTTACTCTCGGCATGCCCGGTTTCAATCATTATATTCAATTACTGTGATCCAATAAGAGCCCCTGAGGGGGTACGGAAATCAGTATCCCTGCATAGCTCTCCAGAACTAACTGATTTTTTCGCAGGCGCGATGGAGCTGTTGTTCTCTCTTCAGAACTAACTGATTCTGTCAGAGGTCATGAATTCGAAAAAATAGGAGATTCAGTGGATTATGGCATCCTTCACCTTATCGAAGAAGCCCTTATCCTCGTGGATCTCATCCCCACTGATACTTGCAAATTCCCTGAGGAGTTCCTTCTGCCTGGGGCTCAGCTTTCTTGGTGTCACAACCTTGACCTTTACGTAGAGGTTCCCGTAGCCGTTCCACTTGAGATGGGGCATCCCGTGGCCCTTAACACGGAAGGTTGTACCGCTCTGGGTCCCTGCGGGTATCCTCAGTTTCACTGGCCTGTCAAGGGTCGGGACCTCGATGGTGTCACCCAGCGCTGCCTGGACGAAGCTTATGGGCTTCTCGGTGTACAGGTTGGCACCTTCCCTCCTGAAAATGCTGTGGGGCTTGACCTTGATAACCACGTAGAGATCCCCTGGTTCTCCACCACGAAGACCCATCTCCCCCTCACCGGGGACCCTGAGCCGGGATCCTGTCTCAACACCTGCAGGGACCTTCACATGGATGGTGCTGGTCTTCCTGACAACGCCTTTACCGTTACAGTTACTGCAGGGTTTCTCAACTACTGTACCCTCACCCTGACAGTCGGGGCACGTTGTTATGTTCATCATCTGCCCCAGGATGGTGTTCCTCACCTGCCGCACCTGTCCGCTGCCACCGCAGGTCTGACAGGTCATTGTACCGGTGCCTGGCTCAGCCCTGCTGCCATGGCACACCGGACACTTCTTTGTATGTGGAACCTTTATATCGGTTTCAAGACCAGTGTAGGCATCTTCAAGGCTTATCTCCAGGGTGTAGCTTATATCAGCGCCCCTCTGTGGGCCGTGCCTTCTTCCTCCACCAAATCCGAACATGTCAAATATGTTTCCAATGTCAAATCCCAGGCCGCTGAAGATGTCCTCAAAGTTGATGTTGTTGAATATATCCTCCTGACTGAAGCCATCCATACCAGCATGGCCGAAGCGGTCGTACCTCGCCCTCTTCTCATCATCAGAGAGGACTGCGTAGGCTTCGCTTATTTCCTTGAATTTTTCGGCTGCATCAGGGTCATCACTGACGTCAGGGTGGTACTTTCTGGCGAGTCTCCTGTAGGCCTTCTTTATCTCCTTCTTATCCGCACCCCTATCCACACCGAGGATCTCATAGTAGTCACGTTTAGCCATCGATTTTCACCTGGTATACTCTAGAAACAGTCTACTAGGAATTAATTGTTTATCAAGAATAAAAAAATGTGGGGTTGGGGGCTAGTTCTTGACCTCAAAGTCTGCATCTATGGTATCATCGCCGCCCCTGTCTTCACCCTCGGAGGCTGTGCTGCCTGCCTGTTGCTGTGCTGCCTGCTGGTATATAACTGCTCCGATCTCCTGGACCGTCTTTGTGAGCTCCTCTGTCTTTGATTTTATTGCCTGGATGTCGTCTCCTGCTATGAGTTCCCTGAGTTCCCTGACCTGTTTCTCAACCTCTTCCTTCTTCT
The DNA here is from genome assembly GCF_000828575.1 of Methanothermobacter sp. CaT2. Classification (GTDB taxonomy): domain Archaea; phylum Methanobacteriota; class Methanobacteria; order Methanobacteriales; family Methanothermobacteraceae; genus Methanothermobacter. The sequence continues at coordinate 1,155,047 of NZ_AP011952.1, read as the reverse complement.
CGGCGGGTACTTTGTCTTCGAGTTCATCCAGGGTCTTTTCTGCAGTGTAGATCATTGAATCTGCGTTGTTCCTTATTTCGATTTCCTCCTGTTTTCGTCTGTCCTCCTCTGCGTGTTTCTTGGCCTCTTCTATCTTCTGTTTTATCTCCTCCTCGGAGAGCTTGTTTGGAGCTGTTATTGTTATGGCTTGTTCCTTACCCGTTCCAAGGTCCTTTGCTGATACATTCAGTATACCGTTTGCGTCAATGTCGAAGGTCACCTCAATCTGGGGCACTCCACGGGGCGCTGGTGGTATGCCCACGAGCTGGAATCTTCCAAGGCTTGTGTTGTCTGCGGCCATTGGCCTCTCACCCTGGAGGACGTGGATGTCCACTGATGTCTGGTTGTCCGCTGCAGTTGAGAATATCTGGCTCTTCTTGGTGGGTATGGTGGTGTTCCTTTCTATTAGCTTGGTGAAGACTCCTCCGAGGGTCTCTATACCGAGGGACAGTGGTGTTACATCGAGAAGTACCAGGTCCTTTATTTCACCGGCAAGGACACCTCCCTGTATGGCTGCACCCATGGCAACGCACTCCATGGGGTCTATTCCCCTCTCGACGGGTTTTCCTATGAAGTCCTCAACGAATTTCTGGACGATGGGCATCCTTGTGGGTCCGCCGACAAGTATTATCTTGTCAACGTCCTCCCTGGTCATTCCGGCGTCCCTGAGTGCCTGTTCCATGGGTCCTGCACATTTCTGGACTATCGGGTCAACGAGTTCCTCCAGTTTGGCCCTTGTTATTGTCTTTATGAGGTGTTTTGGTCCATCCTGGGCCACGGTGATGTATGGGAGGTTCACCTCGGTTGTCAGGGTTGTTGATAGTTCTATCTTGGCCTTCTCAGAGGCCTCCCTCAACCTCTGGACCGCCTGGTCGTCCTCCATGAGGTCTATGCCGGTCTCCGTTTTGAATTCTTCGGCAAGGTAGTTCATTATCGCATTGTCCATGTCGGTTCCGCCGAGCTGGGTGTCACCACTGGTTGATCTGACCTCGAAGACCCCTCCACCGAACTCCATTATTGTAACGTCCAGTGTACCTCCACCGAGGTCGAAGACCATTATGACCATGTCCTCGTCTTCCTTGTCAAGCCCGTAGGCAAGGCTTGCGGCTGTTGGCTCGTTGACGAGCCTCACAACGTCAAGACCGGCGATGGTCCCGGCGTCCTTTGTGGCTGTCCTCTGGTTGTCGTCAAAGTAGGCAGGTACAGTGATCACTGCCTTCTTTATCTCCTCTCCCAGGAATGCCTCGGCATCCTTTTTGATCTTCTGGAGGATGAATGCTGAGATCTCCTGTGGTGTGTACTCCTTGCCGTGGACCTTAACCTTCCTGTCTGTACCCATACTCCTTTTTATGGCTGTTATGGTGTTCTCCGGGTTTGTGACTGCCTGGCGCCTTGCAGGTTCACCCACCAGCATCTGTCCGTCCTCTGTGAATGCCACGCAGCTTGGGAATGATTTACCGTACTGTGATGCACCCTCTGCACTGGGTATGATGGTTGGTTTACCGCCTATTAGAACTGCGGCTGCAGAGTTACTTGTTCCAAGGTCAATACCGAGAATTTTTTCTTTCTTTGCCATGTGATCACCTCAAATCAGCTTTTCTTACATACCTTAACAATTGAGTGCTTTATTATGCGGTCGTTCAGTCTGTAACCACGTGATAACTCCTCGATGATGACACCATCCTCATATCCGTCATGGTCCTCAACCATAACGGCCTCGTGGAGGAAGGGGTCGAATTTCTCCCCCTCTGCAGGTATCTCACTGAGGCCCTCCTTTGTGAGGGTGTCTCTGAACTTCCGGTAGATGACCTCAAGACCATCCATGCTGCTGTCCTGATTTTCAATGGCCCTTTCGAGGTCCTCGTAGACATCCAGGAGCTTGAGTATGAGCCTTTCGTTGGCGTTTTTTATGATTTCGAGTTCCTGTTTTTTCATCTGTTTCTTGTAGTTATCGAAATCTGCCTGGAGTCTCTGGAGGTGGGAGGTGTACTCCCTGATTTCCTCTTCCTTCTTTTCGATTTCGTTCTCTAAATCTTTAAGACGCTCCCTGAGTTCCTCAAGTTCCTTCTGGCATTCCTGTGGGGACCTAGAATCAGTTTTTTTATCTTCGCACATCAGTTCACCTTTGATTTTTTACAGAAATTAAAGTTACCGGAGGTTACCTATAACCTTATAGCTATTATACTTACAAAAGGTTATATAAACCTTTCGACATAGTCTACATGATGAGCGGAAAATCCACTGAAAACCAGAACATGGAAGTTATACTTGACGTCATGGGTTGCAAGACCCGGAGGGATATCATAAACCTCCTGCGTGAGGAGCCAAGGTTCGTGAGTGAGATATCCCGGGAGCTGGATATAGGGCAGAAGGCCATAATAGAGCACCTGAGGGCCATGGAGGAGGCAGGGATCCTGAGCTCCTTCTTCAGGAAAATAGAGCGGGGAAGGCCCCGTAAGTATTATGACATCTCAAGGGACATCCATGTCAGCATAACAATAAACAGGAACACCTTCAGGGTTGACGTCATGGATGACCTCCTGAACAGGAAGCAGCTACCTCCCGGGGATGAATGGTCCAGACTCCTCAACATTGAAAATAAGATAAAGAGGGGTCAATGGGAGGCAGTTGAGGAGTTAAAGAACCTCATAAGGCTCTATGATCACCTTAAGAGGAGGGCCGAGGACCTGCTGATGGAAGCAGAGATTCGAAGGAAAATGGAGTGACATGACCCCCACCTTATTTATATGGACTGATGGTGCTAACGGTATCTGAGGGCCACTGCAACAGCCTGTCCCAGGGAAACTGAGCCATCACCTGCACAGGAATTCCTGTGCTGGATGAACCTGTAACCCCTCTCTGTGACGTAATCCCTCACAGCGAGGCTTATGGCCTCATTATAGAACACGCCACCGGTTCCACCGATACACTTCACTCCAGCATCATCTGCTGCAAGTACCGCCATCTCTGCAAGGCCCTCTGCAACGGCTTTCTGGGCGGCATGGGCTATCTCTGATCTATCCTCACCCCTATCAATAAGTTCCATGACATCCAGCAGGATGGCTGATGTGTCCAGGATGTACCTCCCACCTTTTTCTTTAACCTCAAAGGGCATGTTCAGCTTTTCAGAGGCCCTGAAGGCCTCGGATTCCAGTTTCATTGCACACTCACCCTCATAGGTCCTTACACCACAGATCCTGAGGGCTGCTGAGATGGCGTCAAGCACACGCCCGGTGCCTGTACTTATACCTGTATTCAGCCCGGACTCCAGCTGCCTCATCACCACACCGATCTCCCTCTCGCCGTGGGGGAAATAGTCAGAGTACCTCTCACTGAATAGCTCCTGGAGGTCCCCCTCATAGCGTCCCCTCAACATGGAGAGGAGCATCCGTGCAGGGTACCTTGTCGCAAGGTCACCTCCCGGCATCCTCTGGGGCATCAGACTCCCCAGTCTCTCATAATCTGAACCATGGCAGTGGAGTATCTCACCACCCCATGATGTGCCGTCATCACCGTAACCAACACCATCTGCAGCTATGCATATGCACTCATCGACACCCGCATCAAGCATCAGGGCAAGGGCATGGGCGTGGTGGTGCTGGACCCTCAGGACCTCTGCAGAGAACCTGCTGGCGAGTTCCTCAGCATAGGATGTTGTGAGGAACTGGGGGTGCAGGTCACAGGCTATAACATCAACATCCTCTGTCCCGGTTATGCCCATGAGGTAATCCACAGCGTCCTTAAGAAAGAGGAGGGTGTCATACCTTGAGGTGTTGCCTATGTGCTGGGAGACATAGCACTGACCACCCTTCAGCACCGAGAATGTAACGTCAAGTTCCGGTCCCAGGCAGATTGCCGAGACGTCACCGGCAACATGGGGGATCTCGTAGGGTTCAGGGGCATATCCGCGGGACCTCCTTATGAATGCCATTTCACCACCCCTGAAACGGACAACAGAGTCATCGCAGCGGTTCACAATCCTTCGGTCATGGAGCAGGAAGTAATCTGCTATCCCCTGAAGGCCCCCTATGATCTCAGTGTTCTCTATGAACATGGGGTCCCCTGGCCTGTTTGCAGATGTCATCACATAGGCCGGCGCCTCTGTGTACCTCAGGAGGACATGGTGAAGACCAGAGTAGGGTAACATGACCCCTATGTTATGGAGGCCCGGTGCAACCGAGGGGGCCAGGCAGTAGTCCCGGCTTTTTTTCAGGACAACGATGGGCCTCCTTCTTGAGGTGAGGGCTTCCTCCTCCACGTCTGATATGGATGCATAGGACTCTATGGATTCGAGGTCAGGGGACATGCATGCGAAGGGCTGATTTGGTCTTCCGAGCCCTGAACGGAGCCTTTTAACTACCTCATCATCATCGGCACGGCAGACGAGGTGCGTACCACCGATACCCTTAACTGCAAGTATGCTGCCATCATCAAGGAGTTCTGCCGCCATTTTAATGGGGTCAGGGGTCTTCAGGATCCCGTCCCTGTACAGGAAGGGCTTTGGACCGCAGATGGGGCAGCATGTGGCCTCTGCATGGTACCTCCTGTCGAGGGGGTTGAGGTATTCCTCCATGCAGGAGCTGCAGAGAGGGAAATCACGCATGCTGGTCCTTTCACGGTCATAGGGAATGGATTCTATAACGGTGAACCTGGGCCCGCAGTCTGTGCAGGCGGTGAAGGGATAGAGGTATCTCCTGTTATTCTCATCCATCATCTCTTCCAGACAGCTGCTGCAGGTGGCGACATCCGCGGGTATTACAGATGTCCCCGAGGAACTGGATGAACTCTCCTTTATACTGAATTCAGCGAATGATGCCTCATTGACCTCAAAAATTTCCTTTTTTATACTGTTTATCCTTGAAATGGGGGGCTTATCTTTCTTAAGCCTCTCAATGAATTCTTCAATGCCTTCGTGGCTACCCTCGAGGGCTATTTCCACCATGTTCCCCATGTTCCTCACGTATCCCGTGAGGCCGAGTTCATTTGCAAGTCTGTAGACCGCTGGCCTGAAGCCAACGCCCTGGACTATTCCCTCCACTGTGAGATGGGCACGGTACATTTCTATCTACCTTGAGTTTGCATGAGTTCTCCTATGCTAAGATTATATTGATGTACTTATAAATTAGGTAGTGATGCCGGTAAGATCAATTCTTGAGGAACTACTCAGGGGAAGGATATCACTGGAGGAAGCTGAGAGGGCCATTGAATCAGCCCAGCTGAGCCTGGGGGATAGGGTGAGGTTTGACATATTCCGCGAGAAGAGAACAGGATTTCCAGAGGCAGTATTCGCTCCAGGCAAGAGTGATGAGGATATAGTTAATATTGTGAAGGCTGTGGGGGATGTGCTTGTAACCAGACTCCCACCTGATAGGGCTGAAGGGATACTGAAGGAACTCGGGGATATTGATAGAAGAATTGAGTACCATGAGACCGCAGGGGTGCTCGCTGCAAGGTCAGGAGACCCTGAGTTTATTGGAAGGATAGGGTTGCTCTCTGCCGGGACATCGGACATACCCGTTGCAGAGGAGGCAAGGGTGGTTGCAGAGGAATCAGGCTGTGAGGTCATCACTGCCTATGATGTTGGTGTTGCAGGCCTCCACAGGCTCCTGGACCCACTCAGGAGGATGCATGAATCAGGGGTTAAGGCCCTCATAGTGGTTGCAGGTATGGAGGGTGCTCTTCCCTCAGTGGTTGCAGGACTTGTTGATGTACCAGTCATAGGGGTTCCAACCTCTGTTGGCTACGGTGTGGGTGAGGGCGGGTCAGTGGCGCTTAAATCAATGCTCCAGTCATGCTCGCCCGGCATAGGGGTTGTTAACATAGACAATGGATTCGGGGCGGCTGTTCTGGCGGTTAAGATATTGAGGGCATGCAGTCTCTAGCTCCCCGCAGCCCTTTCAGGGGGCTTTCTCACCTGAATTCTCCTGCTGGGACCCGTACATTTTACCCCATTCGCAGAGGGCGTCCAGTATGGGTATGACGGATTTTCCCTTCTCTGTGAGGCAGTACTCCACCCGGGGGGGCACCTCAGGGTAGACCTTTCTGTTTATCAGTCCACTGGATTCAAGTTCACGGAGTGTCCTTGTGAGCATCCGCTGTGTTATTTTTGGGATCCTCCGGTTTATTTCACTGAAGCGGAGTTTACCATCCTTCAGGGTGCAGAGGACCAGTGATTTCCATTTACCACCTATCTCGTTGACGGCGACCTCAACTGAACAGAGGTATTCATCATCTCCCATGTCATCACCACTATACTCCTTGTAACATGGTATACTTATTGTAAGTATATACATTTTGTGTAACTACATGATTTAAATACATTAAGTTACTTTACTATAGTAAAGAAGGTTGAGAGGTGAAAACCATGCTTGTAAGCTTTGATCTACAGCACTTCTGCTGCGGTCCAAAGGGCTGTCAGATAGAGATAGAATACGGCGAAATGCTCGACGCAGAGCAGTAAATTCTCCTTTTCTAACACCCCTCATTTTTCATAACCCCCTTCATTTTGACAAAATTTTTATGCACCTGGACTTAAAATCATAAAAATCCACTGATTCTCATAAAGAGGATACCATGAGAGTGCACCCATTCAAGCCCACACCATCATCCAGAAGGAGTGTCAGCCACCTCATATATGAGTCGGACAGGCAGCTATTTGACTGGTTCTTCACTGAGCCAGATCTGATAATAGAAAAGCTTATAGACTACGGACTGTACCTGGATCCTGACAGGATAGTACTGGCATCCAGGGGGCCGGAGGTTATTGGGGCACTGGTCTATGAACTTAAGGGCGCAGAGATCAGTAGGCTGGATCTGATAAGATGTCTGGGCCCCCTGGATTTCCTGAGGTTCTCTGCAATGGATTTAATTGACTCCCTCAGCACACTGGACCTGGGGGAGGGTGATCTCTATATCTCATCCCTTGCAGTTTCAGCGGGAGCAAGGGGGATGGGGGTGGGGTTCAGACTCCTCGAGGAGGCACGAAAAATAGCAGAGGAGGAAGGTCTTGAGAGACTCACCCTTGATGTTGCACAGAGCAACAGACCGGCCCTCAAACTTTACAGGAAATTCGGTTTCAGAATCAAAGACGAAAGCGGAATAAAAATCTTAAACAGAATGTTCTACCGCATGGAATTATCTCTTATCTGAGTTTCCACCAGCCTATTCCATTTCCTGTTCTGCTTCTATCGTTGGAGCTGTCTTTCCCTATTTTCTTCTTGCAGCAAACTCCTCCAGGAGGCTGTCAAGGGGCACGCCCTTGTATACCAGCAGGAGCAGAGTGTGGAATATGAGGTCGGCTGCCTCCTCCACGAGGTTCTCATCATTCTTTGATGCTATTATGACCTCTGCGGCCTCCTCCCCTATTTTCTCAAGGATCTTATCCTCTGCCCTTTTATCATCATCCCTCATGAGGCGTGAAGTGTATGAATCAATGGGTCTGTCCCTCCGATCCTCAAGCACACGGTATACTTCCCTTAAAATTCCCTCATCTACCATTCTTCTTACCTGCCATGGCCTTTCTCATGCTCGTCGTTATCGCAATCAGTGGGTGCTGGGCGTCATCTATGACCTCTATGTCCTCCAGGGTGTGAACACCATTGAGGTCAGCTGTCTTCTCCATACCCAGCTTCATATCCTTCTTTATATCTATGACATAGGAGTCTATCTCCTTGCACCCGAGCCTGTAGGATGCGAGGGTCCTGTGGTGACCATCAATGAGGACGTACCTTTCACCTGTCTTAACAACTATTGTGGGCTCTGCAAGACCCCTTTTAATTTCATAGGTCCTGCCCTGGAGTTCATCGGCATAGACCTTGTTCTGGGTTGGCCTCAATTTCTCGATTGGGACCTTCATCCTTTTAACCTCTGGTTTAACACCATAGAGCTGTTCCAGGGTCTTCTTGAAGTAGTTGACCTTCATGGGTGTTGAACGCTCGATGTGGGACCTCACGATATCGGTGTTTGTTATGATTCCAACAAGCTTACCCTCCTTGTTTATAACAGGTAGCCTGGAGATGCCCATCCTGAACATCACCCTTGCGGCGTCATTGAGTGACATGTCCTGGTCAGCCACAACAACATCCCTTGACATGATCTCTGAGACGGTTTTAACCCACGGTTTTATCAGAAGGTCAAAGGCCGTCACCATCCCGATCACAGAACCGTTATCCTTAACAGGGAACCCATCGTGCCCTGTTTCCTTCATAAGTTTGATTATCTCAGCAGTTGAAGTATCTGAGGATACCGTTATAACGTCCCGGGTCATGTAGTCCCTTACAAGTGCCTTGTTGCTCATCCTATTCCCTTCTTCTGTTTTTTCCAGATGAAACTGTTATCACAGACTATCTTCACCACACGGTGGTATGGGATGGAGCTCCCATCCCTCAGTATCATGAAGCCCCTCTCAAGCCTTTCTATGTCGGAGCCCCTGATTGTTTTAAGGTTCCTGCAGGCACCCCTGTGGAGGTAGCTTATCCTGCATCTTTCAATATCCCACTTCGGATGCCACATCAGAAGATCCAGGACGTTCTTGGCCATACACCTCAGATCCGTTCCTTTATCAGTTCAACGGTGCGTTCGGGTTCAGCCTTACCACGGGTCATCCTCATGACCTGACCAACCAGGAAATTTATGGCTGCCTCCTTACCGGCATGGTAATCCTCAACAGCCCCTGGATTCTCTCTTATGGCCTGTTCAACGGCCCTTATGACTTCCGATTCATCTATGATGCCTATGAGTCCCATTTCGGTCGCTATCTCCCGGGGACCCTTTTTATTCAGTGGCATCTCCTCTATGATCTTCTTGGCTGCCTTGCTTGTTATCTCCTTCTTCCTGATCATGGCGAGAAGCTCGATGATATCCCCTGGTGTTATCATGCTTTCTGCAAAGCTTATCTTGTTGTAGTAAAGGACCCTTTTCAGTTCATCCCTCATCCACAGGGCAGCAAATTCAGGGTCTATTGAGCCAGCAACCTCCTCGAACGCGTCTGCAAGCTCCAGCTCTGATGTGAGGACCCTTGCATCCTCCTCCCTCAGGCCGTACTCCTCCATGAAACGCTTCACCTTCAGGTGGGGTGCTTCCGGTATCCTCTCCCGCAGACCCTCCACCACTTCATCCGTGAACTTCATTGGCGGAAGGTCCGGGTCAGGTATGTATCTGTAGTCCTCTGCCTCCTCCTTGAGCCTCATTGAAACAGTTATCATCTGCGACTCAAGAAAGGCCCTTGTTTCCTGCTTGACCTCAACACCCCTCTTCAGGAGGTTCTTCTGTCTGATCATCTCAAATTTCAGGGCCTTGTAGGCGCCCTTAATTGAGTTTATGTTCTTTATTTCAACCCTTTTACCACCCTCAAGGGATATGTTGACGTCGGCCCTCATTGTACCCTCCCCACGTGCACAGCCACTGTACTCGAGGACCCTTATGAGTTCCCTGAGGAAGTTCCTGGCCTCCTCAGGGGAGGTCATGTCGGGTTCTGTGACTATTTCAATGAGGGGGATTCCTGACCTGTTGAAGTCCACGGTTCCCTGGTCGGGCTTGTACTGGCCCGGGTCCTCCTCGATGTGGACCTCCCTGATCCTCACACCGTTCAATTCACCCTCAAGTCCCACGGGTATGGATGTCCTCTGATACCCGGATGGGAGGTCCGGGTAGTTGTAGTGCTTACGCATGAAGTAGGTGATCTCAGGGTTTATCCTGCAATCGAGCATGAGTGCAATTTTAAGTGCCCCCTCAAGGGCGCTCCTGTTTGGGGGGTATGGCTTGGCCCCGGGCTGGTTGAGGCAGACCGGGCATATGTTGGTGTTTGGTGGGGCTTCCTGGTAATCTGTGGGGCACCTGCAGAAGAGTTTTGATCTGGTGTCAAGCTGAACATGAATTTCAAGACCACATTTCATCTTAATGGTTATTCCTCCCTTTTTATGATCCGGTGAACTTCAGAGTATATTATTATCATCATTTACTTAAAGCAATTTAAGATTTTTCAGACACCCCTCAACATATCTGTCTATG